>DAJC01000013.1 GCA_002498845.1 Thermoplasmatales archaeon UBA509 | reverse complement strand
AATCCGTTGGTTATGGAAAAAGATGGCATGTGGAGACATATTTCTCAGGCCTCAATAGTACAATGGGTGAGGTAATCAAGGCCAACAGGCCTGATTACATAGTTCAGGAGATTGCACTGAAGGTGCAGTATTACAACGTTCTAAGAGAGATGACATATGCCTATTGAATTGTGCAACACACTTCAAGCGAGGTTACCTGATAAAACTGGTAAGACCATCCGGTATAAGCACTAATGTGCTTGCCGAATCCAAGTTTGACGTAATCATAATATCCTCCCGCTCCCGCAACATGTGTGGATATCCTATTGATTATGTACACATTTAAGCCCACTATGATCAATGCCACGATTGCCGTAAGGGGAAGAGAGCCCAGGGCAAAAGCTGCCGCACCTGTCATGGTAGCCACTGCTGCACCTGCAGGAGCTGATGCAGCAACACCCTGAAATACAACGTCTCTGATGGAAAGAGCATTTTTTCTAAGACCTGAGGTCTCCGTGTTGTTATTGCTTGACACTGTCATTCTCTGTGGGAATCATGCATATTATTAAGGTTTTTGCAACAGAAGCGACATAGGACCTAAACCCTCAAGGAATCTGGTATAGCAACTCCTGCACTGCTGCTATCCGGACCTGAAGTTACAAGAATATTTCAGGTCAGTTCCTCCAGGAAGGCGCAGGCATGTTCTATGGCCCTGAAAAAATTATCTACGTCCACACTTTCATTCGGTGCGTGTGCCCCGGAGCGTTGATCTCCGACGCCTATGGCACTCACGGCCTCCTTAATCCCAAGATTCCTTGTAAAAAATGCCATGGGTTGCGTCCCTGGGCTGTTGATCATCACAATGGGATCTTTTCCGTAAACCTTTCTGGCAGACTCAATCATGGCTCTGGCAAGACCAGAGTCCGGAGAGGTTCTCACAGGATATTCAAGACCCATGGGGACAATTTCTCCTTCGAATCCAGTATCCCTCAATGACCTCTCCATGAGCCCGAAAATCTCATGGGGATTCTGATCTGGAACCAGCCTGAAATCAACCTTGACCATGGCTTTCCTTGGCGTGACCGTTTTGCTTCCCTCCTGGGTGTACCCGGATAATATGCCGTCTATGTTGAAGGTTGGATTTCCAAAGAGAGCCTCCACAATATCCTGCCTGTTTTCATATTTCAGATATTTAAGCCCGAATGATTCCATGTATTCCCTGACATCGAAGGGATACATGGAGAGTATGGTCTTCTCCTTCTGAGAGAGTGGTTTGACTTTTTCATAAAAACCTGGGATTCTGACTTTCTTGCCGTCATATAGTTCTGCCAGTGCCAGCACAATATTCCATGCAGCGTTTGGAACTATGGCTGCATTGGATGAATGCATGTCTGAGGAGGCAATCGTTTCCCTCAGTTCTGCATAAACGAGCCCCTTTACGCCAAGGGAAATGACCGGCCTTCCCTCAATGCCTACAGTGCTGCCCTCCATTATTACATAATCACTCTTCAGAATTTCTCGATGCTTCTCCTCGAACTTTTCCAGTGAGGGGCTCCCAGTCTCTTCTTCCCCCTCATACAGGAACTTCAGGTTCACATTGAGTTTGTTCTCCCTGATAGCCTTGAGAATACCGAAAATCCTTGCCATAAGCGTGCCCTTGTTGTCGGATGATCCCCTGGCGTATATTCGATCTCCCCTCAATTCTGCTGAAAATGGGTCAACTTTCCACTCATCCACGGGATCCACAGGCTGCACATCATAGTGGTTGTAGACAAGAAGAGTTTTCTTCTTTCCCGCATCATAGTTTCCAAATACAACTGGATGTCCATCTGTTTCCATTATCTCAGAGCCTATTCCGTTGTCATCAAGCAGATCTGACAGGAATTCTGCTGTCTCCCTTATATGGCTATGTTGTGCAGATATGGATGGCATCCTGAGGAACTCTGAATATTTTTCAAGTTGGGATTTCATCTCGTCATTCATATCTCTCAATTTATCTCAACCCCCCTGTGGAAAACATGTTTCACTCTGCTGAGATCTTTGATGTCTTCAACTGGATTCCCATCAATGGACACAATATTGGCAGGGAATCCTTTCATTATTCTCCCCTGTTTAAGCCCCATTCTGCTGACGTTTCCTGTTGAAGTCCTGAGGGCCTCTTCATTTGTCAGGCCACATATCTCGGTCATCAAAATCATTTCCATCCAGTTCTTGCCAATATCTATTTCCTTACCTGTGATAAACCCAAGATCCGTGCCGCAGAGAATGTTGACTCCAAGTCTCATTGCTTCCGGGACAACCTTTGCAATCCCCTCCCTGACTTCCTTTATCTTCTCCATGCCCCATTCATTGATTCCAAGTTCCCTTCCATGCCTCACGATAAGTTCCTGTATTGCAAGAGTTGGTGTCATGGACACTCCCTTCCTGGCCATGAGCTTCAGAGTGTCACTTCCAACAAGAGTTCCATGCTCCAGTGTCCTTACTCCCCCCTCAACTGCATTTCTTGCGCCTCTGTCGCCGTGTGCGTGGGCAGCCACATAAGTTCCAGCCTTTTCAGCTTCCCTGACAATACTCTTTATCTCCTCAACAGTGAACTGCTCATGATCCGGCCTATCCCTCTGTGACAGTACTCCACCTGTGGAAAATATCTTGATGAAGTCAGATCCAGTTCTGAGGACGTTTCTCGTGGACTTTATGCACTCATCCACGCCGTCGCATATTTCAGCTAGCCCCATCTGTTCACTCAGATCAACCGGTGTAACATGTGAGAATTCCCCATGGCCGAATGTCTGACTCAGGGGAGTTCCGGCTGCAGATATGTCCGGGCCAGTAATTATGCCCCTATTTACCGCATTCCTCAGATATATTGAATTGCCTTCGCCACAATCTCGCACAGATGTGAAGCCGGATTTGAGAAGTTTTGCAAGCCATGGTACAGTTCGAAGAAGCCTGTCTCTTCCATCCACCGTGAAGTACTCCATTACAAGATTTCCTGATTCGGCACCGCTCAGGTGGATGTGGGCGTCTGTCATGCCGGGCATTATGAAAGAATCGCCCAGATCAACGAGCTTGTCTCCTCTCAGGCTTGTCCCGGTCTCCACTATCATACCGTTTTCAACAACAATTTCATTGTCCTGCAACAGTTTTTCCCCGTCGAAAATATATTTTCCCCTGACAACCTGTCTCATGCAAACTTGAATTTCTTATCATTATTGAACGTTTTTATGCATAGAACTCTTTCTGGGGACCCATTCATCTAATCTCCACTGGCTAATCAATGCAGGCTTACGCGACAAAAGCATCAATAATATTATTCATTTATTAATATATTCCAAACTTTCATTCGTGAATATTTAAGCAAGCCCTTAAAACGGTAATGCTTGTATATGAGCCTATGGAATTTTATAAGCGCCCCGAACGGGATTTGGACCCGTGTCACGAGCTCGACAGGCTCGTATGATAGGCCGCTACACTATCGGGGCTCCCACGTTTATGGCTTACATTTATATGAATTTAATGCACACCGCGATTCACACGCCTGAAAACTTTACCGGAAATCCTGGCGACTGTCATGAAGATCGCCCACATAACCAAAATCCACAATCCCGAATTCTTCCGTTATGCCATATACCCTGAATTTACGGGAATCTGAATGTCTTAGGACTGGTGTAAAGTGCTCCTCACTGAGCAAACTCTGTGTAACATCCGTGCCAGAGGAAAAGAAACTCATCGCAGGGGTTATGAGTATCCTGGAATCCTTATTGTATACGAATGCAGGAATTTTGAAAATCCCACCAATCCTGTCTCTCAGAACCAGAGAGGGGTGTTCATGCCCGAGTATGGTGAGTTTTCTGAGTCCTGCGTCCCTGTCTCCGTGGTAAATATAATAGTTTTCAGTTTCTATGTTATCAACAAGCTCAATGCCTTTCTTCTTCAGGATTGTTATGAGATAGTTATCATGGTTTCCCCTTACGAATCTCAGCTTTGTGGAATCAGCATAACGGTTCACGAAATGCACTATATCATCCCATTCCTGGGGGAGATTCCTGGAAAATTCATGCTTGAAATCTCCATTGATTATGACTGATTCCGGGTTGTATCTTTCGAGAATCCTGTCCATCACTCCTTCAACATGACTGAGCTGGAGCTTTGGAAGGAAAAGCCCATGAAGATTCATTTCCTCTTCAAACCCCAGATGGAGGTCGGATACCACAACTGCGGAGATATCCCGTAGATATACGCAGTAAAGGTCAGAGAGGTAAACGTTTTCGTCGATCTGGATGTCCTTCAATTCCAGGATGCATGTCTTTATTGGTATTGACCCTTTTCGGCATGTGTGAAGAAAGATGACGGTTCATGAAATAAAAAACAGAGGGAGCAGACTGGTTTTTAATTCCATTGGAGCTTACGTAAAATCACTCAGCCTATCAGGTGTGGATATACTCATGGAAACTCCAGACGGTGAACAGACCCATGGCGGGGCTGCCCTGCTGATACCATATGCAAACAGGGTCAGGAACGCCTCATACACATGGAATGGAAAGGAATACCATCTTCCAAAAAATAATGGGCAACACAGCATACATGGGCTGACACGGGCACTTGACTGGGACGTCCTGACGGAGGCAGATGAAACTGTATTATCCACTGATATCAGAAATGAGGGATATCCAGATGGTGTGAAGGTTAAGGTGAGGATGTTGTTGAACACTGACTCATTTGAGGTCTCCATGGATTTCCAGAATTCCGGTGAATTACCAGTGCCGCTTTCACCTGGAATGCATCCCTACTTCATTTTTAAGGACCGGTGGCAGATCAGAGCTTATGAGGAGATAAAAATGCTTGAGTACGCTGATGAATACTTTCCAGATGGAAATCTCATAAAAACAGGTGCTGATCTCCTGTCATCGGATTCAGGAAAGGTCCTTGACAACTGTTTCCTCATGGGAAACAGGCTGACATTGATGCTTGGCACTCATTCCATAAATATTGAAACCCGTAACATGCCTTACTTTGTGGTGTACAACGGTAAATACTCCGCAGGAAAATCTGTTGCAGTGGAGCCCATGGTTGCCCCTCCCGATGCCTTCAATAACCACATTGGACTTGTCACTGTGTCCCCTGGAGAGCACTTCTCGTGCAATGCGAAATTTGAACTTGCCAGGTAGACCACATGTGAAATATCGCAATTTCTTGCAGCACAGAACTGTATTGTCTGAATTATTAGAGCATGGTCATCATTCTTGAAGAGGAATATGAATCAGCCTGTTTCCTTCAAGCTATTTTGCAAATGCCTTTGCTGAAGGGACTGATGCTGAGAACGGGTTATGAAGAGGGAGAAGCATGGGATGAGATTCACCTGTTCCTGGAAACGGGAGGGCAACTGAAAATCTATTTTATATCATACTGGGAAAGTCCATTGCTGACACTTTAGTTGGCGAAATTTTCTCGAACAGACCTTCGTTAAGTACATTTTTATATCTGAAATACAAGCCTGCGAACATACATAGTTTGATACATCATCTCAAGAACATTAAATTTACTGGTCCCGATGTGGCAATGAAATTATTTCATGCACGCGAAAGCCCGATTCTATGGAGATAACTTTTAAATATATACCACTGGTATAGATTTACTTCAAAAGTGATCATATGAAACGGGTAATAAGGAAGGATGATAAGGCAGTATCACCAATCATAGCTACAATACTTCTGGTTGCCATTACCGTGGTGCTCGCAGCCACCCTTTACACAATACTTGGAGGATATACCACTTTCCTTGGAGCTTCAACTCCCCTTGGCGACATAACTGTTACCAACACATCGGCCGGAAGCCTGCACAGTTACCGGGTTTATGTGAACCAGTTCGGCGGAAATCTTTCACTGAACTACACGGAAATGGAAATAGTGAACTCCAATGGAACCGTAACCAATGTGGTGCTTGGTGCAGCCGTTCCCAGTATAACCGATAATGGAACAGGCTATAACTGGACTGTCTCAGTGGCAGGAGGATCCTATCTGTCCAGCACCACCATAATAGATCTCACGCACAGTACATCGGACAAGGGCGGTAAGATCAACGCCACCTACGTCACAGAAATTCGACTGGTTGATCTCAGGACAAATGGGGTCATAGGATCAGGCAGCCCAACAAACTGATCACCTTTTTTTATCAAGCACTGCAATGGCTGCCTCCACATTCTCTGACGGCGGAAGGCAGTTCATCTGCGTGCATATCATTATCTCCTTCCCGTTCTTGTTACTACCAGCTGAGACTGGCTCATCCAGTACCCGCATGAAATCGGCATCATCCTGATTGATCATAACAAGTTCCGCGTCCGGATAAAATCCTCTCCACATCTTTACCTTCAGTTTTTCCATTTCAGGGTTATGAATGGATGTCTTGACAAGATAACTTCCGCCTTTCAGGTAATCAATGGCAAGAGCCATGAAACTGAAGTACATTGGAGATCTTGAAATATCACTTGCGAATGCTCTGCCAGTGGATTCCGCCCGGGAGAGGTACTCGTCGTTTGACAGAATGCTTCCCAGCCTGGCAAGATTCAGCATCTGAACAGAGTTTCCGGAAGGATAAGAACCATCATGACCTTCCTTTATCCGTATAAGCAGCTTTTCGCTGTCGTCCGCAGTGAAGAAATAACCACCACTGGCGGAATCTTCGAAGTGGCTTTGGATGGTTGAGGCCATTTCAACAGCCATGGACAGATATGCCGCATTCATTGTTGACAGAAAGAGTTCTATGAGGCCGTAGGAAAGGAAAGCATAATCATCCAGATATCCCGGTATTGCTGCTTCACCATCCTTGAACCTGTGGAATACCCTGCCATTCTTCATCATCCTGCCGGTGACAAAATCAGCACATTTACTTGATGCCTCCAGAAACCTTGAATCACCGGTTGCCCTGTATGCCTTTGCCAGTGCTGCTATCATCAGGCCATTCATGTCAGCAAGTATCTTTTCATCCCTGTGCGGCTTCACCCTTCTGTTCCTGTATTCCTGGAGTTTTACCCTCATGGATGACAGTCTTTCCTGGAGTTCCTTGGTTGATATGCCCAGCCTCTCTGCCTCATCATCCAGTGAACCGGTGAGATGCAGTATGTTCTTCCCCGTGCTCCTGCCAGTGGCTTCTTCCAGGTAGTTGCCTGCCGGGTCAACATTGTAGACCTGCATGAATATGCTGGCATCCTCCTGCCCCAGTACAGCCATGATTTCCGATGCTTTCCACGTGTAGAATTTTCCCTCCTCACCCTCGCTATCAGCGTCAAGGGCACTGTAGAAAGCCCCATCTGATGACATCATCTCATTGGCAAGGAAGGTGAATATTTCGCCCAATACCCTTTCATAGGAATGATCTCCTGTGGCCTGATAGGCTTCAGTGTAGGCCATCATCAGATAAGCCTGGTCATATATCATCTTCTCAAAATGGGGAAGGAACCACGCAGGATCTGTGGAATAACGATGAAACCCGTACCCGATGTGATCAAAGATTCCACCATTCCTCATTGCTGACAGCGTCCTGGTCACCATTTCAAGGGCCTTTTTATCACCCGTCCTGTGATGGTACCTGAGCAGGAACATGAGGTTCTGGGGTGACGGGAATTTTGGTGAACTCCCAAAACCTCCGTACTCGCTGTCGAAGTATTCAGACATCTGCCTGAAGACTTTTTCATGAACGTCATTGCCCAGAGTTCCTGACGGTGAGTGGGCATTCATGTTCTTCAGGTTGGAGAGCACTTCCTGTGCCCTTCTTTCCACATCCTCATGCCCTTCAGTCCACAGCTCGTTGATCTGGTTCGCAAGATCAATAATGCCCACCTGTCCGCCCCTGCTTTCCCTTGGAATATAAGTGAGGGCGAAAACTGGGACTCCATCGGGTGTCAGGATTATGTTCAGGGGCCATCCGCCTGTACCGGTCATCATCTGGCTCACAGCCATGAAAGTGCTGTCAAGATCGGGCCTTTCCTCCCTGTCCACCTTTATGCACACAAAGGTGCGGTTGAGCACATCTGCAACCTGCGGATGTTCAAAGCTCTCCCTCTCCATGACGTGGCACCAGTGGCATGTTGAATATCCTATGCTGAGAAATATTGGCCTGTTTCGTGATTTCGCCTCTTTGAAGGCTTCCTCTCCCCATGGATACCAGTCCACAGGGTTATGGGCGTGCTGTTGCAGGTATGGGCTCTTCTCATTTATCAGTCTGTTGGTGTATTCTGTCATATATCTGTCCCCATGACGATGTGTAACTTAACACCTATGTGCAGGAAGAGGTTACATTCAGGCAATTCCGTCACTCTGGCGGCAGATGGAATATTTATAAAACCAGTGAATATGCGCCTGCAAGGGCTATCATTGTTTGGACTGAAGTTTGCACTGTCCCTGGCCATATTCATGATCACCATGATCCTGGTAATACTGAGACCCAGAAACCTTGGCATTGGGTATTCAGCCCTAATAGGGGGAGCTGCTTCCGTCATACTGGGAATCACAACAATTCCTGAAATAATACAGGTATGGAATATTGTCTGGAATGCCACATTCACCTTTGTTGCCATAATAATAATGTCCCTGATATATGATGAAGTCGGCTTCTTCGAGTATGCATCCATGAAGCTTGCTGGTTTTTCAGGAGGTTCTGGGAAGAAATTCTTTGTTCTCATGATCCTGCTGGGGGCGGTCATATCGGCTTTCTTTGCCAATGATGGTGCCGTACTGGTACTGACACCAATTATGTATTCCTTCCTGTCCAGATCAGATGCGGACAGGAAAGCTTACCTTGCATTCATAATGGCTGTAGGTTTCATCTCGGACACAGCCAGCATGCCATTTGTCATAAGCAATCTTGTCAATATCATAACTTCCGGCTATTTCCACATTGATTTCCTCCACTACACCCTTGTGATGTTTGTGCCATACCTGGTGTCTGTGGCAGCTAGCCTTGGAGTGCTGTACGCGTTCTACATGAAAAGCATTCCATCAAGGATAGGGACGTACGGGATACAGGACGGAATAATCCGGGACAGGGCAGTCTTCCTCTCCGCGGTGCCTGTGCTGGCTGTCCTCATAACACTCTATGCGGTCACCGGACTTTTGGGGATACCGGTGGCATTTATTGCAGTCCCTGCAATTGCCGTCCTTTTTGTCATAGTGGCAATCAGGGGGAAGATAAACACAGGAAAAATACTCAGGGAGGCGCCGTGGCAGATAGTGCTTTTTTCCCTTGGAATGTACATAATTGTATACGGCTTGGGCGAGAACGGCCTCATTTCAGTGATATCTGGAGCCATTGAATCCTTTTCAGGGTTGTGGGGTCCGCTTCCTTACATATTCTCCGGATATCTCTTTGCCCTGATGGCTTCCGTGATGAACAACCTGCCGTCCGTGATGCTGGGAAATCTTTCCATAGGCTTTGCCCACCCTGGCATCCTCCCCTATGTCAACGTAATTGCAAACGACATCGGCCCCAAGTTCACTCCGGTTGGGTCCCTGGCCACTCTACTGTGGCTGTACACGCTTGACAGAAAGAGGGGAATGAAGATCTCCTACGGATATTACATGAAGGTTGGCTTCGTACTGGCACTACCAGTGCTCACAGTGACTCTCGTATCCCTCTGGGCTGTTTCCCTGATCTGATGGTAGCCCCTGAACTGTTTATATTTTATGAAGGCATTGTGCAGCGTGCGCATTGCTATTCTTGTCAGGCACGGTGAAAGTGAAGCCAACGTCAGGAAGATCATATCCAGTGACATCAACGGATACCCCCTGACCGAAAGGGGAATGCGGCAGGCGGAATTCACGGCAGAGCAGCTTAAGGGGCTGCACATTGATGGGATTCTGTCCAGCCCGGTACAGAGGGCATTGCAGACGGCAAATATTATCGGAAGCACCATTGATCTGGTGCCGGCCATAGAGAGCAATATTACGGAATCTGGAATGGGGCCCTACAACAACTCAATGATGGCGGGTCTTCCCCCGGGTTCACGGGATGAGCTTGGAATGGAATCCTGGAATTCACAGGTTCTGAGGATGAGATCTGTCCTTGAAGGCATCCGGGGCGTGCAGCTGCTGGTCAGCCATGCCATGCCCATAAGGGCGGCAATCTCAAGCTACCTGGGCCTGGATGAGGTGGAAAGCTTCGGCATTGAGATCAGGAATGCTTCGATGTCGGTTATGGATGTGCAGAATGAAAGAATTGTCTGTATTGGTTCACTTTTAGTAAGCGACCGCCTGAGATCTATGCTTGCGCCGTGATTCGGCCTGTCCTTGAACCGGTGTATACCATTGCAGAAAGAACCATGGCCACACCCATAAGCACAAGCATGATGACAAGTGCCGAAATCTGGGAACCCCTGTTCAGCTGGAGCCCGAGAATTATTCCACTGGCTGTCCCACCGGCGAACTGCCCCACATGCTGGAGAGTATTGAAAATGCCCAGGTTGGAACCGTAATGGTACTTGGATGCGAACCTTGTGATGGCAGTTGGGAACACGATCTCATACAGCGAATATCCAAGGAAGAATACCACAGAACCAATCTCTATTATGAGCAGCGAACTTTTCTGCAGGGGTGCAAGAAACAGTATGGGCACGGATACCAGGATCACTGCTATGGAGGCAACGGCCATTACCGTGGTGCGCTTTCCCTCAAATCTCCCTGCAATCATCACGGCTATGCCGCCTCCGATGACGCCGGGAATGAAAATGGGTAGCACGTAGTTATTCTGCAGCAGTATTCTGGTAGCGAAAACCTGGAAGTAATAGAAGAACAGTATCATGAAGAATGATACTGAAAATCCGGCCACGGCCAGTGAAGCTGAGACCCTGTTGATGCCGTAAATTGCCGATGGCCTGTGCACGACCCTGTTCTGTGACACCTTCAGTGGGATGACTATGGCAACGGCTGCAACGCCCAGAACAGCCGATATGAGGAAGAGATAATAAAAACCGATTGCGTATCCAAGCTCCGGACCAAGGAGCAGGCCTATGAGAAATGCAATTCCAACCGGAATGCCCACCAGGGCCATGGCAGCATTCCTCTTCTGTTCCGGGACGTTTTCCTGGACCATTGCTGTGGCCACTGACCCTATGGCACCCGCACCTGCGATGAATCTGCCAGCAATAAGCATGAGTATGGTGTGGTCTGCGAAGGTGAGAAGGTTGCCTGCGATGAAGGGTATGAGACCTATTATTATGGCGGCTTTCCTGCCTATCCTGTCCGAAAGGATTCCGAAGAAACTCTGGAAAATTGCCGAGGCAAGCCCGTATGCTCCAAATGCAAGGGCAATGAGTATTACTGACTTGGTAAGGCTTGCGGAATATACTTCAAGCACAGGCAGTATGAGGAAGATGCCAAGCATTCGGACCACCTCCATGAAACCAACAGCGCCTATGAGCTGCCTGTCCTTTCGGTTTAAGCCTGCCATCATGCCATCCCTCATTGCAGAAACCTATAAAATCTGAATGATTTATTCAGCTGCGGTCTTTGGCCTGAAAGAGAAAAGCTGAACTATGATTATGGCCATGATTATCATCACGCCTCCCACATACTGGAAACCCGTCAGGAATATTCCCAGAAGGATTGCAGACGACAGTGCAGCTGTGATGGGCTCCATTGTTCCGGCGAGGGAAGCCTGAGTGGCAGTGATCTCTTGCATGCTCCTTATATAGAGGCCAAAAGCCACAAGTGTGCCAAACACTGCCACCAGGAGCACCAGGGTCACGATGGCGGGCAATTCGGCCACATTTATATCTGAGAAATATGCATAGCTGACATTCGCGCTGAAGACAATGGAGAAGGCTCCGCCGATTATGAACGCCCATGTGATCACCGGGAGCGTGCCATTCTGCCTTATGAGCGGCCCGGACATTATTGTGTACAGGGCTGCAGTCAGGGCCGACAGCAGTCCGAAAACCAGGGCAAGCGGGCTGAGGATTATGGCAGCTGAATGGCTGGGAAAGCTGGTTGTGAGCTCAAATGTTCCGCCAAGCGCAAGGGCCACGGATACCAGTATCCCTGCGGTAAGGCTGACTTTCCCCCTGGCAACTTCATATACCATCACCATGGGAAAGAACAGATACTGCAGAAGAGTGGCAGTTGGCGCATTGGAGTAGCTGATTGTTGCAAGGTATGTTATCTGGACACCAAAAAGGCCTGCCACTGCAAAGAACAGGAAATTGCTTACTGATCTTTTCGGGAATTTTGGGCGCAATACAGCCAGAGCAATTATTCCGGCAAGTATCATCCTCAGGGATACAAGGGTCGAGAAAGGCATGCCGTAATCTTTGAAGAGGATTGATGACAGTGTCCCGGAAAGGCCCCAGAGGGATGCTCCGATGATTGCAAGAACGATTCCTCCTGCCTGAATTCTTCTCCTATTCTCTACGGGAACTGCCTCCATCCCTATGTAAACCTGCAGTTGCTATTAATTTTCCATGTTCCATGCTTAATGCCCCTCTGTTACCCACTGGGTGAATTTTATTATCTCAGTGCAATATGGTTCCAGGCAGATGAGGATTTATGATACAATGGCCCGGGCCAGGGTTGCTCTCGATCTCCCTGAGGATAGGGTCATAAGGGTGTTTGTCTGCGGACCGACTGTACAGGACAATTTTCACATAGGCCATGCCAGGACGTACATCTTCTTCGATGCTTTTGTGAAATACCTGAGAACATCCGGGTACAGGGTGTTCTATCTGCAGAACATAACTGACATTGACGACAAAATCATAGATCGCGCCAATGCTGAGGGCGTCAGCTATGATGTCATTTCCAGACGTTACACCGAAGAATTCCATAATATAATGTCAGGGCTCAGGGTGGACAGCGTTAACTTCTTTGCACACGCAACGGACCACATTGCAGAGATTCTGAACCAGATATCAATACTGATAAAGAAGGGAATAGCTTATGAAACAGATGACGGCGTGTACTTCGACATATCAAAGTTTCCGGATTACGGAAAACTATGGGGGCAGAATCCGGACACTCTGCTGCCTTCTTCCGATAGCTCCGCCACCAAGAAAAATCCCCGGGACTTTGCCATATGGAAGAAGATGAAGCCGGGAGAACCATACTGGGAATCACCATGGGGTAAGGGCAGGCCTGGCTGGCACATTGAAGACACTGCCATAACCGACAGATACTTCGGGCCGGTGTATGATATCCACGGAGGGGGGATGGACCTCATATTTCCGCACCATGACGCGGAGATCGCCATTGAACGTTCAATAAGCGGAAGAGACCGCCTTGTGAATTACTGGATCCACACTGGAATGATAAACGTGAATGATGAGAAGATGAGCAAGTCCCTGAAGAACTTCATCACCATAAGAGAGGTTCTCAGGTCATACAGGGCAGAAGACCTTCGATTCGCACTTCTGAACGCTAACTTCAGCAGTTCCCTGAACTATTCCGAATCCCTGCTCCAGGAGGCCAGAAGGAATGTAAGCCAGATCTCAATCCTTTACAATAAGGTAATCCTGAAACTTGGAGACCGTGCGAAATACAGGAAGGACTATGACCTCATTGCATCACTGGACTCAATAATTCAGGATAACATGGATTTCCGCAGTCTGTTCCGCGATGTCATTAAACTTGTTGGGTCCTGGAACGCAGATCTTGAACATCTTGGGAAAGACGAGCTCAATCAGGCATACAGCGTCCTGAAATGGGTGGATTCATTTGCAGGAATCATCAGGAGGGGCTCTTCTGATGCGACAGTTTCCGGAACTGTGGAGCTTCTCCTCAATATAAGGAAAGAACTCAGAGCAATAAAGCAGTACCAGCTGGCAGATTCCATAAGGAGCAGGCTGCTGGAAATGGGAGTGTACATAGAGGATAACGGCAGTGACACAGCATGGTGGGTGAATTCTGAAGAAGGAGGGGATGATTTGTGAAGCGTGCATATGTTGCGGTGGACCTTGTGAATGATTTTGTCACGGGGAAATTCGGGTCCCAGAGGGCTGTTGACGTGGCAAACCGGGCAGCGCGCTTTCTTTCAAGCCTTCCCGCCGGATCAGAGGTGATATTCACACTGGACACACATGTTAAGGATGATCCTGAATTCGCCGTATGGGGCGAACATTGTCTTGCGGGCACCTCTGGCTCCCGCCTCTATCCGGCACTTGAGGCCATCAGCGGGTACAGGATCACAAAGCGCCATTATGATGCATTCTTCCAGACAGATCTTGATGGATACCTCAGGGCAAGACATGTCACGGATCTTGTAATATTCGGGATAAGCACAGACATATGTGTGCTGCACACCTGCTCCGGTGCGTTTTTCAACAACTATGGCGCCGTGGTGCTTGCCGACCTCTGCACTGCCATTGACGAAAAGCACCATGAGGATGCCATGGAATTTATATCCCGGAACTATGGCTTCAGAATAACAACAAGTGATGAATTTCAAAAGGAACTGTGAAAGGATTATGACAGGCTACAATATTGCATCGGAGAAAGAAATTTCGGAAGGACTGGCCTCAGACGTGTATTTTCAGAGAAGCCTGAGCGCATCAGGATCGGAAGCCGGCGACCGCGTGAAGGCAGAGGTAACTGTATCGGGGCCCCTTGACACCTGGGTGAACTTCTCTGGGCTTGATGAGGTAATTCATCTTCTCAGGGGCAAGGGTCTTGATGTTTACGCCATACCTGAGGGGACAATAGTGCCACCCCGTGATTCCACTGGAACACCTGTACCGTTCCTGAGAGTGGAAGGCCCATACTCAAGCTTCGGGAACCTGGAGACTGCCATACTTGGCTTCATCTGCCAGGCGTCAGGCATTTCAACCTACTCCGCAAAGATCAGGAAGGAACTGGGCGACACTCCATTCTTTTCCTTCGGCATAAGGAGGATGCATCCTGCAATATCGCCCATGATTGACAGATCCGCATACATTGGTGGTGCGGATGGGGTTTCCGGAATACTTGGCGGCAGGGTCACCGGGACAGATCCAGTTGGCACAATGCCGCATGCCCTTGCACTGCTCATGGGAGACAGAAAGGCATGGGACCTCACAGTAAAATCGGCTGCACCCGGCAAAAAAACAGTGCTCATAGACACATTCATGGACGAGAAGTTTGCTGCCATTGAGGCTGCGTCCACAATACCAGACCTGGATTTCATCAGGGTTGACACACCGTCATCAAGGAGGGGCAATTTTGCCGCACTAATACGTGAGATCAGGTGGGAGCTTGACCTCAGGGGATATGGGCATGTCAAGATAATGGCCAGCGGAGGCCTCAGGCTGGAGAATCTCAGGGAACTTAAGGAAGCAGGTGTTTCCGCATTCGGCATAGGCACATCCATCTCTTCTGCCAGGCCCTTCGATTTTGCAATGGACATAGTGGAGGTGAACGGAGAGCCGCTCACCAAGAGGGGAAAGTTCTCCGGTGCCAAGCAGGTGCTCAGATGCGAACGCTGCTACAGCACCCTTGTTGTGCCATTTGGCCAGGATGTTAAGACCTGCCAGTGCGGAGGCAATATGACCCCGGTCATGCAACAGTACCTGAAATCCGGCGAACCCGTGGGAAAATATCCATCACCTTCGCAGATAAGAAAGCGCACACTTGAGGAACTTGAGAAGCTGGAGAAAGTGCCGGTGCTATAGATCTTCCCTGGATTAATCACATATCCTGAAGGATGAACTCCCTCAGGACGCTTGCACTGTTCTTCTCCGTTTCCCTTGATGCAAAGAGGAATGTAACCATGGGATGGCTGAGTACAGCATCCTTGAATTCCGCAAGTTTATGGTTTGACCTTAACTCCTCCATGTATCTCCCTCTGAATTCAACCCACTTATCCGGATCATGGGAGTACCAGCGTCTCAGTTCAGTACTGGGCGCAATTTCTCTGGCCCAGTAGTCCACATGGGCCTTTTCCCTGGATATGCCCCTTGGCCAGAGCCGTTCAACAAGCACCCTGAAGCCATCGTCTCCAACGCTTTCATAGACGCGCTTTAGTGCGATATTGGGTTTCATATGATATGATTGCCACAGGGATACCTAAACATTTTGGAGTTCATTGCGCCACATCATTTTATCCAAGCATCAATCTGCTTTGCTTTTATCATTATGTTTTGCAGTATGCACTGTCACAGGGGCTTTGCTTCAAAACCTCAAAAACAGTCTCCTGCACCCATCGGCGCGTCCCTCAGTGCAAAGACTGGGAAAGATGGCTGCGAGAACGCAATAACATTCTGTATACACGAGTCCGTTTCAGTTTGCATAACTTCAACGCGCATTTGAAATAAAGGGGCGCAATAAGCATTTATGGCAATAGATCCTGTTTGCGGAATGAAAGTGAAGGAAGACACGCCACTGAAGACATCCTACAAGGGTAAGACCTACTATTTCTGCAATGAGACGTGCAAGGAGACCTTTGAAAAGAATCCATTGAAATACACAAGATGAGAATCATTCGATGATTCTGGCTGCACGCTGAAAATGTTTTCCATGCAGCTTCAAATAGATTGAAGAATCATATTTCTCCATATTCTTTTCTAATTCCATTCATACATTTCATTGCTGTGTGCGTTCAATGCTTTCCAGCCTTCTCTTCATGTCACGTTCGCAGTTCGGGCAGCAGACATAGTAAGTTTTCCGGTTGCTTTTCACGGAAATTGGCGTTCCCCTGATCTCTGCATCACAGTAATCGCAGTGCAGGGATGGGTACCTGGGCACAGGGCTTCCATTTTTCCTGTGGGATACAATCTGTACATCAATTATCCCTGGATCCTTCACAGAAGCTATTTTTTCCAGATAAACCAGTACCAGTGATGTTCCGTCAATCAGATCGAATTCTTCCAGTACCAGATCATGGGGAATCACGGTTCCGCTTCTCACGTGGATCAGGGCGAGATCATTCTGGTCACTGCTTGATTCCACAGTGAACCTGGTGATCTCCCGGGATTCCACCATGCCATCGATGATCTTCCGGGCGGTGATCCTGCTGATTCCCAGTTCCGCTGCAATATCAACAACGCTCTTCCTGGAATCCTCCTTCAGCATCATGAGCACCCGCTGTTCAAGTTCCCTGGATTGCTTTTGCATATTGTTATATTTTACAGGTAATATTATACATTGTGTTTCAAAACAGATTATGAATTATACCACCATACGTAACCATGAAATGCATAATGGAAGTGGTATGAGTGCCCACTGATCCTGTTTGCGGCATGTTTGTGCCGGACAATTCGACCCTGAAGATGGAAAAAAATGGCAAGACCTATTACTTCTGTTCCAGAGATTGCATGGAAAAATTCATGTCTCCGGAAGACCAGGTAAAGAGGTTGAAAGTGCGCCTTATTGTGGCATGGCTTTTCTCTCTTCCAGTCCTCCTGCTGACATATTTAACGCATTTTCCAGCAAAGGACTACGTGCTTCTTGCTCTTGCCCTTCCGGTGCAGTTTTATGCAGGGCTTGGTTTTTACAGTGGAGCCTACCAGGCCTTAAAGAACAGGATGGGGAATATGGACATACTGATATCCCTGGGAACACTCACTGCATTCTTCTTCTCCTTATTCATAACATTTTTCAGGAATGCCATTCCCGGATCAGGCGTCTATTTCGATGCGTCGTCGTTCATAATCACGCTTATTCTCACGGGAAGCTTCATCGAATCAGTAACAAAGAAGTCTGCAGGTGATGCTGCATCCAGACTGCTGGAGATAATGCCTAAAACAGCACATCTTGTCACGTATAGCGGTGTGAAGAACATACCTGCCGATCAGGTGAAGGCCGGGGACAGAATAAGCATCCGCGCTGGAGAAGTCATTCTTGCCGACGGCACCGTGGATGATGGAACGGGCGATGTTGACCCATCCGCCATAACGGGAGAGCAGGAGCCGTTAACTGTAAAGCCTGGCGACCATGTAATATCCGGCATGAAAAACATGAACGGTGCCATTACAGTTCTTGTTGAAAAGGCAGGGCAGGATTCCACCATATCCAGAATCTATGAAATGCTTCAGGCAGCGTCCTCAGGCCGTGCCAAGATACAGAGAGTTGCGGACATTTTCTCTACGTACTTTGTTCCAGTTGTACTGATTTCTGCTGCAATCTCTGCCATCACATGGGCGATGATACTGCGTGGCACAGGCCTGGACATTTCCATTCCTGTCCTTGCCTTTGTTTCGGTTGTCGTAATCGCATGCCCATGTGCCATAGGGCTTGCTGCACCAATAGTCATGCTCATCACTTCGTCAACGGCATCATCAAAAGGTATTCTGTTCAAGAATACCAGTGTCCTTGACAGGCTGGCCAGAACAACCATGGTGGTATTTGATAAGACAGGAACTGTCACAGAATCTGTGCCCTCAATTGCAAGGATTGAGACCAATATGGAAATGGACGAGTTTCTCTCATATGCATACGCAATTGAATCCCATTCAAACCATCCTGTAGCAAGAGCCATAGCAAGATACTGCAGGGAACATGGCACATTGGAATCCGCAGCGTCGGATGTTTCTGAGAAACCTGGAACCGGGATTCAGGGAAGTGTTGGAGGTCACACGATCATCATGGAAAGGTCCAGAGAGACCACAGGATCCGCCGTCTCAATGTCAGTTGATGGTGTGTCTGCTGGCACCATTTTCATGGAATATAAAATTCGCCCTGAAATGCCTGGTGTTGTGGCGAAACTCCATGAAATGGGAATGAAGGTTGCCATGGTATCAGGAGACAGAAGGGATGCTGTTGAATCGGTTGCAGGAAGCACAGGCATTGATATCTACGAGGGCGAATGCACCCCGGAGGAGAAGGCTGCCATCATACAGGGCTACCAGGAAAAAGGGGAGTTTGTGGCATTTGTGGGCGATGGCATAAATGATGCGGTTGTCATGGAAACTTCCGATGCCGGCATTGCAGTGTCAAATGCCTCAGACATAGCCATGGACGCAGGCGACCTGATTCTCGCCAGGGATGATCTAACCCTTGTCGCGGAAGCAATGGTCATGGCAAGGCTCTCCATGAGGAAGATCAGGCAGAATATTGGGTGGGCCATAGGATATAATACCATTCTCATTCCCGTTGCCGCCGGAATACTTGTGCCCGCCTTCGGACTCGGCATCTATTCCTTCCTGCCAATGCTCTCTGCGCTTGCAATGGGGCTCAGCTCAACAAGTGTGGTTCTGAATTCCCTCATGCTGAAGCGGTCCTTCAGGATCACTTCCCTTGGCAGTTCAGTAAGATCAGTTGTGGCTTCCAAAGCGTGATGGGGACTCCTAATCTTCCGGATCCTTTACTGCTGACCTGACACCTTTACGTGAAGTAAGAACGCCTCCCTGAACAAAAGCCAGATGATTCAGTGCCTGATGGGTGGCATACCACATGACAGGGAGCATCACGAGCCATGCAACGATTGAAAATTCAGTCTGGCCCGAAAGGGTGAATGACGGCCATATTGCTTTCTGCAGTCTGTCTGTTATGTAAAAAATTGTCAGGGGAAGCAGGCTGAAT
>DAJC01000046.1 GCA_002498845.1 Thermoplasmatales archaeon UBA509 | reverse complement strand
CTTGCGACTGGAGATCGTGAAGGAGTTCATGGTACCGCCTACAGGCTTTCCTTCAGAAAGGGAGGTCACAATTGTGACTCCGGTTGGATAGCCCCTCATCACCTGCCTGAACATCTGTTCTGTGTTTTCCTGCATATTTAACACCTTAACGAAAAATTGCCAGTGCCTGCATCGGGGGACTTCAGCCTTCAATCAGGGCAGGTTAATCCGCCCGTACTGCAGGCCGTCCCCATATGCGTGCATTCCAGCTTCATTGAATGCTGTCTGAAATTAATTTAACCCACTCAGAACACTATTGGCACATAGTCATCATTTACAAGGGCGGCAAGCCTCTCTCCAGCAGGCTGGAGATCAACACCCTTTTTCAGTATGGGCTCAGTGAGCGTGAATTTCTCTGCAACGAATTTGCAGGCTGAATCAATGTGGTGGTTCTTTATGAGGTAATCAACGTTGTCCTTGATTCCGGGTGATTCATCAAGCAGGAGCTTTTCGCTCTCGCCCTGCAGTATTACTTTCACGTCGCTGAATCTTTTGTGTTCAGCGGCCCTTCTTGCCACTGTAAGTCCCATGGCTGCTCGATCCTTTTCCGAAGCTACAATGTAAAACAGTGCTTTTTTCATGGACATGAAACGCTGATGCAAACCTACTTTAAAATTCTCATGTAATTTTTTGAGCAGGTAATCAAGAGACTTGAGGTTCAGCAGATTAACATTCCTGCACATGCAATCCGTGGAATATTGAATCCAATCAGGTTACATGGGCGCCATGAGTGGAATTGACTGACACAGCATTAGGGATCGCATTGAAATAACCGAAAATTGATCATCATAATGTGCAGTAAATGTCATCATATGACAGTATCCTCAAGGCAAAACCGGGAGACAGGCTTTTTCTCCTTGGAAACGAGGCAATAGCCCGTGGTGTCATAGAGGCTGGCGTCGATGTTGCCACCACATACCCCGGCACTCCATCAAGCGAGGTTGGCGATGTTCTATTCGAGATAGCGGGAAAGGCTGGGCTGAAGTTTGAATTCTCCGTGAACGAGAAGGTGGCCGTTGAATCTGCCTTTGCCGCTTCCATATCGGGCCTCAGGTCCTTTGTATTCATGAAGCACGTTGGAATGAACGTTGCTGCGGATGCCATCATGAGCATAGCGTATACCGGCACAGGAGCTCCAATGGTAATAATGACGGCAGACGACCCGTCAATGTTTTCGTCCCAGAATGAGCAGGATAACAGGATATATGCGCAGCTTGCCCATCTGCCATTAATTGAGCCCTCGAACCCGCAGGAGGCCAAGGACTTCCTGAAGATCGCATTCATGATATCTGAAAGGGAAGGTCTGCCCGTAATGTTCAGGACAACCACCAGGACAAGCCACATGCGTTCCTCCGTTGTCATGGGTGAAATACAGGAAAGGCACAGGGAGGATATACCAGCTCCTCCAGGCAAGTATGTGGCACTCCCGTCAAATTCATACAGGTACAAGGAAGCCCTGATCTCAAGGATGGAGAAGATATCCGGCGAGAATTACCAGGACCTGCTGGTGACCAGGATTGGAAATCCGGAATCAATGCATGGAATCATAGCGTCCGGAGAGGCATTCAACATAATGATGGACAGCATGAAGAAGCTTGGGCTGGACATTGAGGTGCTGAAGCTGGGAATAATAAACCCATTTCCGGAGAAGATGGTGGCAGAATTCATGCAGAAGCATCCAACAGTCATAGTGGCTGAGGAGGTGGACCCTGTCATCGAGACCGCCTGCAGGTCCCTGGCTCAGAAAAAAGGTCTGAGCGTAAATATAATCGGAAAGCTCGATGGCGTCTTCCCAATGAGCCATGAACTTTCCCCCAATTCAGTGGATAAAATACTCAGGGAGATCCTTGCACTTGGCAGGAAGGAACCGGCCGGCAGGAGCCAGCTTTCCATGGATGTGCCTGCAAGGCCCCCTGTCCTGTGCCCCGGATGCCCACACCGCGGAACGTATTTTGCCGTCAAGAGGGCGGTGAAGATGCTCAGGATCAGCGATCCTGTTTATTCGTCCGATATAGGCTGTTATTCCCTGGGGGACTACGACCCATTCGACGAGGCGACGGTCATGCTCAGCATGGGTTCGTCGGTTGGTGTTGCTTCCGGGCTCACAGCAGCCACGGACAGGCGCGCAATTGCTTTCATTGGGGATTCCACATTCTTCCATGGGGGAATCCCCGGCCTGATAAATGCTGTGCACAACAAATCCAGGCTGCTCCTTGTCATAATGGACAATGATATTACAGCCATGACAGGAAGGCAGCCAAATCCCGGAACTCCGTTATCCCTTGCAGGACCGTCCACAAGGGAAGTATCCATAGAGGATGTGGTCAAATCAGCAGGAGTTGATTTCCTGAAGGTTGTTGATCCGTATGACCTGAAGGAGACCCTCACTGCCGTAATGGATGCGCTTAGGCATGACGGAGTGTCCGTGATCATAGCCAAGCGTGAATGTGCAATACTCCGTGACAACAGGAACAGGAAGCTTGGGGTTGAGGTCAGGTACAGGGTTAATCCTGATAAATGCACCGGCTGCATGAATTGTGTTACAAACTTCGCATGCCCTGCCATGTCCGTATCGGGCAACAAGGTGGTTATCGATCCAAATATCTGCGACGGATGCAGCGTATGCACCCAGCCCTATGTCTGTCCATTCCATGCAATAGAACTTGAGGGTGATGCAGGTGCAGCATAATATCATCATAGCAGGAGTCGGTGGACAGGGCGTGGTGACCCTGGGGCTCATGATCTCGAATGCGGCAATGTCAGCGGGCCAGAAGGCAATAATGTCAGAGATACACGGACTTGCCCAGAGAGGAGGTTCGGTGTCAGTGGATGTCAGGATTGGGGACTATTATGCGCCAATTGTGCCTGACGGCGATGCGGATATAATCGTGGCACTGGAGCCCCTCGAAGCACTCAGGTCGCTCAGAAGGGCAGGACCACACACGATCATGGTTATGAGCACGGAAAAGCTACCCCCTGTTTCACTGGGAATCAACAGGAAGCAGTATCCCGATATTGATGATATCAGCAGGGCCATACAGAAGGAAGTTAAACTGCACAGCATAAACGCACTGGAGCTCGCAAGGGCGGCAGGGAATTATCGCGCCGTGAACACCGTGATTGCAGGTTTCCTGTATGGGCTTGGCATTCTGGAAATCCCAAGGGAGATACTGGAAGGTGAGATAACCAGGATATTTTCAGGGAAGGCAGCAGAGGCAAACCTGGCAGCATTCAACTCAGGATATGAAGCTGCAAAGGCAGAAGGGATACAGGAGAGAACTGTTTTGTGACCTGCTGGCAGATCACCGTACCATGGTGGGCATTGAGGTTCACGCGGTGGTTTGAGCCATGAGTCATAATTTACCGCATCTTCATAACCCGCATTGGAAAGAGCAATAATGTAGATGATCATACACCTCCATGAAGTGTACTATCTGCGGCAGGGACGCTGTTTACGAGGCCAGGTACAGCGGCGAAATGCTCTGCGCGGATCACTTCATCGCTTCAGTTGACAGGAGAATCAGAAGGGAGATAAGGGACCAGGTATCATTTTCAGGTTCCCACATAACAATATCTGTTGCGATCTCAGGAGGCAAGGACAGTTCTGTTACCCTATATTCTCTAGCAGAGCTATTCAAGGGCAGGAAGAATGTCACGCTGAAGGCATTCACAGTGGATGAAGGCATTGAAGGATACCGCAGCTCGGGCCTGGAGAAGGCACGCATGCTTTCCAGGATGCTGGGTGTGGAGCACTCAACCATATCATTTCAGGATCATTTCGGCACAACCATGGATCGCGTTGTCTCGGAAAACCCTGACGCCATTCCATGCTCGCGCTGCGGCCCCATGAGGAGGCAGATGATGAATCTTGAAAGCCTCTCCCTTGAATCGGATTATGTTGCTCTTGGCATGAATCTTGACGACTACTCCCAGTCAATACTCATGAATGTGGCCCGAGGAGACGTTGACAGGCTTGCCAGGATGGCACCGCACAGTGATTCCCGGGAAGGCATGGTCAGGAGGATACTGCCATTGAGGCGCATCCCCGAGAAAGAGGTAATGCTTTACGCCATCCTGAAGAGGATCGACTTTGATGCTTCATGGTGCCCTTACTATGAAAAAGCACAGAGAAACACGTTTCGCGACGTTGTGGAAACACTTGAAGAACGCTCCCCTGGAACACGTTTTGCGCTGCTGAACTTCCTTGACAGGATCAAGCCATCAATACGGGGCGGCTCAGATACGGCAGTGGGAAAATGCGCAGTTTGCGGCCAGCCGTCATCCAGCGAGATTTGCCCGGTATGTGCCTCTTCTTCAGAAAACTTGAATGAAATTTTCCACAGGAAGTAATCCATTAGATATTGGAACCTGAACAAGCATATCTACTGTTAGGTTGCGAAATGTTTATTACGGCTCCTCCAATTTTAGGGGGCTTCCATTTCCAGTATTTCTGGAAACAGGGGTTGTAGCTTAGCATGGTTTGAGCACCCGGCTGATAACCGGGAGGTCACCGGTTCAAATCCGGTCAGCCCCATTTACAGCTATAAGTAAGTCCTGCTTG
>DAJC01000044.1 GCA_002498845.1 Thermoplasmatales archaeon UBA509 | reverse complement strand
TCCTTGCGACTGGAGATCGTGACATACTTCCTGGTTCACTAAACTACAGGTATTTTAATATTGCTTGAACCATTTGTTTGTTCAACAATGGAAATACGCCAGTTAAAGGAAAGTGATGTTGAATCGGTCATTGAAGTGGCCACGTTAAGCTGGGAATGGACATACCAGAGCATATATTCCCATGAATTCATAGAATCATGGATAAGGGAGAAATACGCAAAACATGCAATTTCTGACCAGATCACGCGATCTGCTTCCGGCCAGAATGGTATTTTTCTTGGGGCTTTCCAGAACAACAAACTGATAGGTTTTATTCATGCAGTTGTAAATGATTCTGAAGCAGAAATTGCCAGGCTCTATTTTCTTCCAGGATTCACAAGACGAGGATTTGGTTCTGAACTGCTAAGAACAGCAGAAGAGATTCTATGTTCAAGAGGCGTGCGCCGGGCCAGACTGTATGTGCAAAAACAGAATAACATAGGAACTGTATTCTACCGGAAGCACGGCTACTCCGATGCAGGTTACTGTGATGATGATATTGAAATGGTGAAAAATTTCCAGGACTGTCATGGAATTTAACGAAATTGAGCGGGAAATCCCCCCTTCCGAAATGGAAGGGTTGAAAGTGAAACCTTTTTCTATGTTTTCTCGAAATATTACCATGCTCACATGCAGATAGAATGGAAGAAGGTCGGATAACATGTAGCTCCATGCGTGCCTGTGTCCATAAGGTCGAATGGCTGAGCATGGAGATCAAAGTACCTCCGGACCGGAGGGAATTCATGCCTGTGGAGGTTCCGCTGGTAACCGTGGAAGCAGGAAGCCCCATTCGAAAGATAGGAGAGGAGGTCACTTTGCATTGAACAGGATGGTAAACGGAAGCGCCCTTAAATGAAAAATTCCTTATGGCCTGCCTGTCATGAAGAATAGATAACATCAGTTCAGGTAAAACCGTGCTTCACCAGGTTGAAGAATGACTTCTCCATGACCCGCCTGTTCATCAGGAGCCACCCCATCAGCCCGTATGAGAATATTACTGCTGCAATGCCGAAATTGATTAGAAAAATTCCTGTTATGGACAGGATGATATATGCTATGACAAGTGGCAGAAATACTATGAATGTGCCTTCAGACAAACTCCCGCCAAAGGTTCTGGACTGGACCTTTATGACATTCAGGTTGAGTATTGTTGCATAAACAAAAAATGGGAAGAACAGAAGCAGCGGAACTGCCATTGCTATGGCAAAATCCCTAAATGGCAGAATAGACGGACTTGAGAAATATGTGTAAATCAGATAAACAAATACTGGCGATGAAACACCTGCCAGAAAAAACAACCTGCCGGAAACATAGTTCCTGACCGCAAGGTGGGGTCTTACAGTGTTCCATCCGATCCATATCCTTTCATTTATTATTGAATAAAACAGAATGAAAGACATCAGGAACATATAGTACAGCATTACAAACGTCGAAATTCCTGAACCAATGAAAGGGAAATAGAAAGTAAAGAGAATGATTGCGATAAAAAGCACCGAGGACACAACCATCATGCTTGCCATTGTTATTCGGCCCAAACCTGTCCTTCCTGAAACTGGGCTTACCCTTGTAGCTGTAAAAGCTATTGTTGTGGAAAATTTCAGCAGTGGGTTCCGTCTGGACCATCCGCCAAAATTTATTGGGCGTTTTACATTGTTCCTGACCGTTACATTCCTGAAGTGAAGGGCTGCGTCATCCCTGTTCAGGATTGAACTCCAGGCCATGGCCAGTGCGACCACGAGAACCGCAAGTGCCCCAATCAGGGAAAACTGCCAGTAGTTGCCTGAAATATTTGAAATTGCCAGGGGAAAGCCAATAAGCCCGAGAATGCCGAGACCTGCAACCAGGATGAGCAGTATATTCGTATCCCCTATCCGCCCGAATAGCCTGAGAAGGAATCCAATGATGGATACTGCAAGGATCAACAGGGAGAAAACTGCCGTTGCGTATAACGGAACAATTGCTGTTGAAAAAAAAGAAATTGTGGAGAAAATTAGCAATGAAGGAAGAGACATCAACATAAGAGAATAAATTGAGAATGCCTTAGAAAGAGAGGAAGCGCGGGCTCCGTAATTCGCCATGAAATCCAGGTCTGATTTCACAAATACATTTCTGGCAAATAACTGGAAAATGTCAAATTCAATTATTGTGAGTACTGAAACTATCAGTATCCTGTAATCAAATGGTACTAATTTGCCAATCCTTATGAATAGGGTATCAAATTCCAGCAGGGCCAAGCCTGAAATCAGGTACACTATGGCCAGTATGATAAGCTGGGTATCTGGAATTCGTGACTTGATCAGGAATTTTGTGAAGCCTGGCCTCATACGTCACATCATCCTTCCAAGCCTAGCTTCTATGGTCTCTCCTGAGCCCATGTCAGTCTCGATCTCGCCAATTGTTCCGGCCCATTTGATCCTGCCTGAAGAAAGTATCATTATTCGATCCGTAAGGCGGGAAGCTGTTGACACCACATGTGTTGAAAGGAGCACTGTGGCTTCTGTTTTCTTCACAAGCCTCACCACGGTCTCCTGTACGTTCAGATCAAGATAATTCAGGGGCTCGTCCATTATGAGCACCTCGGGATTATGTACAAACACCATTGCCAGTGCCAGTCTCTGGGTGTTTCCCCTGGAAAGAGTGTACGCCTTGGAAAGCCTGAGGTGTGCAAGATCGAAGAGATCGATCATCTTCTCCGTGGCCGATACAACGTCATCAACTCCCCTGAGCAGTGCTGAGTACTGGATATTTTCCTGCACGGATAGAAGCCTGTAGGGCGAGGCATCCTCAGGGAGGTATCCAAACCGCCTCTTTATCTCCCTCTTCTCCGGGTTCTCCCCCAGAATACGAACTTCTCCCGACCTTGGCCTGAGAAGTCCGGTTGATAGCTTAAGTGTTGTTGATTTTCCCGCCCCGTTTGAGCCGATTATGGAGATCTTATCCCCCTTTTCCAGACTGAAAGATACGTCCTGGAGGACATCAGCATCGCCGTAGGAAAAGGATACGTTCTGGAATTCCACTACCGGGGTCATTGATATAGAACGGTCTCACAGAATAAAAATATTGTTCTCAGGGCGGGGAAAAATCATGCCCTGGATTTTGATTCAACGAATATGGATGAGCCCCTGTCATACAGAATCGGAGCAACTTTAGCCGATATGCCGAAGTTGATGTTCTGGAGATCCTCTGAAACCTTCCTGACCTCCACGTCCTGCCTGACAAGGATTTTCATGCTTTCCCTGGAATATACCACCATGGAATTTTCAGGGAGATACGGCAGCATCTTCACGTCGGAAATTATTGTTGCCACCAGATCCATTTCTATCTGCCCCGTTCCGCTGACCTCTCTCTGCAGGAGCCTGAAACCGCTTGGATCTATTAGAACACCTATTCCACTGCTGTAGCCGTTTTCAGAAAGTTTTCGGTAAGCATCCGTGACTCCCAGGGAGATGCTGCCGGACTTTGACCAGTCCAGTCCCGGCATACGTGTGCTCCTCTTAACAAGGGAAAGCTCATGTTCAGCAACAACCGATTTCAGCAGCATTGCCCTGAATGAATGCACGGCCCTGTCCCTTTCCATTTCAAGCAGGCTGTCGCTGGAGCCTTTTTTAACCGAGAAACCATGAGAAATGTAGGATAGACTTTTTCTAAAAACCTA
>DAJC01000045.1 GCA_002498845.1 Thermoplasmatales archaeon UBA509 | reverse complement strand
ATGCCTATTGAATTGTGCAACACACTTGGTATTTTCCAAATTTTGATCAGGTTCCCCAGTATGTTAGATCTTAACCTTTCATTGATACAAATTGATAGTATGTTTCAAGCGTGACCTCCTCCCCTATCTTTCGAAAGGGGCTTCCCGCTTCGACGGCTAGCAGCGGAACCTCCACAGGCATGAATTCCCTCCGGTCCGGGGACACTCTGCTCTCCATGCTCAACCATTGGACCTTATGGCCACAGGCACGCATGGAGCCACATGTTATCCGACCTTCTTCCATTCTGTCTGCTGGTGAGCATTGTAATGTTTCGAGAAAACATAAAAAAAGTTTCACTTTCATTCCCTCCCTTTCGGATGGGGATTTCCCGCTAAATTTTGGATAAATAAATATGATGAGAAAAACAAAATGTAATAGGGAACGGGCCCGGTGGGATTCGAACCCACGATCACCGACTTAGAAGGACGGTGCCTTATCCATACTAGGCCACGGGCCCGTTCTCCTCAATACAGCGTTGAATTTGAAAGTTTCCATCCCATAACAACTGTTTTCCTGGCGCTCTTGGTTCTTGGAGAGTAAGTAACAACAAACAGGTGGCTATGGGAATGATGACAGGCTCGATGTTTTATAAGGAATTCAGCTTTGATAGAGTGCATTTTATTGCTAGATCGCCAGCAAATTTAGTCCAAGCTATCGCTCTGAGAATCTGGAGAGATAAATAATCCGTCTCCCCGCATGATCTTTCAGGCTTAATGGCTTAGGTTTTATTGGGGAAAGCTGCCCTAAATGAAGTTTCGTAGGCCAGTCTGAAAATCCTTAATATGATCCTTAGCATAGAAAACTTCAGATATGGAAGATCTACATTCCCCATTCCAGATTAGAATAATTCTTGAAAAAGAGAAATATTCAGACTACATTCAGGCAATCCGGCCTGATCTGGATACACACGTGGGTCGTTCAAGAACATGGCTGGAGGAAGACAGTGAAAGTTTCTATATTTATATACGGTCTCCTGATACAGTTGCACTGAGGGCGGCTCTTGGATCCATATCAAGGTGGTTCAAGGTAGTTAGGGAAGTTATGGAGGTAGTAAGTTAATGGAACCGAATTTAAGTCAATATATCCAGAATCAGCTAAAGCAGGCACAGCAGCTTGAGACCCAGATAGAACAGGTTGCCACACAGAAATACCAGCTGGATCTAAGGATAAAGGAAATAGACAAAACCCTGAAGGAACTCCAGACCATAGGTGCTGAAACGCCTGTTTACAAGAGTGTTGGAAACATCCTTTACAGGGTTGAGGACAAGCAGAAGCTTGTTGATGATCTCTCAGAACAGAAGGAACTCAGCGAGATACGTATCAAGACTCTGGAGAAGCAGCAGAAAACTCTGGAAGATAAGTACAAGGAGCTTGAGACCCTGATTCAGCAGAGATATCAGGAGGAAACCCAGAAAAGAGGTACTTCACAGTGATCGATCTGGTTGATGTTCAGGCTGAGAAGCCAAAGATTTCCATTCCAATTACAAGCGTCGGACTCAAGGGCATCACATATCCTGTCAGAGTAAGCCGTGACAACAGGGAAATAGATCTTCTGACAAGGATTGACATTTATGTTGACCTGCCTGCGGACAGGAAAGGGGCTGATTTTTCAAGAAAAATTGAGGCCATAAATGAGATCATTTTGGAGAACGGAGTGGTGCCAAGCATAGAGGACCTCAGTCTTCGTATTGCTGAGAAGGTGCTCCAGAAACTGCCTTATTCCACACAATGCAGGGTCACTGTATCAGCTGATTACATGCGAGAGAAAAAATCAAAAAATGGAAACAGCCGCATCATTGTGCCTTACAAACTGGAAGGTGAATCAGTTCTTCGAAGAAACGGGGAATCCCACAAAATGGTTGGTGTGAATGTCACGGGCTTGAATGCATGCCCATGTGCCATGGAAACCACGCGTGCGCTTATTTCACGCGATTTCCCAGGAAATGATCAAATCCTGAACAGAATTCCTTCAATAACACACAACCAGAGGAACCATGTCAGATTGATGGTTCAGGCTCCAGCTGGCAGGAGTATAGAGGCAGACGATCTCATAGGGATATGCGAGAAAGTCCTGGGAGGATCACTGCACTCACTTCTCAAAAGGATTGATGAGGGCGAACTGGTTTACAACGCACACAAGAATCCAAAGTTCGTTGAGGACATTGTTCGGGATATTGCCGCAGAGATCCTGCCAAGATACAGTGATTTTCCAGACGGTACCAGGGTCATTGTTTCATCAGAGAGCGAGGAAAGTATACACCCGCATAACGCTTATGCTGAAATCGACACCACTCTAGGCGAGCTGAGATCAAGCATTTCCAAACTGGATCACTGATCCGTGACCGGGCAGTATCCACGATGGCTTCATGCCCAGTATAGTTTCTTTTGATCTAAGGGCTTCGTCATAATCGATTGTAAAGGCTCTATTTACAGTTATTTCTGTTCCTTTCTTCAGGAGCGCATCCCCCACAAATATCGCTCTATGCTTTTCAACGTAGTATGATGTACTTCCCGGCGTATGCCCGTGTGTAGCAACTGGAGTTATTCCTTCAATGCTGAGTTCCGATACAGGATGAACATCGCTGACTGGCTCTGTTCTGGAAATACCAGCAACCATCCTTGAGATCAGAGATTTAGCTGGCTTTACATTTGCTTTTCCCCTGACCACATCCACCTCCAGATCAGGCACGTAAACCGTCGGTGAGAAGCGGGAATAAATCATCGCCAATCCGCCTATATGGTCTGGATGGTAGTGGGTAATAAGTACAACATCGGGTTTCATCTTCATATTCTCATAGAATGCTATTATCTTGTGCCCGGATGATTTCATTCCAGCATCAACCAGGATGTTAAGGTCCCCAATCTTCAGTGAGTAGCAGTGAGCCGTAGTACCCGGAATCTGCTTTATATCCTCCGGCAGGTTCAAAGTTCAGACAACCTCTTCAGCATTTTTGCCACACTTTCAACGGCATCCCTTGCCATCTCTATCCTGGCCTGTGCCTGAAGCCTGGTCTGGTTCGGGCCTGAAATCCCAAGTGCAACAGGTTTTGAATATTCAACAGAAAGATCTTCTATCTTCCTGGCAGCATTCTGCATTATTATCTGATCATGGTCCGTCTCACCCTTTATGACCGCCCCCAGTGTAACTGCTCCGTCCACATCCTTCTTCTCCAGGATCTTTTTTACGCCCAGAGGAATGTCAAAGGTTCCGGGCACCTTGAGAACATGCGTTACCTCAAGATTCATGAAGGCAGCATGCTCCTGCGCTCTCTGCAGCATCATCATGGTTATGTCATAATTATATTCCGATACAACAATTCCTATCTTCATTTCTTACAACTCCATCAGTGTCTGATTCCTGTGTTTTTTGGCTCTTCTACTGAGCCCACATCTTCGTATCCCTGTCTCAGCCCCTTTCCGGCATTTTCTGTCAGTTTCCCGGGCCTGAATATGAGATTATAGGCATTCAGTGCATGTTCCCGTGCTCTTCTTTCGGATAGCCAGGCCAGTTCAGATGGGCTTGAAGCCTCATCTTCATGCACAAATACCTCTATGACATGTCTGTTGGTCATCAATTGAACCTGCATGATTCCCATGGAGGCCACCTGTGCTGAGATCTTATCCACCGGTTTGGCTCCTGGCATTCCACAGGCGATCACTATGTCACACTGCTGTTCCTCAATTAGTTTCTTGGCTGCAACTGGAATGTCCTTTATGCCGGGTACAGTGTACCTGACGGTAACAAAACCTGTCCCCGTGGAATTGAGCTCATCTATTATGGCCGATCCCATGTCGAATCTTGCAAAGGTTGTGTCTACAACTCCGAATTTTTTCAAATTCCACCCTCTATAACCTCAAGGAGCCTCTTTCTCACGTCTGAACTCCCCCTGTACTTTGAAGCATTGAATCCTGAAATCCTGACAACCTCAGTGTCAAGCCCCATCTCCCGGCATCTGGCTTTAATAGTCTCGGGATTAAACTTCTGATCGTAACCCAGCGTTATGATATTTGGTCTAAGCTCCCTGACAGTCTGGAACATATCTCCCTCATGGCCAAGGACTGCCATGTCAACAGGCTTCAACTGGGCCACTATGGCCATTCTGGATTCTTCGTCAAAAATCGGCTTCTTTCCGTTTTTAATGGCCGTGGAATCCCTAGCAACTACAACCACAAGTTCATCTCCGAGCTTTTTAGATTCGGTGAGATAGTGAATATGTCCAAGATGAATTATGTCAAAAACTCCCGTAGCCATGACCCTGATCATTCGCCCACTGGTCGATGATGTATTTTCCTTCTATAAATGTTAGCGAATG
>DAJC01000042.1 GCA_002498845.1 Thermoplasmatales archaeon UBA509 | reverse complement strand
TTTTCCATATAAAAGCCATATGTAAATAGCTACGAGAACGTTTTAACCAAGAATTGCATGTGATGCTGTGCTGGATGTCATTGTGGCCGGTGCTGGCCCCGCAGGATCCTATGCTTCATACAGGCTTGCCTCCATGGGATACAGCGTTCTCAACCTGGAGGAACACAGGGAGATAGGCAGGCCCGTTGAATGCACCGGGGTTGTGACATCCCGGGTTTTCGGATATGTGAAGAGCAGTGCAGTGGCAAACAGGGTGCGTGGTGCCAATGTTTTCTTCCCGGGGAACAGGGAAATGCACATTGAGAAGTCCGAGGAGACCACAGTCATATTCCGGGATTCATTCGACAGGGATGTTTCAGCCATGGCCATTTCTGCTGGAGCCGATGTGAGGCTTGACTCAAGGATAACCGAAGTGAAGGTTGCAGGTGATTCTGTCCGTGTTAAATACAGGCATGAAGGTAACCTCCTTGAGGCAGCTTCATCCATGATAGTTGGCGCTGACGGCGCCAACAGCATGGTGCGGAAATCTCTCTACGGGTCCCGCCCATCACGGATCGTTTCAACATACCAGGTGGATTCTGCAGTCCGGCTTCCAGATCAGGAAAGCGTAAACGTATATCTTGGCAGCGAGAGCTCCCATGGTTTCTTTGCATGGGCAGTTCCCACGGGTGATATAACCCGAATCGGTCTTGGAACAATCGGTCCGGGTGCAAGGGACCTTTTCAGCAGGCTCCAAAAAAGGTTTCCGGAAGGAAGGATCCTGTCGGTGACTGGCGGACCGATACCAATTGCATACCTTTCAAGAACATCAGGGCCAAGGAGTCTGCTGGTGGGAGACGCAGCGGGAATAGTGAAGCCGCTCACCGGAGGCGGCATATATACCGGCATAGTTTCTGCTCATCACGCTGCCAGTGCCATAAATGAGGCATTTCAGAATCAGAATTTCAGCGCAAATTTCCTGTCAAGATATGAGCGGTACTGGAAATCGCAGCTGGGCCGTGAACTGTGGATGGATGGCATTGTGCAGAGGGTCTTCGCAGGCCTGAGCGATTCCTCGCTTTCACGAATATACAGCATGCTGTCATCCCCTGATGTTGTGCATATGATAAACAGCCTTGGAGACATAGATTATCCATCGCGCCTGGTGATCAGGATGCTCATCAGGCATCCAGCAATTTTGATGAATTTCTTCCGGAACAGGGTAGTGGCCGGATCGGCTGATGCATGACGACATTTGACTGCCGGATGTTGACTTCAGGTCATTCCCCAAAAGTGTTATATTCCCATGAAATAACGTATGCTGCCTGATGGAGAAGAAACTTTTCTACATGTTCATGCTTCTTCTGGTCACATTCTTCTGGGGTGTGACTTTCCCCATAATAAAGACAGCCCTGCAGTACGTAAGCGCAGATGCATTCCTTGCCTTCCGGTTCCTGATTGCAACAGCACTTATGGGAATACTGGTGCGGAAAGGCGGCGATTTCCGGAAGAGGCGCAACATCCTGACAGGTTTCACTGCAGGCTTCCTTCTCTTCCTTGGCTACTATTTCCAAACCGTTGGGCTTGATTACACAAGCGCTGCGGCATCCGGCATCATAACAGGCATCTATGTTGTGATTCTCCCTCTCATCTCTTTCTTGTTCCTTCACAACAAAGTATCGCGCATGGATGTCTACGCCTCTGTCATAGCCTTTACAGGGCTCATAATAATGTCAGCCGGTTCATCAGCAGGCTTCGGCAGCAGACTGGGCGATCTCCTCACACTCATATGCGGAGTTGCCTATGCAGTGCAGATAGCATACGTATCAAGGTATTCAGGCAGCCTCAATTCGTACACATTCACCTTCTACCAGCTGCTTGCCGTCACCGTATTCTCTTTTGCAGCCATACCCATATCTCCGGGTGGAATAGGGACATTCAACGGTTACGTGATCTTCGCTCTTGTCTTCACTGCAATATTTGGAAGCATTTTCGGATATTATGTCTCAACAATTGCACTCATATATGTTGATCCCGCGGCTGCTGGTGTAATTTATGTTGGAGAACCGGTATTTGCGGCACTTGCATCGGTTATAATGGCACACGAGGCACTGGGCATATCAGTCATAATAGGTGGTACAGTCATGGTTGCGGCAATGCTCATGACTTCCCTGGACAAGTATCTGAAGACGAAGCGCACGCAAGGCGCTCAGTCCTGATCTGCCTCAGGCTTTTCCCGGATTCCTCTGTGGACCTTCACTGCAAGGCCTTTTCTGTAGTAACCCATTTCTGGACCGGAGACAACAGATTTACCCACAGCCACAAGGTGATCAGCTTCATCAACAACAAGCACCTCATTTCCTGCTATTATTGCACTGTCGAATTTCTTCACAAACTTGAAGAATACATTGTACCCCTGTGAATTGAATTCAGCGCTGTCGTCCGTAACCACAACCCTGTTCTCCAGGCCCGGTGAAATGTCATGCAGTATTTCCGCACCTGCAATTCCAAGGGTGAAGAAGCCGTCATGGGCCCTGAGCGTTGCCAGGAGGCGCCCATCTAGCAGGACGCTCCTCAACCTGCCTGTTGATCGTGAAACTCTCACTTCGCATGCATCAGGAAACAGCTTCCTGCCAGTTCCCGAACCAAACTGGAAATCAGCAACCATCCTCACTCTCTCCAGCCTGAAGCTCCTTGATCCGGATTCAATGCCTTCCGGCAGTCCTCCATCTGCAGGCCATTCCCCTGCAACTGCAATGGAATCCGGCCTCACAAGGCCGCTGGATATCATCTGCTGGAATGGATAGGTCTCATCCAGCTCAACCGGGATCACAGTGTTGTTCCATGGCACCAGGAAGCGTTCACTGGTTCTCTCATAGAGGGATACAAACTCAGGGGAATGGATTCTCCCCGGGTGCCAGTGGTCTGGTGAGAGCACCCTGAATTTTCCCTTATCCGGTGACATGATGTACCCGAGATTCCGCTCAATTCTCTTGAAATACGGCCCCCTTTCGCTGTATTCATCGAAGTAGAAGAATGTGCTCTTCTTGGAAAGGTCCTCAAATTTTTCCAGGGACCTGGAATTATCAAGAAGGCGCAGGAATGCGCGGAAAAGATAGGGATGAGATCGTGATCTGGCTTCCACATACTGCCAGAGCCTCTGCTGGTAAATCTGTTCCCTGATCTCCTCAAGCTCATTGAAGATTGCAGAAAGGTTGTGCATGGAAAGCAGTTTGAAGCGCTCTTCTGGGGTGGCATTCCTGACCTCATCCACGGTGTATTTACCGTAAAGGGGGCTCCACCTGGGAAATGATCCTATCTTTGAAAGGTCCCTGGACCCGTCTTGGAAAAGCATTCTGTTGTCCCTGGCATACTTGACATAGGATGCAGAATCGAAAATGTCAACGCCCAGGAGAACAGCCATTCCCATGAACATTGGATGTCCCCCGCCGAAAAGGTGTATGGGCTTGGAAAAATCAGCATTGATCTTGCTGGAAATTATGACATCAACAAGATCATCATAGCGGTAGTTTTCAAGCAGAGGGACAACACCACCTATGGGGAGGTATCCTGCCTGGGATGAGCTCATGAGTTCAGCAGACATCTTCCTGAGGTCCATGTGAAGCGACCCCTGTATGGGCCCTGCCATTATGGTATCATCAACGGGAGGCAATTCAGCCATTCTCCTGTGTGTCTCCAGTACGGCCTCCTTTGCCCGGTCATGGGAAAAATCAGGTTCTGAGAATATGTCAAGTATTGTGGATATGTCACTTCCTATTTTCCTCTGGAAATCCACTATCTCAACATTTGAAAATTCAACGTCGGAGTAAACATGGCTCTGGAAGGTGCCACTGTCGGTCATTATTGGCCCGTCGAATCCAAGCAGGGAATGAACCCCATATTTCTCGGCTCTTTCCCTAAGTTTCGGATTTCTCCTGATTATGTAGCTGTTCGTTATGAACGCTCTTGCTCCCAGACTGACCATTTCCTCTGTGGTGAGTGTGGGTATATTGGGGTTTACAACCGGAAGGATTGTGGGGGTCTGGATATCACCGTGTGCTGTGGAAAATTTCCCGATCCTTGCCAGGCCATCCCTGTGTATGATTTCCAACACTGTACCTCAATGCGGGATGTCATCCCGAATAATAGTAATTTCCGGACTCTCTCTGGGATTTGTCAAGCCTGCTGTTGATCTTGTTTATTCTTGGGCGCTTGGTGGTGGCGTCCCTCCGGAATGTCACACCCGCATCCCTGAGGAACATGTTCATCCCATCCTTCATGGACATGGGGCCCCATGAAAAGCCCTCCTTCCCGGGAGTACCGTTGAAAACTATGAGTGCATCGGAAATCAGGTCAATGAGATACACATCATGGTCAATTACGAAGGCGCTCCTCTTGTTGTTCTCCATTACCCGCCTTATTATTCTAGCTGCGGACATCCTGTAAGCACTGTCAAGGTGGGCAGAAGGCTCATCGATTATGTACAGGTCTGCATCAAGGGATAAAGTCAGGGCGATTGAAACCCTCTGCAGCTCACCGCCTGAAAGGTCTCCCACATTATTATCAAAGAGTGAATCAACTTCCAGGGGCTTCATGACCTCATTCTTGACCATGGCGCTGTCCATCCTTTCCTTCAGGGCCTGGTAGAGCAGTTCAGACACAGTACCCTGAAAATCTGACGAGATGTACTGGGGCTTGTATGATATCTTCAGAGTCCTTGATAATGATCCCGTGGTTGGTGTCATTATGCCGGCAAGCATCTTTGCAAAGGTGGACTTCCCAAGTGCATTTCTTCCCAGAACACCGATAACCTCGCCATTGCGTATCAACCCGTTCTCCACCTTCAGGGTGAACCCTTCAAGTTCCATGGAGAGGTCTGACCACGAGGCAATTTCAGACCCGCTGTCAGTCCTCCTGGCTGATTTCTCCTGGAAATCTATTGAATAATTCCTTATCCTGACATTTTCCTCCCTCAGGTATCCTTCAAGGAAAGAATTTATCGCTTTGTTGCTTGTTCTCTGCTCAGTTATGATTCCATAGGCACTAGACTGGCCGTATACCAGATGAACGCTATCAGCCATCCAGTCCATGAGGGCCAGATCATGCTCAACAACCATGACGGTCTTGGTTCTTGACAGTTCCTGGATTATTTTGGCAACCCTGATCCTTTCGGCCACATCAAGGTAGGATGACATCTCGTCAAAGAGATATATGTCCGCGTCTTTCAGCAGAGTTGTGGCAATGGCAAGCTTCTGCAGCTCACCGCCAGAGCATGCCTTTACGTCCCTGTCCAGTGATCCCTGCATTTCAAGCTGTGATACCACATCATCGAACCTGTTCTGAGGGTCATTCCTTCGCAGGATTTCTCCAAGAGTCCCATTCACTACCCTTGGAATAAGGTCAACGTTCTGATCCTTCAGGACAGCTTTCCTCTTTCCTTCATAGATGTCCTGGAAATAAGTGCCCATAAGAGAGGTTGCAAAATAACGTATGACGTTGTCTTTTGAAGCCTCTTCCTCATACTTGCCGAAGTTAGGCACCAGCAGCCCTGAAAGTATCTTCAGTGTTGTTGTCTTGCCCATCCCATTCTGCCCCAGGATGGCTGTAACCTTGCCCTGTTCCAGAATTGGGAGTGAATAGAGGCGGAAAGAATTCAGCCCGTACTGGTGGGTAATTTCGGAGTTCAGCTCATCCGGCAGCCCGATAATCTTTATTGCGCCAAAAGGGCACCGGTGCACGCATATGCCGCATCCGATGCACAGCGGCTCATTTATGACCGGTTGCTCATCCGGCACCGGAAATTCTATTGTAGGCGTTCCACTGCGTACAGGTGGGCAGTAATACTGGCATTCATGGTGGCATCTCTTTGGATGGCACCTTTCCCGATCAAGTACAGCGATCTGCAATTCAGCACCTAGTTCATCTTCCAGTACTCATCAGGAATATCATCATATATCTGGAAGTCCTGGTTTTTCTCAATCTTCGTGGTAACCGTCTTCATCTTTGACAGCTCAATAATGCGGTTCACATTGAGTATCCAGTAATGTATTCTCCATTCCCTTCCGTCATACAGAGTGGTTTCCTCCCTCTCTGTCTGGAGAATGCCAATATCTTCCATGGTATAGAAAGCATCCCTGTCCTCGGGCTCAAGCATGTTGTCTATGACCCGATCATTGTACCCAAAAAAGTTGATGAGGTGTTCGGCTGCCTCAAAAGCTTCTTCCGGGCTCATGCTCCTGTTCTGCAGGCTGAGGCCTTTGCTTATGGCCACTGACAGTTCATCAATGTTTGTGTAATTCCTGTGGTACCCAATACCCTCAATGGGGCGGTCTTCACTGTTTTCCATGTTGGTTTCGATCCTCTTAGTCACGCAAGTAATCCTAATTGCAATTTTATTAATAAGATTATCTGGCAATAGAAAAATCAACAAAATGTCATAAAATTTTATCAAATTATGTTTATTTATTCATAAAGTCAGGGGTCCATATGGCAGTAACTGTCATGTAGCTTCTTTGCCGGATCGGGCAGGATAAATATGTCTGAGTTATATCAGGCTCAATGTCCACAGGTGTATTTGCTTTTCCTGCAAGAAATACCAATGATCCATTCCATGGGGGATACCCTGAGAATTTTGAACTGATCAGTGTGGAGGAAATCCATGAAGGCGGTGTCGTTCCTCTAGAGCCTGTAAACATATGGGGAAGGTTATATTTCCATTATATCTCAAGGGAAATCGCCAATCTGAATGTGGATGCCAGGATTGGGGCCCGGCTCATTGAAAGCAGGCACGTCAGCAAGATCCACACCAGAATCATGGCCATCATCAATACAACTCCAGATTCCTTTTACCCAGGTTCCAGGCACAGTGTTCCCGATAAGTATGTGGACAGCATACTTGATCAGAAGCCAGACATCATTGATATAGGTGGGGAAAGCACCAGGCCAGGCAGTGCCCCTGTAAGCACAGCAGAAGAAATTGAGAGAATCAAGCCGGTGCTGGATTACATAACCTCAACTTCCAGCATTCCTGTGTCGCTTGACACAAGGCATACGGAGGTAGCCGATCACTTCAGGGACAGGATCAGCATGCTTAATGACATCACCGGATTTTCGGACCAGCGGATGATCCAGATTGCTGCTGAGAGTAAATTGCAGTGTGTTGTCATGCATATGCGCGGTACTCCCAAAACCATGCAGTCTATGACTCATTACGGGGACCTCATTGCGGAGACAGTCAAAGAAATCCAGGAGCGCGTTATCCGCATGATGGATTCCGGAGTGGAGCCTAACCGGATCGTCGTGGATCCCGGAATTGGATTCGCAAAGGATACCGCTGGGAATATGGATATATTGAGGAATATCAGATCCTACAGGTTCGGCTTTCCATTGCTTGTGGGAGTTTCGCGTAAGGCATTCATAGGAAATATAACCGGTCGTGATGTGCAGGGAAGACTTCCCGGAACCATTGCCCTAACCGCATATCTTGCAGCAGAAGGGGTGGATATTGTAAGGGTTCACGATCCAGCTGAAAATTCGGATGCTGTGAAAATTATAGAAGCCCTGAAAAATCAGTGATCATAGCCGTTTCTGCGGCATTCGCGGCATACGCCCTTCAGAATTAAACTTGCCTGTTCTATCAAGTTTCCATCCACGTCTATTGAGCGGAAAAGAGAATCCTCGTCCATATCCATGTCGTAGATGTTCCCGCATACCGTGCAAAGGAAATTGGCATGGAATTTTGTGTTGGTCTCAAACCATGTTGTGCCGTTGAGTTCAAGGGATTTCAATGTGCCTGCGGACTGCAGTGCCTTGAGTATATTGTAGACTGTTGCCAGGGTGATGGTTGGCTCTTCCTCCCTTATTGCGTTGAATATCTTTTCTGCAGTGAAGTGTCCTGGGCTGTGATCCCTCACGTAATCTATAACGGTGAGCCTCTGCGGTGTTATCTTGAAACTTGATTTCCTTAGGGAATCAACATAATAGTCCCGTTCCATGAGGTTATATTTCTAATTAGTAATTAACATTTGTTTATAACATATATGCCCCAGAGCTACTTGAGATATGCCCGCACCACCCTTATTTAAGGTCATTTATTTTATCTGGGACTGAATAACCCGTCATGAAGGTTTTCGGCATAACTGCCCCAATGACTGGTTCAGGAAAGACAACAGTGACGCTGGCCTTTCTTTCCAGGCTTAAAAATTCCACCGGATTTAAGATTGGTCCGGATTATATAGATGGCGGCCTTTCCTCAAGAGTCACCGGAAACAGGACATGGAACATTGATCGCTGGATACAGGGGAAAGCATATTCCAGCGTACTGGCAGGAGCTGCTTCAAAATATGACTACGGAGTTGTTGAGGGCGTCATGGGACTTTATGATTCAGGGTCACCAATAAACCTGAGTACATATTATTACTTCAGGAAGTTTTCGATTCCGTATGTTCTGGTCATCGATGTATCAAAGCTCGCTGAATCAGCCTATTACATTGCAAAATCCTTCATAACCCGTCTTACTCTGGGCGTAGTTATCAACAGGTATGCATCCCAAAAGCACCTTGAGATGGTATCCAAACCCTTCACAGAACATGGAATACCAATAATAGGAGCAATACCGCGGGAAGACCGCTTCACTGTCCCGGAAAGACATTTGGGATTGCACACCGGGCAGGAGATGGATGACATCTTGGAGAAAGCCTCCTTGGTATCAAATTATCTTGAAATGGACTTCATAGAAAATCTGCCTGAGAGAGAGTTTCAGCAGCCCAGCCCTGCCAGGATTTCAGGTGGTGGAAAAAATATCTGGATAGCCCTCGACAGGGCATTCAACTTCTATTATGCAGATTCCATATGGGGGCTTGAAAGGATTGGCAATGTGAACTACTTTTCTCCCATATCCGGGGAACGTCCAGAGAATCCAGATATGGTTTATTTTGGCGGAGGCTATCCCGAGCTTTATGCACCGGAACTTTCTGCCAACCATGCGCTGAGTGGAATGATCAGGGATTATTCTGAATCGGGGGGCAACATAATTGCAGAATGCGGTGGGCTGATGTATCTTGAGAAGGATATGGAGACTGAATCCGGGGTTTATTCCATGGGGGGTGTATTTAACGGTACTGTGAAGAAGAATGAAAGGCTCACACTCAGCTATACGCAGCTTAAGGCCGTCCAGGATTCCCTGCTTTTCAGGAAGGGAGAAGTCGTGCGGGGGCATGAATTTCATTACAGCAGCATAGTCGACCAGGGAGAGAAGTCTCTGGTTAACATCATAGGAAAAGGCATAGACGGAATGGACGGGCTTAAGATAAAAAACACGCTGGGGTCATATTCCCATTTCTCCCTGAACAGGTATTCCAAACGGCTTGAAAGGAAAATAAACGGACACTAGGGATCGATGTTGTTGCGGTATGTTATCATAACGGCAACTCTTCTGCGCGAATCAGATAGGATTTCTTCTATGGGCATCTTCAGGCGATATATGCGCCTGCTCCTCCCTTTTCCCATTACGTATTTCACGTCCATTGCCATTATGTAGCCGGTTCTAAGCAGTGTCTTCAGGCTTTCTGAAGCCCTGGACGAACTCATCCCAAGATAGAGGGTAAATTCAGGAAGGCCCACATCACTGACCTGCTCCAGCATAGCAAGTATCTTTGACTGATTCTTTGTAAACCCGCCATCCCTGAGCATGGCGAAAACTGTATCGGCACGTTTGGAATCCAACTGAATAAATATTAACATGAAAATATTTAAATGTATTGTTCCGAGA
>DAJC01000048.1 GCA_002498845.1 Thermoplasmatales archaeon UBA509 | reverse complement strand
GTATATAGAATGGGCCCGACCGGATTTGAACCGGTGACCACCGCCTTGTAAGGGCGGTATCATAACCACTAGACTACGAGCCCCAATCCCAAAATCGCGTGCTTATTTTAAATCTTGTGGCCCTCTTGAGCAATTTGCCTTTATAGGGGGCCATTAAAATTGGTTACTGTGTTACGGTTATATTGTCAACAAAACTGCATTTCACCAGAACCTTGGCCTTGCTCAGGTGCTTATCTATTTTAAGAGTTTTAACATTGGTTATGGAATCAACATACCTGTCAAATGTTTCATTATCTACGCCTGCAAGTTCCAATGTATCTATATTGCTGAACGCCACCTTGTGTCCTATTTCTGCAAGATCATTCTTGTCTACAGACAGATTTTTTATGTTCTCTATATACTTGGGCATGCTCTGTGTGGCACCTTCCACAAAATTTTTGGAGATCTGGCGTGCTCCTGAGGCGGTTGCTAGAAAAGTCTTATAGGCATCGTTCGTGACCTCACCCAGAGTTTTTCCTGTGTCCCTGGCCAGGTTAAGAACTCTCCTGTAGATATCCTTGCTGACGCCTTTTATGGAAATATCTTTCTTGTCTTCAGTTTCTTCTCTTTCTTTAGTTGCCATGTATAGACATAGTATTCTTGTATATAAGGTATCTGGATATCTGGATTACCCGATATCTATTATTAGGTTTTATCTATTCTTTAACCTTCGTACACACTTATCAATGAAAAAAACTTATATGTTGATTGTATCAACCACTAATGGACGAGGAAAGAGTTGATAATGGTAAGCGGAACTTCCTCAAGGCAATGATTGTCATATCTGCAGGGGCTGCAGTCGCTGGTGTCGTGAAGGGGCTTGTTTCAAACATAATTCCACCAACAACCGGTCTTACCGCATTTCCTACCCTAACGCTAGTTGATTCCGATACCGGGTTGCCCATTCATACCTCAGATATAAAGGTCAACAGCACAAAAGCATACGTATATTATTACCCACTTCAAAATGACCCAAATTTTCTCATAAGACTTGGCGATCAGCACAACAACGATGTTAGAGTTGTTTCAAAGCCCGTCAAGGTACCTGCAACTGGCCGTGTTTTTACGTCAGCTGCGGGAGTTGGACCATATGGATCTGTGATCAGCTCCAGCGCCATATGCCAGCATCTGGGCTGCATTCCACCAATTATACATTACTATACCCCTGGAACTCCAATCCCCGGTCATCCTACACTGATTACTGCTCAGCAAAATGCACAGAATGGTATGCTAACGGGATATGTTCACTGCAACTGCCATGGGAGCACATACGACCCATATAATGGGTTTGCAGTTGTAACAGGTCCTACCGTGCATCCTCTTCCCAACACTATTCTGGAGTATGAATCAGTCTCTGATACTTACAAGGTAAAAAGTATGGTTGGACCCACTATCTATGGAAAGCCTAATGATCTGTCTGGTGGAACTGCGTTCCCAAGTGGAACTACCACAACGCCCGTAAATAAGATATCTGTTGTATCATAGAAAAAATTGGTGGTGCAAAAAATTGTTTGATGAGAAACCTAAGCTATTCAAATTGCCGCAGAAAGGCGAAGTGCTTGGCGAAGATCCGATGCACATCAATGACCTGCCGCTTAAGAAAGTGCCGGATTACATGAGAAAGAGAGGAGGAATATGGTACTGGACAGGTGCATTGATAACCATGGCCTTTGTGTATCAGGTGATTACGGGCCTGCTGCTTCTCTTGTATTATGTACCAAGTGATGCTTACAACAGCACTGAAGCCATTATTACAACTGTGCCTTATGGTTCATTGATTCTGACAACTCACCTGTATGGGGCTTACGCAATGATATTCCTCATATATGTTCACCTTTTCAGGAATTACTTTTTCGGTTCCTATAAGAAGCCAAGACAATTGCAGTGGGTTCTTGGCGTTCTGCTACTTGCCCTAACTATAGGTGTCGGATTCTTCGGCTATTCAATGACAGGTGATGTTCTTTCATCTGATGCCACAGATGTCGGGAGAGGAATTGCAAAAGCAACACCTTTTCTAGGTAATTACCTGGAGTCAATATTCTTTGGGAATGGCACAAGTACAAGCCTCTTCAGTCACATGCTTGCCTGGCATATCATACTGGTGGCATTGATAGGCATAGTCTTCGGTGCTCACTTCTGGCTCGCAGAGGCAAATGGAATAATGCCTTCGCACAGAGAGACAAATCACAAGGCACCCGCAGTTGACAAGAATGAAGAAAAACACAAGGAATGGTACCCATACAACTTTTCATTCATGACGCAACTTGCCATGTTTGCTTTCGGTTTTATCATACTCATACCATCAATACTTTCGCTTCTGGCTCCAGTAAGCCCAGGACCAGCTTCTACTTTCCCCGCCTTGTTTTCGCCTTTTCCACAGGTATCTCCAAGTTCTCCGAATGCAGCATACGTACCAGCGTATCCACCATGGTTCCTTTTGTTTGTTTACAAAGCAGTAGATTTTGACATATTTGCTGCAGCAGGTAATCTATCAGCGCTGGCCGCAACCGCAGTCATAGGAGTGATACCCCTTCTATATTTCCTTCTCCTGCCTTTCATTGATACTACGGATGATCTGCATCCACTTTCGAGGCCTCTGGTAACATCATTTGGCATACTTGGCATAATATACATGGCAATCCTGTCAGCTTGGGGTGCACTGTCCCCGGGTGTGCAAATACCCAATTACGAGGTATTTGCCGTCCTCTTGCCTCCATTTGTTGTGGTTGTCGGGGGGATGACCTTTCTATCGCGGCAATATAAAAAGGGTAAATTCAAGATCACTGGAACAAAAATACTCACATCTTTCCTGTTGTTCCTTTTCGTAATGATGTTTGGGGCATATGTATTTGGACAGAATTTCACTGCAACACTTGCACATACAAGCCTTCTTAACCTAGTTGCGACTTTCTTCACGGGAGGAGTAATGGTGTTTGGAGCTGTTGGGACAGCAAAATCTGCCAGATTATCCAATAAATATGATTCTACAAAGCAGAAGCAGGAGAGAAGTGCCTACAGAATGAATAAGAATACGGCCGTAGTTCTTTCAGCACTACTAGCGATTGCAGCCATAGTGATCACGTATCTAATATTCAGCCTGAATCCAATTGGTGCAATAAACAACGGTGAATTTGGCATCGGACTGGCATTCATCCTGATAATAGCCGGCACAATAATGAGAATTTACAGGGCAGCGTTCTATTATGAGTAATATTACAGTAAAAGGATTCGATTACGTTTCGTTCTGGCGGGAAGATACAGTTGGAGTAATAGTGCTGAGAACGGATTCGTCCGGGAAGATCTCTTCTTCGGTCATGGGTGAATTGATGATGGCCATCGGAAAAGCCGCAATTGATGATGAAGTGAAATCAATTGCCATAACTGGGCAAAATTTCGTATTCTGCAAAGGTCTTCTGGATACTGGGAATCAGCGTTCATACCTTGAACAGGCCAGGGCTCTCGCCTCAACTCTTGCATCTGTTGAGAAACCAACATTTGCACTGATTAATGGGGATGCATTCGACTTCGGATATGAAATTGCATTATTGTGCGATAGGATTATTGCCGCAGAAGGAAGCAGGCTTGGATTTTACAAGGAATACTCATTTGTACTGGGCGGGTCCGTCACAAGTTCAAGATTTCAGGAACTGGCACGGGTTGATGCGAAGGAAGGTTCAAATTGTGATTTGATCATAAACAGAGACACCTTCCTTGAGGATTCTAAAGGGATCATAAACAAATCAAGAGGCACACTTATGGTGCTAAGAAGGCGGATGGCAATGCGTAATCTGATTGAGGCGTTAGATATGGAACATCTCTCTTACCTTCGGAATATTCGCACGGGAAACGAAGTAACTGATCTTTCAAGGAAGGAGGGCGTTAACCAATGAATGGAAATGTCAAGGGTTGGATAGGTTTTCTTGTTCTGGTCATAATAGTTATAGGCGGTGCTTTCGGCACTTCGCACATTTTGCCTTCCAAAATATCAGCATTGACTGTGACATCAGTTTCATCAAATGTAAAGGGTGACTTCATTGCTTCCAATGCCACATACTATGTAAATCTCTCCAGCCCAGTGACGTCACTCAGCTTCAATATTACAGTGAAGGCTCCAGTTGCAACAGGAGCGGTTAACGCAACCATTATTTCTCCAGTACTGCTAAACATCACCCAGTTCAATTCGACATATAATTCCACATACGCTGCCCTCATTAAACAGGGTGAAAGTCCCAGCAACGCAACCGCTAATGCTACAACGGTCGCCTATCAGGACTCGACTTACGTCCTTTTCAACAACACATATGTGAACACTTCACTGAAGGGAGGCACTGCCACAGTATCCTTTACAGCCACTTTGAACTCCACTGCTCTATCTCTCATGAAGACAGGCGAACCTGTTATTGCTAGCTTCACAGCTGCATCAGGGCAGTATGGTGTAGTCGGGTCAATAGTAGTGACTAAGGATTATTAGCAATAATTTTAGTCTCTATATGAGCAATTTCCCTTTTTCTTATGGTTACGCACTAAATTCTGCAATATTCTTATTCTTCACTTTTTCGTAACATTATGAATTCATTGTAAGGGTGCTACTTATTCGTCGAGTAAACAAGGAATCAATGCAAATCCTGCTCAATAATGTGACTTTACAGCAGATAAAGGAATAACGCACCCAGTATTACGCCAGAAAAAGAGGCTATAAAGTTCACTTCTCCCTTTGAGAGCTTACCCTTGTTCTCGAAGATTGCACCCAGATAGCTGTCAATCTGGCACCCTATAAAGCCAAGGAAAATGACCATAACAACGTGCAATGTATTAAATCCGCCAACGGAAAGAAGCCCATATGAAATGCCCACTATGGAAGCTCCAAGCAACGCCGCCAGCTGGCCGATAACTGAGACACCCCCATTTATTCCAGGGGCTGTTCTCTTCAGATTTGTTATCATGTAAACTTTCCTGTCTATTATGCCTATCTCTGATGCAAATGTGTCGGCACTTATAACAGACAGAGAAATTGCAAATAGTTCGAAATAATGAAAATATGGGTATCGGCCTATTATGGTGGTAACATTCAGGAAGGCTATTACAAGACCAGTAATTCCAGCATAAAACACATTCGACATCTTCCTTTCTCCCTTTTCTCCTTCCTGAAGTTTATTCTTCTGTTTCAGATCGAAATATGCTTTGGTTGCAAGATGTGAGAAAACAGCAAAAATAAGGAGTAATATAAGCCACCTTATGGATCCAAGGAAAGAAACAGCCAATCCAACCACAAGTGCGGCAACACTGCCCTTAAGATCAAATATATTTAATAGTCTTGAAAGGGCGAATAAGATCCCTAGAAAGAGAAGTATCTCTATGGTATTTAGAAAGGGGGAAATGGATTACCAGCCTCTTCCCTGAATTTTATTTTCTTCCGGCATCTTCTCTATGTCAAGGCCCGACATGCTGCTGAGTCCCGAGGAAACATCACCTATAAGCTTGTAGTCTTCGTAATTTTCCACCGCTTCCACCACTGCTCTGGCCATCTTTTCCGGGTCCTTGGACTTAAAAATACCGCTTCCCACAAAAACACCGTCTGATCCAAGTTTCATCATAAGCGCGCCGTCCGCAGGTGTTGCAACACCACCTGCAGCAAAGTTAACCACAGGAAGTCGTTTCATGGTCCGTATCTCCTTCAGGATTTTTAGAATTTCTGCCTCTATCCTTTCGAGGGACATGCCATAGTATGCGTCGAATCCACCAAGATAATCTTCGTTTCCAAAGAGATCTTCTGAGACGTTGCCTCTCAATTTTACATATGATAGAGAGATGTGGTGGGCAGCCTTAACAAGGTCATCCTGGCCCAACTCCCTGAGTGACCTTATGCCATCGGATACCATCCTGATGTGCCTCACTGCTTCAATAATGTTACCTGTACCGGCTTCTCCCTTGGTTCTTATCATGGCTGCGCCCTCAAATATCCTCCTTACAGCTTCAGGTAGCATCCTTGCGCCGCACACTACGGGCACCTTGTATTCTCTCTTATTGAGATGGAAAAACGGATCAGCTGGAGTTAAAACCTCACTCTCATCCAGCATATCAACACCCAGTGCCTCCAGGATATACCCCTCCGATAGGTGCCCAATCCTGACCTTAGCCATTACAGGGATGGAGACTGCGTGAAGTATCTCCTTTACCTTCTCCGGATCAGCCATTCTGGCCACTCCGCCAGCAGCGCGGATATCAGCCGGAACACGCTCCAGAGCCATTACCGCAACGGCACCAGCTTCTTCAGCGATCTTAGCCTGTTCAGCGGTTGTAACGTCCATAATGACGCCACCCTTAGTCATCTTGGCAAAGCCACGCTTGATAAGCTCATCGCCAAATCTTAATTTTGATATTTCAAT
>DAJC01000009.1 GCA_002498845.1 Thermoplasmatales archaeon UBA509 | reverse complement strand
AAGGATGAGTAGATGTACCTGTCGCACAGCACCAGGTAGCCCTGATCAAGCTTCTCAGATATCTCGGCCTGGTGCCTGTACCTGTCCTCGGTGAACATGAAGAAGAGTTTCAGGGCGCTTTCCGGATCCCTCTGCGACACAAGCTTCCCGGAAATACTGTCAACGCTGAATGTAGGTTCATGGGTGAGGAAAACACTTATGCCATCACTTTCAAGCTTATCCCTGAGCCTTGACGATACCGTTGTCTTGCCTGAGCCGTCAATGCCTTCAAGAGCTACAAACATTCACAGAGTGAACTGTTTGATCTATATTGAAGTAATGATTGGATGCTGCAACAAAAACATATATGCACGCTCAATATGGCAGCAGAGTCCGGAAAAAAATTCTATGCGCTTAAAGATTCCAGGCGGGGCGCTGTTGAGCAACAGGCATGTCTCTGCAATATCCATGGCCCAGCTCATCAGGATTCTTGGGCGATCCCAGTCCTGGATATTCATACCGGTGTACCTTTCAGTTATACGGCATGTCCCTTATATCCAGATAGGCTTGCTTTTTTTCGGTACTGCACTTCTCAGCCTTCCGTTCTCAATCTACGGCGGAAATCTCATAGACCGGCTGGGAAGAAGAATGGCAGCAGTGTGGCTTCCTCCCATAATTATGGCGCTTCTTCTCTTCATGGCATTCTCCATATACTTCCATTCATCTCTGTATTTCATCTATTCAGCATTTCTGCTGGTTGAGCCGTTCACAAGCATTCAGGGGATACTGGATAATGTTGTAATAACAGACACCACGGAAGAGAAGCAGAGGACTGATGCCTTCAGCATGGTGAGGATTGCCGGAAACCTCGGTTTCTCAGTAGGCCCTGCACTGGGAGGTTTCCTGTCCCAGATCAGCTATTTCTATGTCTTCCTTTTCCCAGCCGTGCTCACTGCCGGGGAGTGGCTTCTCTACATCCGTTATGTGTCGGAGACCAAGACGGATTTTTTAGTGAGGACAGGAAATTTCGAATTTCCCTGGAGGGACACTAAGTTTGTGATCCTGAGTCTCCTGGTGGCGTCCATGTGGTTCGTGGCAGGACAGTGGGGCACAACCCTGACGCTTTTCTGGACCAACATAGACAGGGTGCCAAACTACATGATCGGCATACTCTATTCAGTGAACGGCCTGGCAGTGGTGTTTCTCCAGATGCCAGTGAACTGGGTGCTGGCAAGGATGAGGGATTTCAACAGGATCGCCCTGGGCGGCGCCATATATTCCATGGGTTTCTTTGTCCTGGCATTCTTCTCGGGTTTTCCGTTTCTCATTGCCGACGTCATTTTTCTTACCATTGGTGAAAACGTGATGTCACCTGTCACGTACAGCCTCATTGGAAAGATATCGCCGGCGGAGAAACGGGGCCAGTATTTTGGTGCATTCCAGCTGCTTCTTGGTCTCATTGCCCCCATGGCACCGGTACTGGGCACCGGCCTCCTCTCCAGGTTCTCATATGACCCCCTGCTTGTGTGGCTGCCAATCCTTGTCATAGGGATATCCATGTCTTTCCTGGTTTCCAGAGTCGGCATGATCATGAGATCCGAAAGGAAGCCTGAAAGCTATGAGACAAAACTCTGATGACATTAACAACATGCCTTAAGAACGGGCAGGCATGACCAGACCATGGATCATGGGGATGGTTTCAACACAAGGGCAGTGCATGCCGGTGAGATTATGGACGAACGTTTTGGAAATGTTGTCACTCCAATATTCGAGACAGCAACATTCATGTCGCCAAACAGGAGCGCAGACCCGTATATGGACATCAGCAGGGGCGAGCCCTTCCTGTACACACGATGGGGCAATCCCACAACACAGGCACTGGAATCCAAGTATGCATCTCTTGACAACGTGAAATACGGGCTTGCTTTCTCATCGGGAATGGCGGCCATCAGCTCTGCGGTGTTCGGCCTGTGCAGCAGGGGTGACAGGATACTTTCCATAAATGAACTGTACGGCCAGACACACTCATTCTTCTCCTCATACCTCCAGAAATTTGGCATTGGATGCGATTTCATAAGCCTGGATCAGGCCAACTCACTTTCATTCAAGCCAGAAAGTCACGCACTGCTGTACCTGGAATCCATAATAAACCCAACACTGAAGGTTGCTGATCTGGATAGAATCGGCAGGTTCTGCAGGGAGAACGGCATTCCGCTCCTTGTGGATGCGACATTTGCCTCCCCGTACAACCAGAACCCCTCTGAATTCGGCGCATCAGTGGTTCTGCACAGCGGAACCAAGTACATTTCGGGGCACAGTGATGTTACTCTGGGACTGGCAGGCACAGACAACAAGGATATATTCCACAGGATACAGGCAGTGAGGAGAACCACCGGCCCAGTGCCGGATCCGCTGCAGTCTTATCTTGCATCAAGGGGAATGAAGACAGTTGGACTCCGGGTTGAGAAACAGAACAGGGTGGCCATGGATCTTGCAGGGTTCCTGAGCCAGCACAGAAAGGTGGTCCGTGTGCATTATCCCGGGCTTGAGGAATCGCCCTACCATGCAATAGCCAGGAAAGTGCTCAGGGGATATGGCGGCATGGTATCATTTGAGGTCGTCGGAGGCCTCAATGGTGCAAGGAAATTCATGGCTTCACTGAAGGTGCCTGCCGTGGCAGCAAGCCTGGGAGGTGTTGAGAGCCTTGTAACCCTTCCCGTTGAGACAAGCCATTCCTCAATACCGCCCCATGAAAGGAAAGCCATGGGAATCGAAGACGGGCTGGTGAGGTTTTCATGCGGCATTGAGGATTCACAGGATCTGATTGATGATATGGATAACGCGCTGTCGCTGCTGTGATGATTCACAGCAGCTTGAAAGATCCGGTTATGGGGTCAAGGGCGCTGGACTCAGCGGGTCCTATGCCCACGCATGTCAGGGTCCCGGGATCAACCTGGGTGTGGCCTGCGTCAAATATGGCCTCGGTTATTATGCCCTCTGAATCCGCCCGGGACTTTAACTCAAGAAGCTCCTGCTGATTGGCCAGCCTCACCACGATCTTCTTCTGCCCCCCCTCCATCCACTTCCTGAAAATCTTCTTCTCTTTCTTCTCAGCCTTCAGTGCACAGGCAACGGCAGCATGTGCCACCTGTGCTGCTATCTTTCCCTTGCCAAGGTCAAGATCCTTCCTTACGGCTATAACCATCTTCACTTCATCTACCATGGGACATCCTTCTTTTTCATTGCAAAGCCTATTATGTTCACCCCTCTGTGTAAGGGGGGCGTTATGACCAGAATTGCCACAGCTCCTATTATGTTCCCGTAGTAGCTCATGAAGAACGGCCTGGCAAATATGAACAGAAAGAGGAAAGACATCAGCACGAATGGCCACTGATCCAGGAGGGCACCCTTGCCGCCCCTCTGTATGCCAATCCTCCTCTTTATGAAGGATCCGGCAACATCACCCGTGAGCGATCCAAAGGACATTGCCAGAAGTACCACCAGTATCTCACTGAATGTCCTGCCGTAGGGCAGAGACCCAGCGAAGCCAGATATGTAGAAAATGCCGGCAAGTATGAAGCCAATGATCACACCGGCAAGTGATCCCCCGAAGTATCCAGTCCAGGTCTTCCCGTCCCCAAGGATTCGCTTCCCATCGGGGAAGTTCTTCCCAGCATCCATCGGATAGTGTCCTCCGGTGATCACTGCAGCAGGGTTGGCCACAAATGCCGGAATGAACAGGATGAAGGCGTATACTATGTCAAGAATTATTTTGACTATCTCAGGCATATTCCTCAACGGCCTTAAGTATATCCGCCTTTGTGACAATACCTTTCAGTTCACCGTTCTCCATTATGAGCACTGCGCTTGAATACTTCAGCAGTGGGTAGATCATGGATATGGGTGATGAGCGATCAAGCTGCGGTAGCGTTGGGCCCATGACCTTCCTGACAACCAGTGTTTTCAGGGAATCTATTGTATTGCCCTTCAGCAGGAGATCATTGATATCCGATTCCGACACGGTTCCAACAACCTTCCTGTCAAGTGTTGCAACAGGAAGCTGTGAAAAGCCCTTCTCCCTCATGACATTAAGTGCAGTTATTATTGAATCGGTGGGAGAGCACGTTATGACCGGTGCCGTCATTATTTTCTCGGCAGTTATGTCAATGGTTGTTGCCTTCTGCCCGGTCCTGTTGAGGTAGTCAAAAATCTTCCTGACCTTGTCATATGTGGGATTTATGCTGCCCTTTTCAAGCCTTGCAATATATGACTGGCTCACGCCACTTATCCTGGCCAGCTCTTTCTGGCTGATCCCTAGGTTCTTACGCATCTTCCTGAGTTCCTCAATGGACGGCAGCATGACGGGGAGAGATTATTACCGGTTTATTAAAATTCACTGTGGTTGAATTACTCAAAAGAATAATCTGCAGCTCAGCTGGTCAGGCTGCACAGGGCAAACACAGGCAGCAATGGCCGGTATGGCTTTCGTAATGATGGACCCTCAATTTACCGGGAAAGTAACAGCAATCACCATTCTTACAACTGTTTGCAGCACTTTTCCCTGCCTTGTGGCCTCTCAACTCTGTACTGGCAGCGTGACAGCAGCTTCCTCATGGGACTGCAGTGTTCCACTGGATTAAGCCTGTTGACGGTCCCCGCTTTCAGGCACATGTTCCTGCTTACAAAGGCAGGCTATATGGCGGTGTAAATACCATTGGGCACGCCCTGTGCCTGTTATGCTTCAGGCAGAGAATTCAGGTCAGGTTCGGATAAATCAATATAGTAAGGTACATTTACTGTTCTATTGTCTGATATCAGAAATTGGCTTGAAAAGAACAACAGGTTCACGGGTCTTGGCATAGCGATCCTGACATCTGCAATAATCGTTGTTCTTTCGGTATATGTCTACGGGGAGATAATCTTCCTTGTTCCTGTTGTAACATTCTTCAGCTTCCATTTCACCAAGCTCTACAAGCTTAAACCCAGGTTCCTGGGAAGCGTTGTGGTGTTTATCATAGCTGCAATGCTTTCTTCTGCCATCGTTGCCAACATAGAATACTCCTCACACCCAACATTTGCGACCACGTTTCCAAATGGAATCCAGGTTCTGGGAAACGTGACTCCCTATGGCTCTGTTGCTGATGATTTCCACTACACCATTACAATAACCCAGAACTCATCAACAAACGTCAATCTGTCAAGCGTGGTGCTTCACATTGCAACTTCCGGCTATACTGCAAATCATATACTGGCTGCTTCCATAACAAACTCCTCAGGCATAACAACTTACAGGTATTATTACAACACCACAGATCTTCCCTCAGGGATTTACAAATACAACGTCAGTTACACGGAAACAAATGGAACAGTTGTTTACAGTGGGCCCATGGGAGGGCCTGTGCATGATCCAGAGATAGATCTCTTTGAGGGCTTTGTGCCAACATATCTGCTCACTTACCTCATATACTTTGAGCTCATATTTGCAGTTGGCGTATTCATAGGCCGCAGCATAGGAAACAGCATGAGATACAGCCAGCAGAGGAGAAACCAGCCTCCACCCCAGTCATGATCCTGCCAGTGGGCAGGGCTTGATCATGCCCATGGGGACAGTTCCTCATGATATTTTTCTGGTGCCATTCGAAATACAGACTGGAGATACGAAATCATCCTTGCATTTGATCACTGGAAACATTAATATTACCTGAACGGAATGTTAAATGCGATGGGAATGGCAAGTTATCGATTCAGATGCAGGGATATAGGCATGGATTGCCAGTATGAAGTGTCATCAAAGAAGGCGGAAGATCTGATTCCACAGATCGTGGAACATGCAAAAAACCAGCACGGGATTGAGGAGATCAACGAAGATCTGAAGCAGAAGATCAATGGGGCGATAAAGAGGCGCATGTTCTGATATTCGTTATCATTCATATAGATATACTCAGCCTTTATAAATAATATTGAAACCATCGGAAGCAATATATATGTGTGTGAATTTCTAAATAGATGGCAACATATACCAGACGAGTACAGCTTACCGGAGGCTCCACTTTCATAATATCGCTTCCATCCAAATGGGTTAAGGAAGCCCGGATCAGCAAGGGCAGTGAAGTGATAATTGATGATTCCCAGGGTGTTCTGACTGTAACGCATTCCCAGGCAAGGCCCAAGGAGAATGCGCGCATACTCACAGTGACTGGAAAGCCAAACCCGGAATATTTCCAGCGTGTCCTGACTTCCCTTTACATAGCGGGCTTTGACACTCTCACCATAAAAAGCCCGAAATACATGGACGCAGGGATGGTGGATGCAATATCCCGGTTCTCCCGGCTGGTGATGGGTGTGGAGATATTCGACGAGTCCTCAAGGTCTGTGGTGCTCCAGAATGTGCTTGATTCCAAGTCATTTCCTCTTCCAAATGCCGTGAGGCGCATGTCGCTGAATGTGCAGACAATGATAGAGGATACAATAAACGGCATTTCCGGTTCAGATTCAGCCCTGCTGGACAGCGTAATCAACCGCGATGATGATGTTGACAGGTATCAGCTCTATGTTTACAGGGAGGTGAAGAGCGGCGAGAGCGATGAATCCAACAGTGTCTTTTACCTCATATTCTCCCGCATTCTTGAAAGGATAGCGGATCATGCTGTGAACCTGTGCAAGCTCTGGAAAACCGTACCGGAACACAGTGGAAAGGAATCCGAATCAATAGTGGAGTTCCTCAGGGAATCAGGCCAGATGTACAATGAGGCGGTTGATGCTTTCTATGCAAAGAAATTCGATTCCCTGGATCCCATAATAGGGAAGAAAACCTCCGTAACGGCAAGGAAGGACGAGATCCTCCGGTCACTTCAGGGAGGCGAAATGGTGGCAATCGTTGTGCCCTCATCCGAGGAAATCGTAAGGATTGGCCTGTACGCCACAGACATAGCGGAGCTTGCCATGGATATGATCCTCTCAGAGAGGGAGGAATTCAGTATCTGAGATCATTCCAGGAATACCTTCTCAACCTTGGGATTCTGCAGGTCTCCTGATATTATTCCGGCAGGCGTTTCAGGATCATGGTTGAAGATGCATACGCATTTTTCACGAATGGCCCTTTCAATGAGTTTCCTCTTCATCCTGACAGTTTCCATGGGAAAGCTGTCTATGGCAGTTACATAGGGGATCTTCACGTGAAAGGCCGAAGGTATGAGGTCACCGAAATACATGATCTGGTGGGTTCCGCTTCCGGCAATGATGACCTGGTGCCCGGCCGTGTGCCCGCCAGTCCTGATGACCCTGATATCGTTCTTGAACCTCACTGATCCGTCCAGCCTGATCCTGCTGGCCCTGTTCATCTGCGCGGTATTGCGGATGTAGCTGCTTCTTGTGAACTCGTTGGGCCTGCTGTATGCCCTGAACTCAAGGTCCTGGGCAACAAGGGAGGCATTCCTGAAGACACGTTTTCCAGGCATCCCGTCCAGGCTGTGTCCGCTGTGGTCAAAGTGCAGGTGGGAATGTATGATGAATCTTATGTCATCAGGATTCATGATGTCAGTGATCTGCGGTACAATATCACTGGTTTTTTCTATTTCATAGATAGTACGCATCTTCTGGCTTTCCGGAAAACCGATGCCGCTGTCTATGAGAGCCGAATAATCCTTCCCCTGGAGAAGTACAACGTTCAGTGCCAGCTTCACTCTCCCGCTGGGTGTTTCCCTGAAAGTTTTGCTCCATATTGGCCTTGGCACTATGCCGAAATATGCTCCGGGGTCAAGGGTGAAATAGCCATCGGAAAGCAATCTGGCCTCAAATTCTCCTGTCTTCATCTGGACATCCCCTGGAAATCATCGGGCCTGTCCCTGATCCTGCCAACCTCCTTTATGTAATCCATTATGGCCGTATCCTCAAGATTGCTAACATCTCCAGGATCCTGGCCAAGGAAAGCTCTTTTCACGACCCTCCTCACTATCTTGCCGTTCCTGGTCTTGGGAAGCTGCGGAAGCCATATGGTGAACCTGGGAAGAAATGACTTTCCCATGCTCTCCTCCACCTTCGTCCTGATTGCTTCCATGGTTGCGTCGCTGTTCTCGCCAGTGTAGAATATGACAACGGCTTCCCCCTTCAGGGCATCAGGCACTCCTATGACCGCAGATTCCACGACTCCCGGCACCTCCATTACTGCATTCTCAATCTCGTTGGGCCCGAGCCTTTTCCCGGACACCTTGATGACATCGTCTGACCTTCCGAACAGGAAATAGTAACCGTTGCGGTCCCTCATTGCCCAGTCCCCCTGAACCCATACGTCCTTGAACTGGGACCAGTAGGTTTCCAGATATTTCTCCGGCTGTCCCCATATTCCCCTGGTCATGGAAGGGCAGTGGCTCTTTGAAACAAGGTAGCCGACCTGATCCACCACATCCATGCCATCCTCGCTCATCACGGAAGTATTCATGCCCAGTCCACGGTACAGGCACCTTGGCATGAGTGGTATGGCAGGAGTGGATGCCAGGAAGCATCCGATTATGTCGGTTCCTCCTGATATATTCGCTATGGGGGTTTTACCTGACCCAATCTCCCTGAATAGCCACAGCCATGATTCCTCGTCCCAGGGCTCCCCGGTGGATCCGAAGACCCGCACGGATGGCATGGGAAATGCAGCATTCCTGGATTTCAGGGACCTCACAAGTGTTGGGGAAAGGCCAAGAAGCGTGATCCCATGGGATGAAATTATCCTCCAGAGCCTCCTGATGTCAGGATAATCAACAGCCCCGTCATAAACGAAGATTGATCCGCCAAGTGCATTGGCGCCAAGAATTGACCATGGGCCCATCATCCATCCAAGGTCGGATATCCAGAAGAGGGTATCCTCCGGCCCCATGTCCATATAATATTTCACCTCCTTCACGATGTTTACAAAGCTCCCGCCATGGACATGCACAGTTCCCTTGGGTTTTCCCGTTGTGCCGGAGGTGTAAAGCATTATGGCCGGGTCCTCGGACCCAGTGTCGGCCGATTCAACATACTTTCCTGAATCAACGCTCTTCCAGAAATCAAAGACGTCAGGTGATTTAGCATCCTTGACTATGTGCATTATATCTGGCATGGAATGAACTGTGGACTGCATGTCCACGGTCTTTCCCTTCCTGGAATAGAATGCGAATGAAAACAGTGCCTTTGCGCCTGAATCCTGAATCCTGGTCTTTACCGCCTCAATACCATATCCTGAAAATACAGGCACGGCAACAGCGCCGATTCTGAGGACAGAATAGAGGGCAACAACCCCTTCCAGTGATGGCGGCATGTATATGCCAACCCTGTCGCCCCTGGCAATGCCAGCTTCCCGAAGAAAACCTCCAAGCTTGCCGGTAACCCTGTTAAGTTCCCTGAAGCTCATTGATCCGGATCTGCCGTCCTCGGTTTCATACTTCACCGCAGGCCTGTCAGAATCACCAAATTTTTCCACGCAGTTATGGGCGATGTTTATGTGCCCTCCGGTGAACCATTTTGTCCAGGGTTTTCCACCGCTGGCATCCATCACACTACCATAGGGCTTCCTGAAGGTGATGTTGCAATCCTCAATAACCGCAGGCCAGAACCATTCTGGATCAGCATCTGCACGGTCATAGAGATTATCAAGTGTCTGCAATCCGTGTTTTCTGGCCAGCCTCATTATATTTGTTGATTGGGAGTCTGGTGGATAGTACACCATTTCGGACATAAACACCATACTCCCGGACAAAACAATAATTTTGCGGTCACTGCCGGCACTGGTGAAAAAAGGCACTCTCATTCTGTCATTATTAAGCGGTTGTGCAACAGTTTTATGCCATTGCGGCATGAATATCCATGACTTCAAGAATATTGATGCACGTGGGGCCATCCATTGGCAACTATGATGTTCTGTCGGCCGCTGTCCAGCCAAATATTGGTTTTGCATCACCTGAGTTCAACAGTGCCATGAAGAACTCCCTTGAGGGCTTCAGGTATGTTACCGGATCGGACAGTTCTTACACACCTTTCATTCTTCCCGGCAGCGGAACAGTTGCAATGGAGAGCGTTATGTCCTTCATACCTCGCGGCTCCCGCATACTTGTGGTGAGCAATGGAGTATTCGGGGACCGCTGGGAGGCAATAATGTCAAGATATCCTTTGATCCTGAAGGTGCTGAGGGCTGAAGCCGGGAAGGCAGTCTCCACTGGGGAGATTGAGCACGAGGTATCCTCAGGCAGGTACTTCGCCGTTGCAATGACCCAGGTTGAGACAAGCACAGGGGTGAGGCTTGATGTGGAATCAGTTGCAAAGGCAGTCAGGAACCATGTGGATCTGGTGATTGTTGATGGAGTCGCAAGCATAGGCGGAGAGACCATGAAAGCGGCGCAGTGGGGCATAGACGTATGTCTCACGGCAAGCCAGAAGGCACTGGGTGCCCAGGCAGGAGCCGGTCTGCTTGTGGCATCGCCATCAGCAATGGAGAAGCTGAAGGGTGAGTCCATAAGCGGTTATTTCGCCGATCTCAGGAACTGGTCAGATATAATGAATAAGTTTCTTGCAGGGGGCGGGGGATATTTCGCAACTCCTCCCATAGGCACTGTATTCTCGATACAGAAGAGCATGGATCTCATCAGGTCAGAGACCATGGAGGCCAGGGTCAGGCGCCACGAGATATGCTCCCAGGCATTCAGGGCCGGAATCAGTCATCTTGGCCTTGAAATCCTGGCGTCAGAGAAGCTGAGAAGCAATACTGTCAGCGGCGTTATGGTTGATGGCATAAACATAGCCGATTTCCTGCAGAGATGCATGAAGAAAGGAGTGGAGTTCGGCGCAGGGGTGCATCCCTCTGTGCGGGACAGATACTTCAGGGTGGGGCACATGGGATGGGTTCAGCCCGCTCATATTATAACAGCCCTCAACGCAATAGAATCTTCTTTGGAGGAGATGGGGAAGAGGGTGGACAGGGGCAGTGCCCTGGCCGCAGGTGAAATATTCTCCAGATATCCCGGAATCTGAATATTCATGAAATTGCAGAGCTGAAATATATGGGTTCATTCATCAGGATTTTGCGGATCTGCCATGGAAAGAATTTCGTTTTCTGGTTTCAGGGCAGGATCCGTTTCCACAGAAATCCTGGTCACCGATATAAGGCCGGAATGGAGGACCACTGAGATATCATCCATATGGCCGCAGGCCTCAGGTTTTTCCTGGACAGGCACGATCCTGAAGGAACCAGTTTCGGCTGTCCTGTGATTGAAAACAAGTTTCCTTCTGTACAGAGGGCGCTTGGAGAATGGCACCTCCACAATTCCTGTGTTTTTATGAACATTCTCCGGAAAATTGACGTTGATCATTCCACTGTTGCGAATTCTGGAATTCAGGAATTCAGAAACCATCCAGGCTGCAATTGCAGATCCATTTTCATAAATCTCAGGACTGGAACGGTTCTCGGCAGTGACATGCTGTGAAAATGCGAATGAGGGTACACCCATCATGGAGGCCAGCAGTGCAGCAGACATGGTCCCGCTGTTAAAGATGATTCCATAGCCTGCATTGATTCCGGCATTTGTACCGCTAACAACCGCGTCTATCTGACCTGGGAATAATATATTCAGGGAAAGCAGCACGCAGTCTGCAGGCGTACCTCTGACAGAATATGCCAGGCCTCCATCAAGACTGAACCTGACGTAGTCAACAGGCTCAGACAGGCTAATTGACATTCCGGATCCACTCCTTTCCTGGGATGGTGCAACAACCACAACATCAATCCCTTCATTCCTCAGGGATTTCCACAGGGACCTGATACCAGGGCTGAATATACCATCGTCATTTGTCAGGAGTATCATTGTCCTCCACCTGCTTCTGCAGCCTTCTGAGCTATTTCCGGAACCTGCAGTGTTTCGCCTGAGGACTTCTCCAGGCCTTTTCTGGCTGTCTCAGGGATTCCCACCAGCGTTACTATGGAGGCAACAAGGGCAATGGAACCAAGGAAATACACAGCAAATGATTCGCCATAGACACCGAAGAGATATGGGAATATGAAAGTGGATACAGTGGCGCCCATCCTTCCGGAGGCAACAGTCAGTGCCTGTATGGTTCCCCTGATCTTTGTGGGGGCCAGTTCAATGCCAAGCATTCCCGAAGCTGAAACTGATCCGGGACCTGCCTGCTGGAACAGGTTCTGGGAGCCATAGAGCACAAGTGCAATTGCTGGCACTGCCAGTACTCCGGCCAAATGTTTGTACATTCCAAAAGATACCAGGGCCGCAGCCATGCCAATGAATCCGGCAATCTGCAGGGGTTTTCTTCCTCTCTTATCTATGAGCGACAGGGCGATGAGACCACCCGGGACCACAAAAAGTCCCTCCATGAGAAGCTGGAAGTCACCAGAGTTAAGCCCAAGGCTTCCGGCTATGAGGCTTGGCCCGAATAGAATGCCGGAATAGGCAACCATGTCGAAGAGGAACCATAAAACTGAAGCAGACAGAAATACCTTCCACTGCTTCCTGAGATAGTACCTGAGGCCGTTGCTGTCCCTGACTATTGTGCTGGGATCAACACTCCTGCCGCTTATCTCATGGATGACTTCTGCCGCCCCATCCCTGTCCCCCTTAATTCTGCCAAGATATCTGGCCGTTTCAGGCATTTTTCTCCTGAGGTATATGACAGCAACTGCTGGAATTGATCCTGCTGCCAGCACAATCCTCCAGAGAATGGAATCCGACACAACTCCATGAAGGCCCAGGTATACCACAGCTGCAACCGTTGCACCGAAACCCCAGAGCAGCCCGAACCCAAGGGCAATTATTTTACCACGATCTCTTGAGTTTGCGTGTTCTCCCATTATCATGGGTGAGAGCACATAATCTGCTCCCACTCCAATTCCCAGAACAGTCCTGATGAGTATGAGCTCAAGGGGATTGGCGGCAAATATCTGAAGGACAGCGGCAACAGCCATTATGGTGACATCAAGGCCATAGAAACGCTTCCGCCCTCCATTTGAAAGGATGCCGAAAATCAGCGCACCTGCCACGGCACCAATTAATGCCGATCCAGCCAGAAGGGAGGATTCTATTCCAGTCAGGCTTTTGATCCCGAATGATACAAGCACAAGAGGAAGGACTATGCCAATGGATGAAAGATCATATCCATCGGTGAAGACTCCCATTCCAGTGGTAATCAGGCTCTTCCAGTGGAAAAAACTCAGTTTCTTGCTATCCAGATTTTCATAAGGATCATCTAACATTTTGTTCCCAGGTAGCCAGCCCTGGGTTACATATTTATCTAATTCAAATACTAAATACATTGGACAATATCTATATATACCATATACATGGTCCAAATATTTTACCTGGAACTAATTACGCCCGTCAGGACACCAAGCTTATATTACCTCTGAGAAATAGCACCCGATCTCTTGAACGGCAGCATCTACGAAAGGGAACTGTCCGGAATACTATCCGGGAACGAGAACGTTATATCGAGGTTGATCAAGCGCCTGGATCCTGTTTCGCAGGAGGCCCTGAGATCAATAATATCGCGGCCCTTCTTTGTGACGCGTTCGGCGGGTTCCCTTGGTGCTGACCTGATTGCGCTCAGGCATGATTATTCAATGATAATAGAGGTGAAGTCATCGGTGAATGACACCATAATGTTCACGGAGGCTTCCGGGCAAAGGCAGGACCAGGCCACCCGCCTCAGGGATCTGTGCCAGAGGGCAGGCCTCTTCGTTGTTTATGCCTACAGGCTGAAAAGTGTTGGTGGAGATCCATGGCGTATATTCACCATTCCTGCCAGTCCCCAAGGTCGAATACGCCACCTGTATGAGATAATCCCGGATGTGGGCGAAACAAGAAATGGAAATTTCATTTTAAAATGGGCTGAGGGTATGCCCCTCACAAAACTCATAGACTATATGAATCAGGAAATTTAGTGGGAGGCCACAATGGCCTTTTCAAGAGCCTCAACGCCCATGTCTATCTGATCCCTTGTTATGTTCAGGGCAGGGATCAGCCTTATGGCGCTCAGTCCTGCAGCCAGTACAATGAGGCCGTTCTCAAGTGCCTTGAGTTCAACCGTGTCCCTGTATTTGGTTGCCGGTTCCTTTGTCTTCCTGTCCTTCACGAAGTCCACGGCAAGCATGAGCCCTATGCCTCTCACATCTCCAATGACATCATGTTTTTCCTGAAGTTCAAGCAGGCGCTTCTTGAAGTAATCTCCCTGCTTTGTGGCATTTTCCAGAAGGTTCTCGGTTTTTATGGTGTCAATTACCGCAACTGCTGCAGCACTGGCAAGAAGGTTTCCGCCGAATGTGTTTGAGTGCAGCCCGGCTTCCGGGAAATCCAGTGAATCCTTTACAATAATTGCACCCATGGGAACACCGTTTGCAATGGCCTTTGCAAGCCCTATGATTTCAGGCTCGACTCCGAAGTGCTCCGATGCAAAGAATTTGCCGGTTCTGCCCATTCCCGTCTGAACCTCATCCATTATGACAACTGCATTGTTTTCGTCGGCCAGTTTCCTCAGCTTCCTGTGGAAGTTCTTTGGTGGCACAATGTAGCCGCCCTCTCCCTGGATTGGTTCCACAAGGAATCCTGCAAGGTTCTCCCGCGGGAGGTAGGTGCGAAGCATGTACCTGTCGATGAAGTCTATGACGCGATCTTCCAGTTCGTCCGGTTCCTCGTAACCATCTATGTTGAAAGGGTTCCTGTATGGGTTGGGGTAAGGTGCATGCTCAACTCCAGGCATGGAGGGGAAAAAGCCCTTGTGGTGGATGGCCCTGGACGCTGTGAATGACAGTGCACCCTGGGACCTTCCATGGAATCCGCCAATGAAGCCTATGAACTGCTGTTTTCCAGTATGTGCCTTGGCAATCTTGATAGCTGCCTCAGTGCTTTCAGTTCCGCTGTTTGTGAAGAACACTTTCTTCTGGAAACTGCCGGGAGCCACACTCTCCAGTGCTCTGGCAGCATCCACCTGAATCTTGTAGTAAAAGTCAGTGCCTGCAAAGTGCCAGAGCTTGTGGAGCTGTTTCTCAACGGCCTCTGTCACATGTGGATTCACGTGCCCGAGATTTGTGACGCTTATGCCCGTGGAAAAGTCCAGGTACACATTGCCGTCAACATCCTGGATGAAGGCCCCTTCACCCCTTTCTGCAACTATGGGGAGGGATTTTGTGCTGGTTACCATGTATTTCTCATCATCCTGGATAATCTTCCTGGCCTTTGGCCCGGGTGGAGTCACCTTTATTGATATGCCGTTCAATTTTTCAGTTTTTTCCATATCTTTCATCATGGTTCTCAGTTACTTATATTTGCCAATAATATATATCTTGTTGAAAGAAAAACGGATGTATTATACGTATTTCGTATTAAAAATAAAATATGAAAGCATATTTATCTCTTATTTCACTGTGGGGAAGATGGACATATCTGAGAAGATCATCAGGACCCGTGATTTCTACAGGGATGAACTTACAGATATGGATTTCTATCTCAGGCTCTCAAAGCGCATAAAGGATCCATGGCTCAAGCAGTCGCTGGAAAGGCTCTCGGCCATAGAAAAGGAGCATTCTGAATTCTGGAAGGCATATCTTGAACGAAACGGAGAGAATGTTGACAATCTGGGTCCAAGGAGTTTCAGGGTCTCGTTACTGCTTTTCCTTCACTGGATCCTGGGAACTGGACTGACAGCCAAGATAATGGAGCATGGCGAAGTTGAGACTGTTGCCTCCTACAGGAAAGCCGGCCCACTTGCGGCTGATGATCCGGAATTCAAGGCTGGCCTTGAGAAGATAATTGACGACGAGGTTGAGCACGAGGATGTATTCAGCTACACTCTGGACCAGAGCAAGGAGCAGCTGGAACGGAACAGGAATGTTATATACGGCATAAGCGACGGTCTGGTGGAAGTTCTCGCAGCACTGGCCGGCCTAACAGCCATAATTTCTGATCACACATACGTTGCCATGGGCGGCCTCATAGTGGGTGTGAGTGGCGCCATGAGCATGAGCGTGGGTGCATATCTTGCAACGAATTCCGAAACACAGTTCAAGATATCACAGATGCGAAGGAATGCAATACTTAACAATCAGGAGAATGACGACTCAAAGGTGCAGAAATACAGGAACGAAAGCAGGAGGGCAGCTGTAAACACTGGAATGTTCTATATTCTTGGCGCTGCAATACCAATAATACCATTTCTCTTCCTCCCTGTTCTTTACGCACTCATACTCTCAGTGATCCTTGTGGGATTTTCCCAGGCAATATCCAACTCAATCGTTGCCATTTCAATGAACATGAGCGTGAGAAAGGAAGCAGTTAAATCAGCTGCACTGGCCCTTCTTGCTGCGTTTGGCTCATTTCTTGTGGGCCAGATATTTCACATCGTGTTCCACATTTCCATCATCTGATGGCCCATGAGCTCTCAATGAAATGCCACTGCAGGGTTTTTCGGCATCACATGTTATCGGAGTCCAGAAAAATGGTGAATCAGAACGTGCTGATTTTCAAATGAATGCTGCACATTGCTGCAATGGGTGATGCCAGTTTCAACACCATACCAGAGAAATACCATTTCGGCAACTCGATGAATAGATATATTATGGGGAGCCCATTAGCATTCTCATGAGCCCACCCTCCATAGTGATTCATAATCTCGTCAAGAACTACGGCGAAACAAGGGCTCTTGACGGTGTAGACATGGAGATAAGTCCGGGAGAAATATTTGGCCTGCTCGGTCCGAACGGTTCTGGCAAAACAACACTTTTGCGGATCATATGCTCCATACTTGACTACACATCCGGTTATGTAAGGGTTTCAGGACTGGACGTTTCCAGGGACAGCCTGGAGGTCAAGCGCATAACAGGATACGTTCCGGAAACCCCTGTACTGTATGAATCCCTGACACCAACGGAATTTCTGAATTTCATAGGATCGGTCAGGAAAATTGATCACGAAACTCTGGCAAGGCGTATAGAGAGTTTCGCCAGCGCATTGGAGATAATGGATAAAATGAACACTTTCATCGGATCGCTTTCATTTGGCACAAAGCAGAAGGTGGCAATAATGGCGGCACTAATACACGATCCCGAGATCATAATCCTCGATGAAGGCATGAATGGACTTGACCCGAGGTCTGCCAAGATATTGAAGAACCTGCTTAATGACTATGCAGCAAGAGGCAGGACCATAATATTCTCAACCCACGTTCTTGAGGTAGCGGAGACGGTGTGCACAAGGATGTCAATAATCTACAGAGGAAAGATTGTGGATACTGGAACTCTGGAAGAACTGAGAGAAAGGTCCGGGACATCAAAACTTGAAGATATTTTCCTGAATGTTACCGGTGAAGGCGATCTGGGGCCAGTCATAAAATCGCTGAGAGAGACGATGTCCTCGTGAATCACGACATATTTGAACTGAGCAGGCGAATAGTTGCCGAGCAGAGATATCTTGCACTCAAGGATTCTCCAAAATTCCAGGAGAAAACGGGCAGGTCTGCAACACAGGGCGCCAGGTACATTGAGCGCCTTATATTCATCACCTACGCCGTAACTGCAATTTCAATGATTGCATTCTCCTCATTCCTGACGTATACGCAGATAAGGCTTCCAGATCCTGTGGATCATCTGCAGACGCTTTCTCTTCTTCTTTATGCCTACATATTCATCATAAGCCTGTACAGCTTCATAATGTTCACAAACATCGTTCGCACTTACAGGCTTTTTGAGCCGCTTAAGCCCCTTCCCACAAGGATCGGCCACCAGGTCCTTCCTCTTTCATGGTTCGTGTTCACAGGTTCCTCAAGCCTCTTTGTAATAGTTCCAATACTCTGGGCATACATCTATATCACAGGAAACATTCTTTCAGCCTTTACCGGAGTATTGTGGGCTTTCATCATGCTTGGGCTTGGTTACACGGCCGGAAGCGCCATGATATATATTCTGTCTGGAAGTGTGGAGAGAAAGCGTGGTCTCAGGAGCGGGTCCATTTCTACAATTCTGAGGGTTACAGGGTTCATAGCATTCTTCATTCTTTTTGAAATTGCCATACAGATTCCACAGGAGATCCCGGTGCTGCCTTCAATCAGGGGTCATCTTTCGTACCTGTTTGTGCCGCTTTTGAATTCGGCCTATATAATATTCCCCGCAGCACAGCCATCCTCATATGTCTATTACGGCATGGCTGCGTCGTTTATCTACGCCCTGATGGCACTTTTTCTCTTCCTTACGGTCAACATGCGCACATTCAGCAGGGTGACACAGACCGAGACGGTGTCCTATAACACCGCAGACATATCTCAGAAGAAGTTGCACGAATCAAAGTCTGGATTCTATATCACAATATTCAGGAAGGATGTGCGGAATATTTTCAGAAAGTCCCAGAATTTTCTGATGATGCTCATACCAGTATTCCTGGTTCTTCCTACACTTCTCTCCATATTCTTCTATTCATCAGATGTTACCTTCGGCTCAATTTCAATTTATTATTCTATGCTTGCAATAGTGATAGTTTCATCAGCCTTCTATTCCATAGTGCTCATAATATCGGAAGGAAACGGCATCAGTGTACTCCAGGCACTTCCAGTCAGGCTCATGGATATCATCTACTCTAAGGAATACGTTGGTGCAGCGGTCTTTGCAGCAATAGTTGCGCCAATATCGGTGCTGTTTCTTATGAAGGCCAGAGGAAACCCTGTAATCTTCTTCCTCTTTCCCGTTAATCTTGTAATTGCATACATATACAGCTCCCTGTATAACCTCCGGCGGCTCATGAGGAAGGTTCCCAGGGGAGCCACCACTGTTAACTTCTATTCCTTTGGCGGAAACACTGAGCTTGTGATCCTCTTTGCCATAACTGCATTACTGATTTCCCTCCCGACACTTGTTTCCACAGTGATTTCATATATTTCTCTGGGAATAACTTTTTCACATTCTGTGGCTTTCTACCTGTCAACACTGGCGCTCAATCTGCTGAGTCTCTTCGTAGTAATGAACATTGTAAACAACTCAAAATAAGTTGCAAAACCAGAATATTTTGCGTAAGATATGATAGATGGTATTTTTCATTCAACTATCAGCCAATGACCAACCCAGTGAGGGATATTGACTGGCATTTGTCATCAGTATGTATTTTTTCACTTAAATTATGATTTTATGTAATCCGGTGAATTTTCTAATTCGTTTACCAGCTTTGGGATAGAATATGAACAATATTTATATAATTGAGCAAAATGCTATAATTTACCGTGAGAATTTTAAGAAATAAAATAACGATGTGTGAATTTTTTTTGATATATATTGATCTTTTGTAAAGATGACTTTAAGTAGTGACTTCGGGACAGAAGTCGTC
>DAJC01000029.1 GCA_002498845.1 Thermoplasmatales archaeon UBA509 | reverse complement strand
AACACGTGCTCGCATATGTTAAATAGAAACTTCGCATTGAAGAGGCGTGAAACTGATAGAAAACTGGTTCTCGGAAAGGTATTCAGACAATCTGCAACTATCCTTCAGGGTTCAGGATCAGCTGCTCTCTGTAAAGACAGATTATCAGAGGATCGATGTTTTTGAAACCTATGACTTCGGGAAACTGCTTACAATTGATGGAACGGTGCAACTGACAGAAAGGGATGAATTTGTCTACCACGAGATGATAACCATGGTGCCCTACTATCTGGCATCCCGGAAGCCCCAGAAGGCATTGATCATAGGTGGGGGAGATGGCGGTACTGCCGGGCAGCTCCTTAAACTGGGATTCCAGAGCGTTGTCAATGTGGAGATAGACACACAGGTGGTGGAGGTGTCAAAGAAATATTTCCCTGACCTCTACAGGCCGCTGACTGACAAAAAAGTTGAGCTTATCATTGACGATGGCGTGAAATACATAAGGAAGACAGACCGGAAATTTGACCTGGTCATAGTGGATTCCACAGATCCGGTTGGCCCAGCCGAAGGCCTGTTCATGAAGGACTTCTACGCTTCAATAAAGAACATTCTGACTGACAGCGGCATAGTGGTGACCCAGTCAGGTTCTCCTTTCTACCAGCCAAAGGCACTTCAGATGGCACATTCTGGCATGAGTGAGGTTTTTGGATATGTCAGAACGTATACTGCATTTATTCCTACCTACCCGAGCGGATTCTGGTCATTTACCATGGCTTCAGATTATGACTGCAAAGGGCGCCTTGAGAACATAAATCCCGGGAAATACTTCAATTCTGATGTCCTCATGGGGGCGTTTTCATTGCCCGAGTTTGTAAAGGAACTTATTAAGTAGAGTAATCTAAAGATCACTGGCATAAAATTCCAGAATCTTCTTTTCTTTATTTCATCAGGACCAGCACGAATTTACCGGTCATTTGACTGAAACACTCATAACATTCCTGATAACAAAATAGACAATGGCATTAGCCTGCTGCAGAAGCAAATGAACCGTTCAATATGATAATACTATTCTATCAGGGAATATTTACCTGATCTTCCATTTCTCCATTGCCTGGTTGAGCTGCTGGCCGTACCTTGGTCCAAGATCGCGAGCAAGCTTCTGAAGTTCTTTAATATTCTTGACAAAGGTGTATTTGCTGTCGCTGGAGATAAGGTCCTCGAAACGCTTTGTCTGCGTTGCAATCTTCAGAGACAGGTAAAAGAAAGTGAAGGCAACAACGAGGCTCACGGCAAAGATCCAGTATTCCCAGTTGCCGGTGGAAAGCAGTGATAGTCCTGACTTTATGATGGCATCATTCCTGGTCACAAGGTCATTCACGGTGATAAGAAGGAATACAGCGCCGATGGCGAACAGGACAACGTAAAAGTAAAACTGGTAATTTTTCCAAGTATCTTGCATGCAGTTCATCAAATAGAACGTTATTATATAATTTCATGCACGGCATTCGCCATATGGATCAATCATCTGCGGAATCAGTGTGTCCGGATTCCGTCAGGAATTCCATGAAGGCGGTTACAGCTCTCCGTCTGTGGGATATTGAATTCTTTGTGGATACCGGAAGCTGGCCGAGAGTCAGGGATTCACCTTCGGGAATGAAAATGGGATCGTACCCGAAACCACCTTTTCCTGCAATTTCCAGAGCTATTGAACCGTCAAGGCGGCCGGAAAACTGGTGGAAGCCCGTGCCGTCGTAAAATGTTATTACCGTCAGGAAGAAAGCCTTCCGGCTCAGGCCGTCAATAAGCCGTAGAATCCCTGGATTGCCTATGGTATCCTGCACATATGAGGAATAAGGCCCAGGAAAACCATTCAGGGCAGCAATATAGAGGCCGGTATCCTCAAGGAAAAATTCCTCTCCAAGAAGCGGCGCCAGCTTCTTTGCGCTGTCAAGAGATACCTCCTCTGTGGTATCAGCCTGTATCTCCTGGTACTTCATCTTCCTCCACTGAACTTTGAATCCGCCTTTCTCCATTATGCTGCTTATCTCATCATACTTGTGCTGGTTGCTTGTGACAAAAATCAAACATATCTCCTCCTTTTCTCAAGGTCACGGAAGCTTTCCATTATTTCCGGGAAGATATCCATGCCATCCCGGTATCTATCAATGAACCGTTTGAAATATGCATCAGAATCCGGGACATGTGTTCTCAGTGATTCCATGAACAGGTAAAGATCAACAGCCATGTCTTCGGGTCTGGCGTCAGTTTTTCCAAGGCTTGCATCAAGAATGTAAGGGCTGGAATCGCTCTTCATTATTATATTGCCTGCAGTGAAATCACCATGTGAAAGTCCTCCAGTGTGCATTTTCGTAGCGGTTTCAGCGATGGACTCCATCGTACTGATAGCTCCCTCCATCAGGAGCCTCTCCCTGAGAAGTATACCATCCACATACTCATAAACAATAAGGGAGGCAGGAAAGTCAATGTCATATATCATTGGCACAGCTATTCCAAGGTCGTTGAGATGTATCATCATGGTAGCTTCGTTTCTCATTCTGCTCAATCTGATCTGCGAATCCAGTTCAGGATTCCTGTAGGTCTTTGGTATCCTGTGCTTGAATACAGCCTTTCTGCCCATGTAGTCGCCTATTTCTATGAGAGATTCAGCACCCATGTTGGTCCGGTGCAATACCGCTGAAGGTTTTATCCATGGAGCCTCAACCTGGTCAATCCTGAACCTCTGATCAACCGTGGAATTTTCAAGGGTGGTGGAATAACCGTTGAGAAACATCTGCATCCCTGCCTGGGCAATCATGGCTCCATTGTCCATGCAGTACTGGCTGTCGGTTAGAAATGCTCTGATTCCAAGATCCCTGGCCAGTTCCTCTATCATCCCCCTCAGTCGAAGGTTGCGTGCGACGCCTCCGGCCAGAAGGATCTCCTGCTTGTCAGTCTGGTAGAGACCTCTTTCAAGGACCTCCAAAAGCATTGCAAAAGCATGTTCCTGTATGCTGAACGATACATTCTCAGGAGATTCCCCCTCCTTCAGATAATGTAAGGCCGCAGTGTACATTCCCGAGAATGATGTGTCCATTCCCTTGACTGAATATGGAAGTTGGAGAAGCCTTTTACCGTGGAGAGCAAGCCGCTCTATAACAGGCCCTCCCGGAAAGGGATGCCCCATGTCCCTTGCAATCTTGTCAAGCAGATTGCCAAGCCCTATATCCATGGTTTCACCAAGAACCCTGTATCTTCCATTGACATGGGCAATTATCTGGGTATTTCCACCTGAAACGTACAGCAGCATGGGGTCTTCCGATCCGGTGAGTTTTCGGCCGATCTCCACGTGACCGAGGGGATGATTCACACCGATGATGGGCTTACCGGATTTTATGGCAAGAGTTCTTGCAGCAGTTGCTGCAATCCTGAGGCATGGCCCCAGCCCGGGTCCTCTTGAATAGGCAATGAGATCAAGGTCTTTCAGGGAAAGACCGGACATGGAAAGAGCTTCAGATATTACTTCAGAAACATGCTCAGCATGATGGATGGCAGCCTCTCTCGGATGTATCCCGCCATTGGGATTCTTATAGGTTCTTGAAGAATTTGCAAGTATTCCTTTCTGGTCAACAATGCCACAGCTTATTGTGTGGGCAGTTCCTTCTATTCCGAGAACAATCATCCTTCTGGCAGGGATTTTCTCATGAGTAATTAGGTTTCGCAAAAACTGTGCCTGTCTATCCTGAGAACCGCGGTCATGCCGGAACTTAACCCGAAGCTGAGAACCATTTCTATTTCTGCATCACCATCTTACTGGAAGGCGTAAACGTCAATACCTCACATCAAGATAGGATACCCTAAAATGTTAAGTTAACTCTTTAAGTATGGACCCGTGCATTTATACCCATGATGCACCTGCAAACCAGATCCAGTGAAGAGATAAGATCGTTTTATACGCTGAATGATGGTCTTCCCCAGAAAGCAGAATGTTCCGGTACGGCATGCTTTGTGGCCAGCAAATCCATGGGTATCCCGCTTCCCCATAAGGGCAGCGGGCATGAAAGAATTTACTGCCTGGGAAAGTGCTTCAGTGCCCCAGCTTCAACAGAGGATTCCGGTGTTCCCAGAATTGCAAATTTCTCAAGGAAATCGGTCCTGGTGGAACCACTCATGAAACATCCTTACGAATCCCTGGATCAATACACCAGTGAAAGTGGGATGTCCGGCCTGAAAGTGGCCTTATCAATGGATCAGGATTCAGTGATCAGCGAGGTTGAGAAATCAGGACTGCGTGGCAGAGGCGGCGCCGGTTTTCCTACAGGGATAAAATGGAGATCAGTGGCAAAGGAGAAGGCCGGAAAAAAGTATGTGGTGATGAACGGGGACGAAGGAGATCCGGGATCCTATATCGACAGGTTCCTGATGGAGTATAACCCATATGCCCTGATTGAATCAATGATAATCTGCGGCTATGCAGTTGGTGCTTCAGTGGGGTACGCATACATCAGGGCTGAGTACCCTGAAGCCATAAGAAAATTTGTCAGTGCTGCAAGGGAAATGGCCTCTGCAGGATTTCTGGGCAGAGATGTGATGGGTTCCGGCTTCCAATTTGATCTCAAAGTTGTGCAGGGAAAAGGCAGCTACATATGTGGAGAGGAAACCGCCCTGATGAGATCTATAGAGGGCCTGAGGCCGGAAGTTTCCGTAAGGCCTCCGTATCCCACTGAGAAAGGACTGTTTGGAAACCCTACAGTCATAGATAACGTTGAAACACTGGCAAATATTCCATGGATAATCCGGAATGGCCACCAGGCATACAGCGAACTGGGATACGGAAAGAGCAGGGGGACGAAGCTTCTTTCCCTCAACTCACTATTTGTTAATCCGGGAATTTACGAGGTGGAGTTTGGCACTCCACTGGAGACAATATTCTATGAGATCGGCGGAGGAATGAAGCACGGCTCCATCAAGGGAGTAATGGTTGGCGGTCCTCTGTCCGGAATAATGGTTCCGGATGAGTTCAAGACAAGACTTGACTATGAGGAGATAAGGAAGGCTGGGGCTTCCCTGGGACATGGCGGAATAATCGCTTTCGATGAAGCCACAGGAATAGGCGATCTCCTTGAACATGTGGCCACATTTGCCGCAGATGAATCATGCGGAAAATGCACGCCCTGCCGTCTTGGGACTGCTGAATTGAGCCGGATGTTCCGAAAAGATTCCGGCAGCAGTCTTGATTACGCAAGGTTCGAGAGAGATGTGGAATCACTTGCGACCGGAAGCCTGTGTGGCCTTGGGACCGGAATGGCAGAATTTGCAAGAAGTGCCAAGATAAAGTTCAGTTATGAGGTGAAATCATGTTTCATGTAAAGATTGATGGGAAGGATCTTGAATTCGAGAAACCACTGTCAATACTGGCGGCCGCCAGAACAGCGGGAATTGAGATACCCTCACTTTGTTATGATCAGAGGCTGGAAGCATACGGTGGCTGCAGGCTCTGCCTGGTTCAGGTGGAGGGCCACGGGCGGCCTGATGCTTCTTGCACCACAACCATAACTGATGGCATGAAGATCAGCACTTCCACAGAATCCATAAGGGAGACACGCAGGAATCTCCTTGAAATGATGGTTCAGGAAAAAGGCATGGATACCGGTGGGCTGGACACCAGGAAGGATTTCTACAGGTACCTTGTGGATTACGGTGTTGTGCGTGACGATTCCAGAGCAGATATGACCCCAGCACGGGATTCAACTGGGCACCCATTCATATCAGTGGACATGACAAAGTGCATTGACTGCTACCGGTGCGTGAGAATCTGCGATGAGGTTCAGGGGCAGTTTGTATGGCGCAAGTGGAACAGGGGGCACCAGGTCGAAATCCGCCCCGATGTGGGCAACAGCCTTCTGGAAAGCTCCTGTGTCAGCTGTGGAGCCTGTTCTGACACATGCCCTACAGGAGCAATTGAGGACGTGTCGGTCATAATGCATGGATACCCGGAAAAATATACACGGAGCGTCTGCCCCTACTGTGGGACAGGCTGCGAGATCAGCATAGGCACACGGGATGACAGGATTGTGGAAATCCTGCCTGTCCTTGACTCCCCTGTGAGCAAGGGGCATCTCTGCGTTAAGGGCAGGTACTCATTTGGATTCGTGGATTCACCAGACAGGGTAACCGACCCCATGATCAGGAGGAACGGCATCTGGCAGAAAGCCACATGGGATGAGGCTCTGGAGCTGGTTGCGTCTGAATTCTCACGAATACTGAAGGAATCAGGTCCTGACAGCATAGGAATCCTGGGGTCATCAAGAGCAACAAACGAGGAGAACTACCTGACCCAGAAATTCGCCAGGACAGTCATAGGAACAAACAACGTTGATGGATGTGCACGGGTCTGCCATGCTCCCACGGCAGGCGGAATGGGAGCACTTCTGGGTACGGGCGCTGCTACCAACTCTTTCGATGACATCGAGATGGCCAGCACATTCCTCATAGTTGGCGCCAATCCCACTGAAAACCATCCAATAGTGGGAGCCAGGATTAAGCAGCAGGTTCTCTCAGGCTCAAAACTCATAGTTATAGATCCAAGAAAGACCGAACTTGCATCAATGGCCGACTATCACCTGCAGATCAGGCCAGGCACTGACATACCGCTGATCAATGCCATGGCAAACGCCATAGTGGAGGCGAAAGCAATGGATCAGGATTTTCTGAACCATCGTGTTTCTGGCTCTGAGGATTATCTGGCAGAAATATCCAGATGGACACCGGAGAAGGCTGCCGAGGTCTGTGGCGTGGATGCTCACACCATAAGGGAAGCAGCATTGCTGTATGCAACTGGCGGACCTGCCATGATGTTCCACGGCCTGGGCATCACCGAGCATGTTCAGGGAACAGAGGGAGTGATGTCGCTGGTTGATCTGGCACTCCTGACAGGAAACATTGGAAAAGGGGGATCGGGCGTGAATCCCCTGAGAGGGCAGAACAATGTCCAGGGCTCCGCCCACATGGGCGTGGAACCGTCAAAGCTTACGGGATACGTAACGCTGGATGCCGGGAGGGAAAAATTCCAGGAAGTATGGGGAGCGGAAATTCCAACCACCAGAGGTAAGGATGAAATGGAACTCATTGACGCTTCACTTGCAGGAACAGTGAAATCGCTGTGGGTCATAGGCTGGGATGTGTACATGACAAATCCCGACATGAACACCACAGCAAGGGCGTTCTCAAACCTGGAGTTCGTGGTGATCCAGGATCTGTTCATGAATGAGACAGCCAGGAAATTCGGCAATGTGTTTCTGCCTGCTGTTTCATCCTACGAAAAGGACGGTACATTCATGAATTCAGAAAGAAGGGTGCAGCGCGTCAGGAAGGCATTGAATCCCAGGGGTAACTCCAGAGCTGACTGGGAAATCATAAGGGATCTGGCTGGAAGAATGGGAAAGGGAAGACTGTTTGATTACGGAACTCCAGAGGATATCTGGAACGAAATCCGCAAAGTATGGGATGCCGGCAGCGGAATATCCTATCCCCGGATGGAGAGTGGTGGAATCCAGTGGCCGTGCTACAGTGAAGATTCCCCGGGAACACAGGTGCTCCATGTGGATGCTTTCTCACTTGGCAGAACCACCAGGATAAGGCCCATAAGCTATCGTCCCACGCCGGAGAAGGTCTCACAGGATTATCCTATTCTCCTGAGCACTGGCAGATCACTGTTCCAGTTCAACGCGGCAACAATGACGGGCAGGTCCGGAAATGATCGTCTGAGGGATGCAGATATCATCCAGATATCGCCAGCAGATGCGAAAAAGCTGGCAATTTCCCAGGGAGAGGAGGTTCAGGTTGTGAGCGCATACGGTAGTTCCAGGATAAGGGCATCAATCGATGAGGGTATTGTGCCCGGGACAGCATTTGCCACATTCAACAGGCCGGAGACAGAGCTGAACCGCATAACCGGGGACCAGAGAGACAATCTTCAGCATACTCCTGAATACAAGGTGACTGCGGTGAGAATTGATAAAATCTGACCCCGCAGCCGTTATGAACCGCGGTCTGTAAATAAGGGGCCAGTGAATCTGCCGGTTGCCCATGTGCCATGCTCAGCACCAGCAAAGGCACCGTATCTGGTAATGTTGGTGCCCCAAAGATATTATAAATGAGTTTATCATAAAGTAGAACCTTAAAGGACCTAAAGGTCTTCAAGAATTCATAAGGGGTAATATATGGCAAATTCAGTTGCAATAATAGCTGACTCAAAAAACGGAAAGACGTACAAGAGGGAAGTAAGTCCAGAGAACCTGAACTCGCTTACCGGCAGGAAGATTGGCGACGAGGTGGACGGTGTCTTTTTCGAGCTGCCCGGGTATAAGCTTAAAATCACAGGCGGCAGCACAAACGATGGTTTTCCCATGAAGCAGGATCTTCAGATCAGCGGTAAGAAAAAGATCCTCAGGACATACAGCCAGGGAAAGAGATCCAAGATCGGATACAGAAAGAGAGTTACCTACAGGGGAGCAATAATCGGGCCTGATGTTGCCCAGCTCAACCTGAAGGTTGTCCAGTACGGACCAAACCCTCTGGAACCGGAAACAGAGAAGAAGGAGTAAGATGGAAAAGCTTCCACAGCCATCAGTCAATATTGGCATGGTGGGCCACGTAGATCACGGAAAGAGCACTCTTACAAAGGCACTCACCGGCACAAAAACTGACATTCATTCTGAGGAGATAAAGAGAGGAATATCAATAAAGCTGGGTTACGCCGAGACGCCTGTTTATTCCTGCACAGACCAGAATGGTGAGATTTTCTATTCAAGGGAAGAATCATGCCCTGATGCTAAGCTCGTGAAGGTCATTTCCTTTGTGGACGCTCCTGGACATGAAACTCTCATGGCAACAATGCTGTCGGGATCATCCATAATGAACGGCGCACTCCTTGTTATTGCAGCCAATGAGAAATGTCCGCAGCCCCAGACCAGGGAACACCTGATCGCCCTTGAGATCATGGGGATTAAAAACATCATTGTTGTTCAGAACAAGATTGACCTTGTAACAAGGGAAAGGGCGGAGGAAAGCTACAGGGAAATCAAGCAGTTTCTGAAGGGCAGCCTGGCTGAGAATTCCCCGGTGATTCCAGTTAGTGCATACCATAACTCAAACATAGATGTGCTGCTAAAGGCAATCATTGATTACATCCCGGACCCGAAGTTTTCCGAGAAGGATGCTCCAAGGATGTATGTTGCAAGGTCTTTTGACGTGAACAAGCCAGGTACTCCGCCGCAGAAACTCAAGGGAGGAGTGCTGGGTGGATCACTTGTTCAGGGAATGCTATCAGTGGGGGACGAGATCGAAATAGTCCCCGGCCTTCAGGTGAGCCGTGGTGGAAAGCAATCGTGGGAGAATGTAATTACAACCATAACGACCCTTATGGCAGGAAAGAACAGCTACGAATCCATAAGGCCGGGAGGGCTGGCCGCTGTAGGAACAGAACTTGATCCGTACCTTACCAAGGGAGATTCATTCACAGGCAGGGTTGTGGGTAAGAAGGGAAATGTTCCTCCAACAGTATTCGGCATGCTTGTTGATTCCAATCTCCTGAAGCGTGTTGTAGGCTTCCAGGAAGAGCAGAAGGTTGATCCCATAAGGTCAAAGGAGAACCTCATGCTTACAGTTGGTACAGCTAACACGGTTGGGGTTGTCACGACGGCAAAAGATTCAAAAATTGAGATCGCACTGAAATATCCTGTTGCCGCCTACGAAGGGGAACGCATAGCAATCGGAAGGCGCATAAGCAACAGATGGCGCCTCATCGGCTATGGAAACATTGTATCACTGAGCTGATTGATCTGCATTGCTGACCGCATAGGCACACACTTTATTTACCGGGCAATCTCTGCAAAGCGGCCTGGTGCGGCAGTAATCCTTGCCAAGATATACAATCATTCCATGGAAATTCTTCAGGGCCTCCGTATCGCCGTCCAGGAAAAGGTGAACCGCTGACTTTATGCTTTTCAGATCCGGCCTGTCCATGATGCCCGTCCTCTGGAAAATCCTGGTGGTATATTTGTCCACCACAAAAACCGGTTTGCCGAGGGCATACAGAAGAATGGAATCAAGGGTCTCCTGCCCGACTCCCTTGATGTTCTTCAGGAAATTTGATGTTTCATCATATGCCTCCATTGCCATTGCTTCCACCGATCCATATTTTCGGAGAATTGCACATGCCAGATCCTTCAGCCTTGCAGCCTTCTGGCGGTAGAATCCTGAGCTTCTCACGGCAACTTCCAGATCTTCAGTTGACATTGAACATATCCGCTTCAGGCTTACAGGCCCACCTTCCTTCAGTGACTGTATTGCTTTCTCCACATTGGTCCACGAGGTGTTCTGGGTTAGTATTGTTCCAACTATCACCTCATCAGGAGAATCTGCCGGCCACCATCCCGTTGTACCGTACCTGGCGTAAAGAATTTTATACAGATTCTCTGCAGTAACCATGGCATGGCAGAAAACTAACAGAAATATTACTGTTGGGTATGGCAGTGTATCCAAGTGTGACGAAAACCGACATTGTGTGCAGAAAAATGTATATGGATCATTTGATATTGGAAAAGCATTATTAATCGATCTTCAATTCTGGATCAATGAGCGAATTCGACGTTATTGTTGTTGGGGCAGGGCCTGCAGGTTCATCTGCCGCCATTAAAATGGCATCTCAGGGTCTCAAGGTACTGCTTGTTGAAAGAGGTGATCCTGTGGGAAGCAAGAACGTCTCAGGAGGCATACTCTGGGGAAACGATCTGGCTTCCATAATACCTGACTGGGAGAAAAGCGCCCCCCTGGAACGCTACGTTGAAAGGAAGGTAACCTCATTCCTCACAACTGATTCCGAGATAGCCATAGATTTCAAGACAAAAAAATTCCAGGAGAAAAAGACCGGATATTCCGTATTAAGGACCAGGCTTGACAGTTTCCTGGCAAGGAAAGCAGCCCAGGCTGGAGCCATGGTTGTCACAGGCGTTACCGTTGACAGCCTGGCCATGAAGGATGGGCGCGTCATCGGAGTTGTCAATGAGGGCGAGACAATTACGGCGGACTGCGTGATCCTGGCTGAAGGCCCGAATCCGCGGGTTGCAATGGCTGCGGGCCTGGTGGGCAAACCCAATGACAGGACCGTGGGAATCGGGGTAAAGCACGTTTACAAGCTTGGCGAGAATGTCATAAACGAGAGATTCAACCTCAGGGGAAACGCGGGATTTGCAGGCGAATACGTTCTCAGTTTCCTTGAGGGGGACGTCTATGCCGGAGGTTTTCTGTACACAAACAAGGACACGGTATCAATGGGCGTGGTGATAAACATGGCAACCCTGAGAAAGAATGGCAATACACACTCCTTCGACATAATGGAGAAGTTTGCCCAGCACCCATTCATTTCAAGCCTTGTTGAGGGCGGGCAGCTGCAGGAATACAGTGCCCACTTTGTATACGAGGGTGGATACGAGGATATGCCAAGGGCATATGGAAACGGCTACATGCTGGTAGGCGACACGGCTGGATTTTCCTTCAGCAATGGGATGATTCTGCAGGGGATGAACTATGCAATCAGTTCGGGAATCCTGGCAGGAGAAGCAGCCATAGAGGCCAGGAAGGATAACGACTTCAGTGCAGAATCCCTTTCAAGATACCAGAAAAAGCTGGACAATTCGCCAGCGGTGCTGGACAAGAAGAATTTCCAGGGCATAAGCAATGTGGTGTGGAGTCCGATGGTGCACAGGGCCATGCCTGCACTTCTGGAATCCTCCCTGTATTCAATGCTCTACGAGAGTGGAAACCCCAAGAAACACCTTAGCCAGATAATGATGAAAAGCCTGAAATCATCAGGAATGAGCAGCAAAGACCTGATGCTACAGGGATACAGACTGATGAGGAGGATGTAAATGGAAATAGAAGAGAAGCTTGCTTTACTGAACTACAAAACAGATCCGGAATATGAGCACATTACAATCAACCCGAAGATTTGCGAGACATGCCCGGACCACTTCTGCACCTTTGCCTGCCCGGCAAAGTGCTACACGCTCATTGAAGGCAGAATCAACTTCAAGTACGAGGACTGTGTGGAATGCGGCACATGCGATGTGGCATGTGCACATGGCAGTGTTATGTGGACAAACCCCAAGGACGGGCACGGAATAAAGTACAAATTCGGGTGATCAGGTTGGCATTGGAAATAATTGTAATGGTGAAACAGGTTCCGGACAGCCAGGAGGTCGTCATAGACCCAGTAACAATGAACCTTAACAGGAGCCTCACAAGAAATGTTACAAACAGGGCTGACGAGAACGCACTGGAAGCCGCCCTTCAGATCAAGGACAAGACCGATGCGCATGTCACGGTAGTTTCAATGGGCCCGCCGCAGGCCGAAACCACCATGATAGAGTGCCTGGCCAGGGGTGCAGACAGGGCCATACTGGCTTCAGACCGGTTCTTCGGTGGGGCTGATACATATCCTACGGGCCTCACACTTGCAGCAACAATAAAGGCCATAGGAAAATTCGACATAATATTCGCCGGTGAGGAAACCTCAGATTCCAGTACAGGGCATGTTGGGCCGGGAGTTGCGGAATTCCTGGACATAGACCAGATCACATATGCCAGCAAAGTTGAGTACAAGGACGGATTTGTCACAGCAGAGAGGGAACTGGAAGACGGAACTGAAGTTGTGAGAGTGCCAACGCCTGTTCTCGTCACAGTGCTCCTGAACTCAAATGTTCCAAGGAGGCAGACCCTGAGAAGGAAGATCGATGCCATAAGGCAGGGTTTTGAAAGCTGGGATCACGACAAGGTGGGTCTGCAGCCCGAATGGGTGGGAGTCCGCGGTTCACCAACAATTGTCAGGAAAATGAGGCCCATCAAGGAGAAGGAGCGGGCGGCCAAGAAAGTCGACATTGCCGGCATACCTGACCTTGTGAAGGAACTTTACCAGAAAGGCGTCATAAAGGTGGAGAGTGAATAAAGTGGCTGGAATAAAGTTTGCAGCACCTGCTGCTGACCTCAATGAATACAAGAATGTGTTCGTTTTCCTTGAGACCAGGGAAGACAGGCTCATGCGCCCCGCCCTTGAAATGATAGGTGTGGGTAAGAGGATGGCCGAAAAGGTGAATGAAAAGCTTGTATGTGTTCTTCTTGGCGGCGACATAAAGGATCAGGCAAAGGAGGCCGTTTCATACGGCTGTGATATTGTCCTTGGTGCTGAATCTCCCGTTCTGAGCACATACAGGACGCTGCCGTATTCCCACATCATTGCTGACTTTGTCAGGCAGGAGAAGCCAAACATATTCCTGATTCCAGCAACAAGGAACGGGCGTGATCTGGCGTCTCGCATTGCAGTGAGCTGCCAGGCCGGAGTAACGGCCGACTGCACGGAACTGGACATAGAGCAGGACACAAGGATACTGAGCGCCAACCGTCCAACATATGGGGAGAGCATGCTGGCCGAGATACTGTGCAGGAAGCACAGGCCGCAGATGGCCACAGCAAGACCAGGCATATTCCCTGTACCGGAAAAGATCAAATCCCACAAGGGGGAGATACGCATAAAGGAAGTCACTGTTGACAAATCAATGCTCAAGAAAGAAGTGCTGGAATTCAGGAAAAAAGAAGTTGTGGACCTCACGGCGGCAAAAGTCGTTGTATCCGGCGGCATGGGCCTTGGCAAACCTCAGGGTTTCTCACTCATAGGCCAGCTTGCCAGTGAGTTGAATGGTGTTGTTGGTGCAACCAGACCGGCAGTGGATATGGGCTGGATCACACGCGATCACCAGGTGGGCCAGACGGGGCAGACTGTGAGGCCGAGACTGTACCTTGCCGTGGGCATATCAGGGAAGATACAGCATATCATGGGCATGAAGAACAGCGAGACAATAGTTTCCGTAAACACAGATCCCAATGCGGAGATAACAAAATACTCGGATTATGTCATAACTGAGGATCTGTATAAAGCTGTCCCTGTGCTTCTGGAGGAGATAAAGAAACTGAAGAAGTCGCCCCCACCACTGGTTCAGGAAGCCAGCAGCACACCAGCACAGTAATTATAGATTTTCATACCATTTTACCAATCTTTTATTCATAACTGCATTCTGTTTTTCCACCACGTTCAATCAAAATAATTTTAATTACAGTGATTATGACATACCATTGGCAAAAACTGTTGTGGTTCAGCGTTTCGGAAAGGACTCCAAACTGACGCTGCATCAGGTCATGCGCTACATGGAAGATTACAGGGACACCCATCCAACCAGGGACATATTCTTCGACGGGGACAGGTTTGCCCTCTGCTATGTGAAGAAATGATCAGATGGTCTGTTCAACGCTGCATTTCTCAATTTCCTTCAGTATCTTCTCCCTGAACTTATCCAGAGGAACAACTGAGGTCCTGTCCTTCCTGTTTCTGACTGAAACCGATCTTCCCTGCTCCTCTCTCTCGCCCACAACGAGAATGTAGGAAGGCCTCATCTGCCTTATGATCTTGATCTTCTTGTTCATGGTCTCCGTGCCGATGTCGGCCCTTGCCCTGATCCCGCTCCCCTTCAGGTACTTCTCGACCTCAATGGCATATTCATTGAATTTCTCGCTGACGGGCACGATGTACGCCTGCAGTGGAGCAAGCCAGGTGGGAAATTTTCCGGCAAAGTGTTCTATGAGGATTGCCATGAATCTCTCATATGACCCGAAGATGGCCCTGTGAATCATTATGATCCTGTCATGCTTGCTTTCGCTGTTTATGTAGTATAATCCGAAATTCGTTGGCATGAAGAAGTCAACCTGTATTGTGGAGAGCTGCCACATCCTTCCAAGCGCATCCCTGACGTGAACGTCTATCTTTGGCCCGTAGAAGGCTGCCTCTCCGGGATTCTCCGCATATTCAAGGCCGGATTGGTCAAGAGCCTGCCTCAGCTGATCTGTAGCCGTATCCCATGTGCTGAAATCCGGTGAAAGATCTGTGGAGCCACAGTTGGGGCATACAAGTTCCTCCTCCATGGCAGCCTTCCTGGCCTCCACGTCCGTACCGCACCTGTTGCAGTGGTACGTGATAAGGTAGTTCTCAGGGCTGTTCTTGTCAATGACGCTGAGATCGAAGGTCATGTCAACATGGCCAAGTATGCCAGAGAATGTGGCCTTCACCATCTCCATTATGGATTTCACCTCTCCCACGATCTGGTCGAAACGCATGAAACCGTGGCCATCGTCTATTGTGAACATCCTGGGTCTCGTGAGGCCTCCCACTTCACCTGATTTCTCGTACCTGTATACAGTTCCGGGCTCGCAGTATTTCACAGGCAGTTCCCTGTAGCTCTTTGGTGTCCGCTCGAATATTGTTATGTGCCCCGGGCAGTTCATCGGCTTCACTCCGTAGCTGTCCCCATCGCTCAGGGTGAAGAGGTACATGTTGGGCTTGTACTTGGCGTAATGGCCGGACTGCTTCCATATGACATCCCGGTAGATGTGGGGCGTGGATACCTCCTCCCATCCGTACTGCCTGTTGAGTCTTGCCATGAAGTTCATGAGTTCCTGCCGGATGATCATTCCGTTTGGAGTATAGAACGGGAATCCCGGGGCCCTTTCGGAATTGAACACCAGCAAATCCATTTCCTGTGCGATCTTTCTGTGGTCACGCTTCAGAGCCTCCTCCCTGTTCTTCAGGTATTCCTTCAGGGACTTCTCATCTGGAAAAGATGTGCCGTATATCCTCACAAGCATTGGGCGGTTTTCATCCGCCTTATAATGCGTGCTTGCAATGGACAGGAGCCGAAATGCCTTGAGGTAACCTGTGGACGGCACGTGGGGCCCCCTGCAGAAATCAACAAAGTCGCCCTGCCTGTAAACAGTTGAGGAACCGCCCTCTGGAACATTTTCCATTATCTTGTCAAGTTTGTACTGATTCCAGGCAAAAAGTTTCAGCAACTCCTCTCTGGAGAGTTCCTCCCTTTTCACCGTTATGTTCAGGGATGCAATCTGGTGCATCCTTTCCTCAATCCGCTCCAGATCTTCCTGATTTACCGGCTTCATGTCAATATCGTAGTAGAATCCATCATCCGTTGGAGGACCTGCATTTGGCCTGGCATCAGGAAAAAGTTCCAGGACTGCCTGAGCCAGAAGATGCGCCGTGGAGTGCCTTAATATTTTCAGCCCCCGGGGGCTGTCTGGAAAGATGGGCTCCAGAGTGGTATCCTGCTTCGCAATTGTGGACAGATCGTATTCAGCACCGTCCACCAGTGCCGCTATGGCATTCTTCACTCCTGAGGCTTTCAGGGCATCAGCAAAACTGACTCCCTTCTTTGCCACGATTTTTCCAGAATCCTTCTGAGGCATCAATGGGTTAAATTTAATTTGTATAAGAATGTTCCAGCCTATTCCCCGAGTGAATCGGCCATCCTGACAAGTTCTTCTGAACCCATTATGCTCAGGACCTTCTCCATGTCAAGGTACGGCGGCCTGTCGTTATTCAGCGGAGGGATCTTCTTTCTCAGGATATCCCTTATGGCAGAGACCCTGGCCGAAATTTTATCCTTCACAAATTCCAGAGCCTGGGCTCCCAGCAGGAACTCAATTGCAACTATGGCCTCAAGATTGTTGTTGATCTCTATGAGCTTGGTGGCCGCGTTTGTCCCCATGCTCACATGGTCCTCCTGGTTTGCACATGTTGGTATTGTATCTGCAGAAGATGGATTCGCCAGCGTCTTGTTCCTGTTGCACAGTGCAGCGGCGGTGTACTGAGGTATCATATATCCCGAGTTAAGGCCGCTGTCAGCCACAAGAAACGCCGGAAGCCCGCTCAGCGAAGTGTCGGTGATCCTGGCAATCCTGCGCTCAATCATGTTGCCCAGATCCGTCAGGGCAATGCCAAGAAAATCAGATGCAAATGCAACCGGTTCACCATGGAAATTGCCCACGGAAACATATTCGTCACCGTTGACCAGTGGATTATCGGTAACGGAATTTATTTCCCGTGAAATTACCTCGCTCACATAATTCAGGGTGTCAAGGACGGCGCCGTATACCTGCGGAATGCATCTGAGCGTGTATGGGTCCTGTACCTTGGTCCTGTTGGATTTCTCAACATTCTCGCTTCCGCTTATGAGGTTTCTCATGACCTCTGCAACAAACTGCTGCCCTGGATGGGGCCTGGTTGCGATGGCCCACTGGGTGAACGCCTTGGAGGTACCCTTAAGCGCCTCAAAACTGAGGGAGGATGAAAGCAGCGACTCCCTGAAGGTGAGGTACGATCTGTGAAGCTCGTAGGCAAGGATCCCTGAAATTGTTGAGGTTCCGTTTATAAACGCTACGCCTTCCTTTTCCCTGAATTTGAAGGGCTTTATGCCAACCGAGGAGAGAAACTGGGCTGCAGGTATTCTCTTCCCATCAACATCCAGGGTTTCCCCTTCACCCATCATGGCCAGAGCCACATGAGCCAGTGGGGCAAGATCACCGCTTGCCCCCACGGATCCAAAGGTTGGCACAAAGGGGTAGAATCCATTGTTTAGGAGATCCACAAGGGTGAGCACAAGTTCCTTCCTGACGCCAGAAAAACCCTTCACCAGGCTGTTGGCGCGGACTAGCATCATTGACCTGACGTGGGATTCCGACATGGGCTTTCCAAACCCTGATGAATGGCTTCTTATGAGGTTTGACTGGAGGTTTCCCATGTCCTTCTCAGATATTTCCACATTCAGAAGACTGCCAAAGCCTGTGTTGACGCCGTAGATCTTCTTCCCTCCTTCAGTTAGATGAAGGAGTGATCTATGGGATCTGTCCACATTTTCGAGGGCCTCATCTGATATTTCGACTTTTTCGCCTTTGCTGGCAACCTTGAAAATATCCTCAACCGTCAGGGATGATCCATCAATTATTATCATGCCTCTAGATTGTTTACCATGCGTTAAATATTTCTCAGATGCTTAGTACAATGTTGGACAGCTGCTTCATCATTTTAAAATCATGGCAATACCGTGAGGTTAGCGCGCATTATGGGAGCGGCCTTGAACGTGATCATTCAAGATCGCCCTGTGCTGTTTCGGGCAACTCTGGACAAAATATGAAGGCAATTATCCAGAATTTTGCATAAATTTTATTCCATTAATATCAGCCAATTGCTGATCCTTAATCTTAAGAGTTAAGAATAAGTGGTTCATTTGTTCGACATATGGATAAGCCGATACACTCGATGCCAGAGCTAATAGATGAAATGGCCGAAAATTTAAGGGTGTTTTGGAAAGATAAGACTACCCTGGCACCTAAGGGAGAATGTCTACACACTTGAACTCTACCTTTGTTAATCATGCCAACACGAGCAGCATCAATCGTTTTATCTTAAGAGGGGAAGGAGCATGGAGAGTACTGGACCCCATCATATTTGCTCTCGAATGCCCATTGAAGGTTTTAGTTATTACTGTTACAATATATATATATATACCAAACTTTTTTTGATTCTTATGAAGAAACGGTTAAAGTTTTTAGGTGTTACATTCATGGCTTTACTGATGATATTGCTTGCCTTTTCCGGGGCTGCACATAATGCAACACCACGTAGCAATGGCAGAGCGGTGGATAATCTATCTGGAATCATGCCATTCAACTCCGCTAAGCAGAATGTTGCAATAAACGGCAGGATAGCATTTTTGAATGAACAGGAAATTCACGATTTACAGAAATTCATGATCTACAATCTTGTCCATTATGGCACACATCACAGCATCCTTGACCAGCTAAAATACAAAGCAGATCTGAACTTTATATCCTGGTATACTCATAACTATGAACTGATTCCCCCTTCAAGCAGGGGCATCGGTCAGCAGAATGCCAGCGTCATTCTCTCGCTTTGGGAAAAAGGCAGCCCCGAAGCAAAGGCAGATTTACAAGCCGTTGCGGACTACAAGTTGAAACAGATTTCGCAGGACAATCAAATCGATGTTTTGCATGTAGAGAAAAGTCGTCTTGGCGTACTAATATCCAATCAAACGATTGTATGTAACAGCCAAACCATTTACAAACTGACATACAGGTATTCTGAAAATAATCAGACTCTCATATATGCTTTGATATTTAATAATGGTGAATATACTCCCATAGACCCATATTTCTGGCTGAACGACTTTACAGTCTACTGGGGATGGGGAGGTCTCATATCAGGAACCAGCTACAACATTTACATGAATTTTACTAATTTTTACAATGCAAATGCTTACAAGAACTTCATTGTAAACGCACTAACCCTAGACGCTCTTATTACTGACCTAATTTCTGGAGTTGTTTGGGGCGCACTTGGTGGCATAATTGGAATAGAAGGATATACTTTTGCGGCGCTTTTAACTGGTATCGTTTCCAATGTAGTATCTGATGTGACAGGAGTAGTAAGCCTTTTAGAGCTTGCAAAAAATGTGAATACACTGTTCAGTAACGAGTGGGACTCAACACACAGCTTCTATGTGGCATTCACGCTAAACAACTGGGAATGGGGACTGGTACCAGAGTTTTCTGTTTGGGGTCTGAATTATCCAGAAAAGAGCCTTTTTCCGGTCTTCAAACAAGTAGAACCCATCACAGGGGGAGACGCAGCGCAGAACTTCATAACTCTCTTCAACCAGGTCAAGGATGTATACGGAACTAACACCGAACATTACCTGCCTGATCCACCTCAATGGGCAGACGTAGCTCTATATTTTGAGGACTGATTCAATGATCATTGTGACTTACGGGATAATACTGCTGACAGTTTTCATATATCTGTATTTCCTGATCTTCGCGCTAGCCGAGGACAATAGCTGGAAATATATACGAAAGGCCATTGTTATCCCAACCGTGGTTATGTTAAGTTGCTTGGGTGGATCACTAACTGCAGTATACTTAACTAAACCATCTCTGGCTAATATCATAGGATGGTCCCCCCTAGGTATATCCCTTATAGTGATGCTACTTAGTTGTTTTATTTGGTGGCCTCTTTCCCTTTGGTCGATTCAAAGACTGACATTTCCAATTTTTCAGAGCAAATATGGTCTTGAGAAATCTGATTTTAGGGATTTTGCTTCAATGAATATTTTCAATAAGAAGAAGAAACTGGAAAGATGGCAGGATAGAAATTCACGGGCTTCATTTGACTTCAAAAAGTGATCCTATCAATAAACTGTAGAGGTTTCTTTTAACTGGGTTTTTTGATGTCCCATTCGCGGCGTCATTGATTCGCCTGAATTCAGTTAGTTTTCTTATGAAGCCTTTAGAAGTTTGACAGATGCAGCCAAACTCACGTGCTCTGGCATGTAAATGCACATACTCTCTTCATCTGAAATGATATAATCAAAAGTAGAATTCTACCCTTAGCCCTCTAGAAATGTGCGCAAATGTCATGATTTTATGTCAAGTGATTCCAGAATTTCCATGCGGGCCATAAAAACCGTTGCCCAAAATGGCTCTATTAGATTATACGTCTTGTATCTTAATCGATATGCAGGTGCCGGGATTTGGACCCGGGTCGAAAGCTTGGAAGGCTCTCGTGCTAGACCAGACTACACTACACCTGCTTCCCTACGGCAATATACACAGGTTTAATTTTTTTTCCACGGTTTTCCATAATCAGGTAACTGTTGGCCTGAGTGCAAACTCCACCGGAGTGTTCACAGAAACTTGGGAACTTTGCCAGTGTATATAGAAATCGTACTGTCCGTTAGTGGGTGAAATGGTCTGATTGAAATAGACATTATCTCCAACCTGGTGGAAATCCTTGACGGCAGAAGGAGCTGCACCGCTCGTGGCATAAGTAAGGGAAGTAACAGTGAAGTTGTACCTGTAGCTCATGTGCACCATATAGGGGACACTGGTCATGCTTGTATTTATCTCGTATATATTCGACGTGGATGTCATGGTGACATAGTGTCCATCATACAGGGCCTGAACGTTCACTACCTGGGGGGCTGAAACAGTGTGAACAGGCGGATTCAGGAATATTATCCAGAAGAGCAGAAATACTGCGAAGAATATCAGATAATTTATTGCCTTGTGCGATGTTCTTTGCGGGAGTTTGAACCCTATGGATGTAAGAATTTTCCCCAAAAATATGACTATAACGAAAAAGAGCAACACTGACAGATAGGTGTAACCCTGAAGCTGCAAATACCCTGCCAGAAGCCCGGCAAGTGCCCCTATGAGGAATATGAACATCACAATTACAGCTCTATTTCTTTCTGATCTTACATATTCCACTTCATCAAACTCAGGTTCTTCGAATAACGGAGTGGTTTCCTTAGGCTTTGGCATGAATACGTCACCTCATTGATTCTCAATTAATGAACTTAACGTCTTGGCAGGTTCCCTGGCAAGAATTATGCCGGAAGCTATGAGAACGCCGTTTGCGCCCAGTTTGAGGCTCGTTCTGTAATCACTGGGAGTTTTTACGCCAGCGCCGACAATTACTGCCACGCCTGATCTGCTGCAGGTATCCACTACATCTGAAATGATCTCAGGCCTTGAAGTGGTTACTGACACGTTTCCTCCGATGAGCTCTGGAGGTTCATACGCTATCCAATCGGGCTTCATTGGGGCAAATCTGTATGCCTCGGCAGCATTTTCGCAGCAGACAACAGTCCTGAGGCCGCATCTTCTGGAAATGTCAACAGTTTTCCTCAGAATGTCCTCCGTTATCCGCCTTTCCGAATGGTTCAGTATTGTGCCTGTAACGCCAAGGTCCAGCAGAGACTGGGGTGAAAACTGGCCGGTATGCGCACCATACTCCACGGGGTCAACATGCTGGCTGTAGAATTCGAACTCAGGAAAAGATGAGGCAAGCCTCAAATCAATGGGATTCAGGGCAAAGATAATCTTTACTCCGGGAACCGTCTCCATCCCCACGAATCCTTCAATGAACCTCTCAGCATGGGCTGATGATGACTGCCTGTAGTGTTTAAGATTGATTATCACGGTATTTTCAGGATTCTGCACTCATGGAGGAGGAACCGATGCAATATAGATATTTCTCATTCTGTCTATAATGCGGGAACAATATTGTCATTCAATGGACTTCCTGGTGAGCATAATCCTGCAATTTCAGCAGCAACATTCTGTGAGAGATTCATGGGGGGTCCAGATATCCCGACATAATCAGGTTGAAGGCAGAAGTGTTCAAATCCGGAGCCAATAGGTTAAATCTTTATGCACATCACATATGGGGAATAATATGGACATGAAGCATGATCTTGAGGAAGCGGAGCAAAAGGCCAAGAAGAATCTGGATGAACTGGTGGACGTCCGTGAAGTCAGCGAGGCAAAACTGCTCTCAGGAAATATAGTTAAAATTCTGCTGAACGACCTTTCAGCTACTGACAGGGATAGTGTGGAATATTCCTCTGGAAACGGCAAGTATGTGGTATCTTTTGGCTTTGTGGAGGCAAAGATGCCGGACGGTAAATTAGGCGTATTCGAGGAAATACCTGACGATGAAACCATCAAGAATGCGGAGACAGTTGGATTCACGGTGATGGGGCTGCATCCAAAGAAGGAGGTGGAGGCAGACTTCCACAGCGATTCAGTTGCCGTAATGCCCGGGACGGAGCTCCGTAGAATATACGATTTCCAACTTTCCGTACTCAGGAGTGCCAGCAAGTGAAATCCCATTGCGTGTGAAATGTGAAGGAACGGCAGAATGATATTCCAGAAGGAACGATATTAACATGGTCAAAAAAGCCCTTATTGCTATCTTTGCAGTGCTGCTTGTTGCAGGCAGCCTCATGGTTGCTCTTGGGACGCAGGAATCATCCTCCCTGACTCACGGGAGTGACAGTTTTGTTCCCAGCGGTTCCGGGAGATACGTTTCACCTCCTCTGAGCATAAATTCCACCTATGTACTTTCAGTTCTTGGTTCAGGTGCATTTGTGGTGAACAGTTCAGGTATGGGCGTCATAAATTATACCAATGCCTATGTAGTGGGACTCGCGCCTGCCAGGACACTGAACCTGACAAACAATACTGAATCAATCTACACCAACCTCCCATCCGGCACTTACTATGTGGTGTATTTCCCTGCTGATTCTCCCCAGCAGGTCAATCCACTTTACAGTGTACAGACCGATCCTGGCCTGGCAAACATTCTGAGCACAGTCATAGTGGTGGGTATCTCGATCATCATTGCTTCATTCATAGTGCTGGCTGTTGGATCCTTTATGGGCAGGGATGACAGGAAGAATTGATTCCTATTCCATCCATTTCTCAGGCTATATTGGAAAAAAAGGCAAAATTCCTGTATAGATTTCCTTCAGGATGCTTGCCCGCATTCTGGTTGATGAAGGATTTGGTCCTTCTTGGCTCGCCAAACATGGATGTTATGTAGTCGTCCGAGTTGTTAAGGCTCAGGAAATATTTTCCGTGAATGCTTTCCAGGATGCCTGCCAGTTCCCTGAAATCCTGCGGCGAAAAATTGTAGCCATACCAGTCCTTTCCAGGATACGGTGGATCCAGATAGAAGAACGTCAGCGGGGAATCATAGATACGGAATATCTCCCGGAAGTCTCTTCTTTCAATCTTCCAGTTTCGCACGCTACTGTTTATGTTCCCAAAATCAGATACCACCCTCAGGAAGAAACTGAAAGCACCTTTCTCCTTACCTGTGGCATAAGTATCACCACGCCCTCCGAAGCTGGTGATGGATCTGAAGAGTGTTCTGTAAGCCCCGGCAAGTTCCCTGTCAATGGAAAGTCCGTCATCGTCACGCCGGGACAGTGCGTACCTGAGTTTACGTATTCTTTCTCCCTTAAGCCCTGCATTCTCACCCTTTCCGTGTGCCATGCTGGCCGGATCTTTCCCAAGGTTCCTGAAATTATCCGGAAATTCCTTTGCAAACTGGTCAGGCAGGGACAGCAGTAGCAGGTTGTAAAGATCATCTGGCCTTGACTTGATGATGCGGTACAGTGAAACCAGGTCCTTATCAATTTCATTATACACAATCTCCCTGGCGCCGATGTTCAGCGATACCAGTCCTGACCCTCCAAAAACATCCACAAATCTCTGCATTCCAGATCTGCGGAACTCCGACACGATGTCAGGCACAATGGCAACTTTCGACCCTGGATATTTCATGATCCTTATGATACTCATCAACGGCATTCTGGTGATTGCTCACCTCTTATTATAAAATATGGAAATGCCCTGACGCTGTCGGGAATGCAGCAATATTCGTGTGTTACTTCTGAATAGTCCGAAAAGAACTGATAAATTCAGAAGGAAATCACAGTGAATCCTTCATCAATTTTCGAGTTGACCTCCACTCCGCCCAGTACGAGATCAATATTCCCAAAAATACTGGATTCATCAAGTCCCTCTGATTCCAGGCTCACCTTGCATGCCTTAACAGTGCAGCCGGTTTTCTTCAGTCCCTGGATCTGTTCAAGGAACTGGGGAGAGTTTTTCTGTTTCGAATTCAATGCCTGAACGCCCCTGCCGAGAAAGAGGAACTCCAGGGTGCTCTGGGCATTCTTCACTGCGTTTATTGCAAAGTTAAAGGCAACCATCTCCGCATGAATATTTTCCTTTCCCGTCAGAAGGAGCACAAGAATTTTTGCCATTGTTTCAATCCTCCGTCCCGTCGTTGGAATACCCCGGATACTTGGTGCGGTACCATACTGCTGTAAGAAGCAATGCCACGATCATGACAAATCCGGTTATGGCAACCGAATTGGGATTTGGATCGTACCCGTTGTATCCTCTCACAGTGAGTGCCGCAACAACCACCACCAGCAGGGACATGAGCCCTGCAAAGCTCTTGATTCCTCTTTCACTTTTTCTTTGCGTTTTCTTATCTTCCATTTTAATTCCTCCCTGCTTTTCTCGAGTATATGAACCAGCCGGCAACCAGAAGGCTGATTGCCACGAATACGAAGAATTCGATACTGCTGACAGCCATCTGCAGATCACCGCTCAGTATGTGCCCGGAAGCACAGCCATCAGCCATTCTCGCTCCGAACAATACCATAAAGGATCCACCGAAGACACCCAGCGCCCTCTTAATTTCGCTGTCACCGAACCTCTTCTTCCATGTCTTCGGTACCCATTTGTTGAAGGCCTGGAACCTCCTTGAAACGAATATTGAGGCAATGAAAGCCCCCATCAGTGTGCCGATATCACTGAATGGCTCCCATCCTATTGTGGAAAAGACAAGCTTGCTGTAGTTGTATGTGGGGAGCCAGAGGTATCCCACCATCCAGCTGTATGTTGTAGATTCGCCAAATATCTGGTGCAGGAACATTTCAAGAACCACAACCGCACCAATGATGGCACCAACGAAGGTTAGAAGCCATCTTAGGTTGTTATTAGGTGCCCAGTGCTGGTTTGCGTTCTTTGCCAGTTTATCTTCAGACCCAATTGGCATGGCACTTCCCTCTATGAGTGTCTCCATGGCTTCTCTGTGTTCTGCGAGTTCAGGGCCGGGCATCTGATAATTTTTGTGTGTGCCTATGTATACGCAGCTCTTTCCCCCTTTGTACCTGGGCAGAAAATAAGCTATACCCATCATGAGTGCCAGCCATCCTATTGAAATGAGAAAGCCGATCTTGAGGTCAGTTCCAACCTTGCCGCCCAGATATAGCTGACCGAAATTGTATGTGTTCACAAGCCACTGGCCCACTGAAGTCTGGTACAGAAGAGTCCATGCTGCCGCTCCAAGGAGTCCACCGGCCACCGCGTAGACTGCCTCTCTCCTGCCTTCGCCGAGAGCCATCCACTCTGTACCTGGGACATAACCGGATATAGCAATGCCAACCCCGAAGATAATCCCACCTAGCGCCACACCTATCACGTAGTCTGGTTTTATGCCAAAGTGAAAACCCAGACCCAGAGCTGAAAGCCCATATAGGAGAACAGCACCAACACCGATTGCAATTGCAATACAGTTTATGAATAGCCGATCTTCCCATTTGGACAGCTTCAGGAGAACATCCGCATTTGATATTCCCCACAATTCAGCAAATCCCCCAATGATGGCACCAATGAAAATACCAATCCACAGGGGAGCAGTGACTGTTATTGCCATTTCTATCAATATATAATTGCATGGATGTATATACGTATTCCCATTTATGACTATTTATCATTTTTACTACAAATTAACTCAAATGTGATTTTTATTCACCAGTCGCGGTATCAATATTTGTCCTGTCAAAAGAATTGAAATTCAGAAAAGATGCGTTTAATAGGCAGAATGTTTTAAGCATTCATGGAAGATAATCTGAAGTTTCCGACCTTTGAGTGTGCCATTTCCAATACTGTGGAGAGTTATGATTCTGATGTTGAGATGTATTTCATGAATTCCAATCTGCTCTCTGCAAGACTTGCTGAACTTGCCCTTTCCAACAGGGAATTTTCAGGCAACTACAGAAAAATGATGAAATATGTCAGTGAACTGGCCGGATCAGTTGTTTCCGGGAAACCTGCACCATCGCACCAGTTTCTCATTGATCTATGCATGGGTCCCGAGACGGAGCAGGATATGGGTAAGCTTCTTTCTGAAAGCAGGTCTCCAGACACTGCGAAGATCTTCGAAGCCATGCAGTACGTGCGCTTCATGATGTTCTGGTTCGTAAGAATGTCCAGGGTTGAGAGATTCTCAAGAGGATTCAGCGTAGAAAGATTTCAGGGGCTTCCGTTCCTCAGGCTTGCTCTTGCATACAGGGCAGAAAAAGTGTCAAAAGCCTGAATAAGTTTACCCGGGTCCCAACCCGGTTTTCAGAGGGTTGTTATCTTGCCCGTTGTGTCGGAAAGGTAAGCGGCATTAACTGTTTTTACCACAACTTCACCATCTTTCACTGTGGCTATCCTGGATTTTTCTCCCCTGACCAGTTCAACAAAAGCACGGACCTCATCCTCGTACATATTTCCATCCCTGAATGTCCTTGTTACTTTTCCATCTATTTCCAAATCCGAGTTCACTGTTGTTGAAAAGACATCCCTGGCCACAGCGGTTGCTTCGGTTCCGTAAACTACCAGATCGTTCCTGGGGTGCTTCATGGCTCTGGAAGAGACGGCGTGAGCCATAATACTGCCATATTCCATGGATATAGATTCAGTGGTGTCGATTACGGCTTTTGCTGGCTGCCTAAATGCCGAGATTTTATCCGGCCTGGCACCAAGCAAAAAATTAATGGTGTCAAGAACGTGTACGCCAGTTCCCATAACGGAACCACCACCAACCTTCTCATCTTCTGTCCACCATCTGCGATCCGGATTATCTGATGTTCCCTGTGATAGGCCACCCCATGTTCCGTGAACCATCGTGATTTTTCCAAGTTTCCCGCTGGAGATCATGTTCCTGATTTCCACAATGGCAGGATGGAATCTCATGTGGAAACCTACTGCAAGATGGTGTCCGGTCTTGGCAGATATTCCCACCAGATCTGAGGCGTCTCCGTTGCTGAGCGTCATCTGCTTCTCAAGCAGAACATCCTTGCCATTTTCCATGGATAATCTTGCCTGTTCGTAGTGCAGAAAATTCGGAGATGCTATGTAAACAGCATCGAAGCCCCCTCTGGAAAAGAACTCATCCAGATCGGAGAATGCGCGTGCCCCATATGCTGCACCCTCCCTCTCAGCTTTCTTCAGGGTCCTGCTGTATATTGCCGTTATGGAGTTTCCAGAGGACTTAATTGCGGGCATTATCCTGTTTATTGCGTGATTTCCAAGGCCGATTAATCCAAATTCCATTGTTATCATAGTCATGAAGATATACTGCAATATTTACCTGTTGAATTATAGAATTATGAATTAAATCACAGTCCTGGCAATTTTATGCAAATCAACTGCACATGCTAATCGGTTTGGAGTTTTCTGGCAAAGAGCACTACCTTAAGGATGTTATTAAATTCATTTTTCGACTTAGACTGCTGGAATCAGGTGGATGAAAGGAACTGCATCTCCTCAGGTAGGTATGATGGTAGGGCACAGTATGGGTTTGGCAGTCCAAGGTTGGTCACATAGATGAATGAAAAGTACTCTGATGCTGCTTGGAACCATGCGGCAGACAAACTGGAAACATTAATTGCTATTATGGATGATTCAGCTCTACCAGTTGCATTTGTGATTGTCGAAAGGTTATCTGCAGGAGGAGCTCCAGGATTCTCATAGAGAACTGTCAAATTGAAGGAATCAGTAATAGTCTTTGGAGCGTAAGTGCCCGGGTTACCAACGATATAGTCAAGTCCTGCTGATCTGATTTCCAAAGTAGCATTTCTATAATATTGGGCTCCTGTAGAATTGTCTGAGACTTCATCCATAAAAATTCCCCTGATCCCATACCAGTGAAGATAGTCATAAGCCTGAAGTCTAACTGTTTTCAGTGATCGTGTGCCGTAGGAGGTATAGACGTATCCTAGCACAGTAATGCCGGATTTCTCCATAGTGGCAGTGTAGTTTGAATAGGACTGAGAATAATTCAGCCCTGGTCCATTGTCAGGGTTAATAATTACTATCATTGGTACCTCAGAAAATTCTGAATGGAGCTGAAACAGGTAATTCCACGAAGCATTCGGGTCAAAGTAAAGAGGAACAATAATGCCAGAATTTGAGTTTTCAATAAAACTACTGGCTTCATCTTTCAGGTGATCTTCAATCAAAATGGAGGCAGAAACAACTGCGAGTGAGACTATAAGGGCCAAAATTGCAGTTTTCAGGCTGATACTCTTTGCCATATGGTTAAGTTTTGATACGTGGAGGAAATAAATCAGTTATTGGTGAACCGCACGGCATGAAATTGAAAAAAGGATTAAATAGCATTCATGATGGTGGAGGTCTTCAAGGGAATTTGAACAGTTTGGAACCATATCGATGTACTACGGTCTATTTAATGGAACGCATCAATAGGTGTTAGCTCTTTATTATCCAGGATTAATTCTTAGCCCGAAATTTGCTATTTCCTTTTCCTCTGCTGTAAATTCGGAATCAAAGGTTACAAATGTGTCTGCCTCCAGCATCATGCTGGCTGAAATATGTAATATGTCCAGAGTTTTCATTCTTATCCTGACAGCGATTTCGATGGCGTTGTTGATGATTTTGTCCATGTTTACCTCAGGTACTGCAACGTTAATTTCAGGTAAATAGTCTATTAAGGCTTCAATCTCATCCTCGCTCAGATTCGTTGATCTGGAAAGAACGGATTTCAACTCCGAAACAGTCACCGGGTAAATGTAATCATTGACCTTTATTGTCAAATATTTTTACTGCTCTTGCATGATTGACATCTCTACTGTTGAGAAATTAAATTATGACATTTGTATCGATATAATTAAGTCTAATCCCGGTCCTTTATAGAACTTTCCGATAGGTCATTAGGCAGCTTCGGAAGGCCTCTTTCCTTCCATACTCTAATTATGGCTTGGCTTTTCTCCTTCCGTTCTACTGTTTTCTTTGCGCTTTGCATCCCATTCTGCATGGTCCATCTCAGGGCATCTGCCTTGCTGGTAGCAAGTTTATACTTTATTAATTTGTCAATGAGATCAGATGTGTTATCATCTATTCTTAACGCTATAACGCTTGATACCATATGCTTTCATACGTAAATATTCTATAAATTCTTTCTTAACTATTTCGATTTATCTCTTTCCTATGGCTACATAGCGTCCCGAAAGTTGTGTACTTATAAGGGATACCTCTTCTGGAACATTTCCCTGATCTCGTCCTTGCATTTATAGAATCCCCTCAGAGATCTCTGTGACCATGCCTCATTTATCTCAGCCGACCTGAGATAGATGATCTTCATGGCGCTCTCCTCTGATGGCAGAGAATCTATTATCTTTATCCTGCGCCGTATTTCCTTGTTCATTCGCTCAATCAGATTTGTGGAGTGTATGGATCTCCTTATGGATTCAGGATAATCATGGTACTTGAGCAATGTACCCAGGTTCTTCTCCATGTTGTACACAGGCTTTGGGTATTTCGAGGACCATTTATTCTTGAACTCATTGAACTGATTCAGTGCTTCTTCTCTGGTGCGGGAGAGGAATATTCCCTTGAGATCCGAATCAATCTCATTGCGATCCTGCACCCTCACATGTGATTCAAGATTCCTTGATGCATGTATGGTGCATAACTGGAAATCAGCCCTTGGATATAATTGTCTGATCTCCTCCTCTATTCCAGGCAATCCGTCTGCTATGAACAGTAGTGGTTCCTCAACGCCTCTTTCATGGAGATCCATGAGTACATTGCGGTATGCAATATGGTTCTCAACAGGATTCATGTAGAATCCAAGGATTTCATAATTCCCTGATTCCCGTATTCCCATTGCAAATATGACACATTCCTTCTGCACAGTTTCCCTTCTAAGGGAGAAGAACACTGCATCCATGAATATGGCAATGTACCTCTTCTCAAGTGGCCTTGATCGCCACTTGCTTATTTCCGGAACTGTTATTTCCGTGATCCTTGATATGGTGGATTTGCTGTATTTATTGTGGAATAATTCTTCCAGTATTTCAGCCATCTTCCTTGTTGATATTCCCTTGGAGTACATGGAGACAACAAGATCGTCTATTCCAATGTTGCGCTGATATGGTTCGAATAAGGCTGTCTGGAATTCATTGCTGCGGTCCCTTGGAACCCTGAGATCATCTATCTTCCCATATCTTGTACCCATGTCACTCTCGTAGTATCCATTCCTCTGGCCTTCCCTTTCCTCAAGGAAGGCCTGAATCTCTCCCTTCATGAGGGATTCCATGAAGCCCTTCACTGTGGTTCTGACTATTTCAGATATCTTTTTATCCAGTTCTTCCATTGTTTATTGCCTCCTGGTTGGTTCCTGGAGGCATCCTTTTCTTTTTCATGAAATTTCTCTCATGATTATGATCCTGATCTCTTATTTACACAAGATTCGGGATACTATCGTGTTGAGGGATTTCTTTAAGATAAACAAGGAAGGAATGCCTTCACATTAACCAAACTGCTAAAAGTCTAAAAAATTACTTTTTATCGAAATGCTTGCTCAAATTAGAGATCCTTGCCTTTAGCCAAATGTAGTCCCTTTTCTCAATGAGGTCGTTGTCTTCCAACTTATGGGTCATCTCAATAAGTTTTGGCTCCATAGAACTCCACTTGTACTGGATCCAATCAGATTC
>DAJC01000004.1 GCA_002498845.1 Thermoplasmatales archaeon UBA509 | reverse complement strand
CCACAATGTACATCTTCTCCCCTCCCCATATCAGATACCGGCTACCCGGAATTCTTCAAAGATATAGGTTGGATCGCTTATAGCATTCAAACGTACCGTATCTGTTACGGAAATGGATAATGAGGGGAATGTGAATGAACAGTATGATATGGGCAACAGTGCATCATCATGGGATGGGTTCAGGGCAAGATATGCTGTTGCGGATACTGAGATTGCCCTGGAGGTATCCACAACTGGGAAGTATGTTGCCCGGAAGCTCAGGGACATGGGATTCCACACACATATGGCAGATCCGTCCACACTGGCACTCATATTCAGGACTGCGAAGAAGAACGACAGGGAGGATTCCTACAAATTAGCAAAGCTCCTGAGGTTAGGGGAACTCCCTGAGGTGCATCTTCCCTCCAGGTACTCTGACGATCTGAGATCACTCGTCAGGTACAGAAGGTCACTTGGAGAGGCCATAACCATGATCAAGAACAGGGTTCATGCCATCCTGGCATCTGCAGGCATCAGCATTGATGCAACTGACATATTCGGAAAGAAGGGGATGAAATGCATTCTGGGATCAGTGGATAGCATTTCCACTGTCCAGAGATTCGTCCTCGCTGATCTGCTGGATCAGATAGCATACCTGATGGGGAAAGAGACCATGGTGGAGGATGAGATATCCAGGTCTGTCATGAATGACAGGAACGTGAATCTCCTCATGACAATTCCCGGTATGGGCATATATTCATCAGCTGCAATCATGTCAGAGATAGATGACATATCCAGATTCGATTCAAAGGAGAAGCTTGCTTCATACGCAGGACTTGTTCCAAGACAGGACCAGTCCGGGAATCGTGACATAAAGGGTCACATATCCAAGCATGGACCCTCCATGCTCCGATTCATAATGGTGAATGCAGCACATATTGTCATCAAGTACAGCGAACGGATGAGGAAGAAGTATCTCAGCCCTGTGCGGAGATTGGGGAAGAACCGTGCAATTGTTGCAATTGCAAGGATACTGCTTGAGACCATTTACACAATGCTGAAGAAAGAAGAGCATTTCGTTGACCAGATAGATACATTGACAGAGAGGAAGATGGCATCCATGAGATCAAGGGCAGTAAAGCCCTCCCAGACCATCACCCTGGAAGATCGCATGAATGAGCTCAGGAATGTTCAGAAGGAGAGGCTGAAGAGAAATGGCAATGAAGGAAAGATAAATAAGGCCAATGCCATGACATGAATGCCATAGAACTTTTTTCATAGAAGTTTAAAATATTGCAATCCATTTTATCTTCAGTGCTAACAGTTTCTGAAATGCCGAATCTACCGCTATCCGTATATTTTCACGGGAAGCTTGTCCCGGAACCGACATGAAGTTTGACGCGGCTGAAATACCGGAAGCCATGAATTTGTGTGATTTCTCGTCGTATACTACGGCACAGGTCTTTGTCGCACCGCCATCAACCGATAAGATCATTCGGTAGTATTATTCAAAAATATATAACTCTGCAACTAAGATAAATTGCCGATGCAAATAAGCTTGAAAAACGATCACATAAGGAAAACAGAGTTTAACTGCCCATTATCTTTTCATCAGTATCTGTATCTTCTTCTTCGAATCTCTTTTTCACAGCAAAAGGACTGAAATTGTAAATAATTCTCCTGATTTCATCCAGGGTCGTTTCCTTCATCAGTATAGCAACAATGAAGTATATGATAATGGAAGCAAGTGTTACCGGAATCAGCACAAGAATGTCCTTTGGCACAATAATAGTCTGAATCCAGAAAAGAAAGCCCGCCTGAACTCCAGCTGGCAATACCTGACGAAATATACCGTAGTTTGCCTTAATGCCTTCCATCTTTATTACAACAATCCGGTACACAACTGCTGAGATTATGCCTCCCACAAGCATAGCATAAGCGGCACCATAGGCACCTAGCGAAAAGAACGATATATTGAATATCTTGGGTGGCACAAGTATCAGGATAAGGAATATATTCAGGAACACAAGCGTAGTATCAATCTTGGCAATGGTCATGGTTCTTGATCTGCTTACGATTGAAGAACTGTATGGGGTGTTTATTGCACTGAAATATGCCCGCCAGGAAAGCAGAGATAGCATCAGGCTGAATTCAATGTATCCGGCAGTAAATATATTCATTACGTACAGCGAAAGGATAGAAAGTGGTACCACAAGCGGGAGGGTATAAAGTGAGATAAGCCTCTCAAATTCATGTATGGACTGGTTGTGAACACTCTTGCCATGAAATTTCTGGTATTTGATCAGCAGCGGAACGAAGAATGTGGACATTGAACCGCTAAGGGTTGTGATTATTGCTGCAATTGTCTGGCTTGTATAGAATGCACCGGTCGCATCAGCATGCCAGAATAGCTGGATTACAACTTTATCAATATTTCCGCTGATTGTACCCACTGAAGTGACCAGCATCAGTGGAAGTGCAATAAATGTATAAGCCCTGAACATTGTTCTTGTTGGCCTTGAAATCTTCCATGGCCTGCCCAGCACAAGACCAACTATGAAGTATATGGAATACGAAACACTGTATGTTGATGACAGGTAAAGTGCATCCATGTATCCGCCACTACCTGAATATTTCACTATAAGGGCCAGAAATATGAAAACGGAGTTTCTGAATACAGCTTCCACCAGAGGAGGAATTGACGTCCTTACAGATTTCAGGGTTGCCCTGAAATAAGCATTTGGAAACCCAGTGAGATTCTGGAAAAAGAAGTACGGTATGAGGGCAAGTATGATCCAGTACTCTATTGGAGACTGGAACCCCCTGTGGAGAACAATAGTCCAGAACTCAAGTGCTGCCACCACAAGTACCACGAATAAAAGACCGAGGGCAACCTTGATAGTGAGGTATGTGCCGTTGCACGTTGCTATGTCCTCGCCAGCGGATATCTTTATTGTGTGTGCTGTGGAATACCCCAGATCTCCGATCAGTGAAAATATCCCCACAAATCCAATACCGAAGGCTACAAATCCCCAGTCTGTGGTACCAATGTAACGCAGTATGAAGAATAAGCCTACGAAACCCAGGATGGCACTGAGGACATTCTGGATGATCAGGACTGGAGATCTCTGGGCGAACACTTTCTCCCTAATCCAAACTGATCATTAAAACCTCTCTTAATGACCAATCTATACAGATTGGTGACTGCAACTATTTTGGATCTGTGTCCGCCACGGCGACTGGTGACTGCCGTGAAACACTGGATGTGAGCTGCTCCTCAACCCGTGTGAGTATACACTTCACGTTGTTCATTTCTTCCGGAGAGAGAAAATCCAGTGTATCTATGATGAATTTCTCATGCAGATCCTTGATTTCCCTGTAAAAAGAGCTACCACGGTCCGTGGTCACGATATTGATAACCCTCCTGTCGTCCTGGCTCCTCAGGCGGTGAACCAATCCCTTTTCCTCCAGTTTGTCAACAATATTTGTGACCCACCCCTGAGTGATCATGTTGGCTTCGGCCAGCCTTATCATGGGTTGTGGCCCCTGGTTATTGAGGGTTTTTAGAATCCTGAACTCCATTATTGACAGTCCATTGTCGGAGAGCCTCTTCTCAACCTGCCTTGACCATGTTTTGTTTATTGAGGTTATTAGCCTCCATAGCTCAAGACTTGACTGCTTTCTTTCTTCATCCATTTTAATTACCTCCTCATGTTTGACGACTTTATTGTCGGCCCACCTGAAATCCCATCATCACGGGGTTGTACCTGAACTGTTCCGGATGAAGCAGAGGGGCCATTTCCACGGTCATCGGAAACATAATGCGCCCCTTCATCCACATATTTCTTTCCCCTAAGCAGGGACACAACCGCAGCAACGAAGGACAAGGACATTCCAACGTAGAATGCATCTCTAAGTGCACCTATGAATGCTGGAGCCAGAGCACTGGGGAACCAGTACTTTCCATACAGTACTGAAGTATAGCTGTGAAGGCCGCTCGCAAGGATGGGACTAGCAGATATTATTGTCTGCATTGGATTTTCTCCAAGGAAAGCTGAGAAGAGGGCTATGGTGGGGGGCTCTTTGCCCAGAATTGAGCCATAATAGGCCGCATTTGACACGCCAAGGGATGACAGAGCATTGGTGAACGACGCACCCATGCCAGCTGCCAAAGCAACTATCACTATTGTGAAGAACATCCCCATGCTTGCCGTCTGACCTGCATTCCGGAGTGTGGTCATCATGCCGGAGGCGGCCCCCCTTGATTCAGCTGGAACTGAATTCATTATGGCGGCCGTATTTGGGGCAGCAAACATTCCATTTCCCATTCCCATTATGAACAGAGCTATCCCGAATTCCACATAGTTGAAATTGTAGGGCATTGTGGACAGCACAAAGAACATGATTCCCACTATGAACATACCCGCAGTGGCAAGGACTCTTGCCCCATGCTTGTCAGAAATTGCGCCTGATAAAGGCCCCATTATCATAAATCCGGCAGTCATTGGAAGCATGGCTATCCCGGCCCAGAATGGCGTGGATGCATAGGAGTACCCGTGAAGCGGTAGCCAGATTCCCTGTAGAAGTATGACCAGCATGATCATGACACCACCTCTTCCAACAGCGGAAAGAAGCGATGCAAAATTACCGGCAGAAAATGCCCTGCTCCTGAAAAGAGAGAGCCTGAACATGGGCTGCCTGACCCTTCTTTCAATGAAGGGAAACGCAACAAGCAGTGCCACACTGACCACCAGCGATGCAATGACAAGCGGATTTGACCAGCCGGTTGTGTCCTTCCCATATGGAAGGAGACCGTATGTCACAGCTACAAGCAGAATGGTGATGCCTGCGCCGAATGTGATATTTCCGGCGTAGTCTATTCTCTGGCCGGTCTCCTTCATTGCGGTGTCCTTGAGCTTAGCCATGCTCCAGATTGTCCCGAACAACCCAACTGGAACGCTTACAAGGAATATGTACCTCCAGTTGATAACGGAGAGCACTCCGCCAAGTATCAGCCCAATGAACGATCCACCCAGCGCAGCCACCTGATTGATACCAAGTGCCTTTCCCCTCTCATTGACAGGAAATGCATCCGTGATTATTGCGGAGCTGTTCGAAAACAGGAAAGCCGCACCGACTCCCTGCACTATCCTCATTGCAACAAGATACTGGGCTGCCGCCACGCCGGTACCTGGCGTAAGGTAGAGCAGAACCGAACCGGCCGTGAATATTGCAAAACCAAAATTGAATAACCTGACCCTGCCGAAAATATCTGAGAGTCTTCCAAATGTCACCAGAAGAACTGCTGTGACAATGTTGAATCCCATGAGGATCCACAGCAGATAAATGAAAGACCCCGAGGCAAATGGGCTCAGATGTATTCCCTTGAATATTGCAGGTAATGATATGAGGGTGATGGTGCCGTTAATGGTGGCCATCAAAACACCCATTGTGGTGTTGGAAAGCGCAACCCACTTATATTTTACCATATTCCGTGAAATTACCTTCAGATATAAATCCTTTACCTATAAACTATACAGACATAATTCAATGACAGACCATAAATTCTTTCTATTTCATCACATAATATCTGGCAAAATTGATCACGTTAAGCCTCTCTCAGAACAGTTTGGCACGTGAAATGTCCAGAAATTCGATCCCGAGGCGCCTTGCCATTTCCCCATCCACATCATCCCTATCGCCCACCATCACTGAATGCTCCAGATCTATTGGAAAATCCTGCATTGCCTTTTCTATGAGCCCTGTCCCTGGCTTCCTGCATCTGCATCCCTCATCTGGCCTGTGCGGGCAGTAGTAAATGGCATCTATTCTGACACCCATGTGTGCCAGGCGCTTTATGAGGGCTGTGTTGAATCTCCCCAGATCATCTTCAGTGAAATAACCTCGATTCACGCCGGACTGGTTGGTTATAATGATAATAAAGAAACCTCTCTGCTGATAGTGTTTCATGACACGGACGGCATTTCTGAAAACGTGCAGCTGCGCTGGATCGTGGCAGTAAGGACAGTCCCTGTTGATTGTACCATCACGATCTATGAACAGGGCAGGCCTCAGGAAACCTGCTTCCATCAGTGGGAAACCCCTATGCGATCCAGTTTGTGCTTCACCGTGTTTTCCTTATCCGTCCTGTGGTCTATCTTTATTATGGTCTCCACCCGTTTGAACCCATTTCTGAGTATCTCGCTTTCAGCACTCTTTATGGCATTGAATATCTCATCCAGGGTGGCTGCTTCCAGGACTGTTGCCATGCTGTTTGGATAGCAGTGTACTCCTGACTTTTCCATGATTTCTACGGCCCTGCGGATAGTATCCCCGGCTGATTCTCCTTTCCCTACCGGATAGAATGTGACATCTGCAATTATCATGAACATAGAATTGCTTTTCCGGATAAAGCCTCTTTGATTCTATCTTCTCTCCCTTTCACATTTATCGCAATATTTCCTGCCTTTCTCCACTGAAACGCCACAGGACCTGCAGATGTACCATGAGCGTTTTTGCCGCATTGAAAAGCCTGTTACCATGATTCCAACCGCTGTTGCAAGGAAGGCGTAGAAAACAGTCTGCCTGGCCGCATTGGACAGAAAAGTGATGAGCGAGTAACTGTGGAAGAATGCTAACCTGACTGTGGTATTGGAATCAGTTATGTTAACTATGCCGGACGAATTCCTGACTGCCATGCCGGCAGGTGCATTAACCTGATAATTATAGACACCCGGCTCCAGGCTCACGTTCAGCATTGAATCAGTGGTTGAATAGTTCCTGCCTGCAAGAAGTACTGACCATTGACGACCGGGCAGTGCAATATCCTCAACGAATGTGACAGTCTCTTTTATTTCGGAAAAGCTGATAACAATGAATTCAGTACGGTTAGCTTCGTAGGATATGGCTACATTGCTGGTTCGGTACCCGGCTGGCGGTATTATGGTGGGTGTGAGGTTTGCCGAACTGTTGAAATTCAGTGACGAGGAATTTGAAATGAAATATCTTTCGCCATATTCCAGTATCCATATGGTACCAGGTTCATATCCATTAACTGACACCTGTATCCGGATGGAACTGTTAGCCGGGTACTCAACATCTATGGAAGAGGATTCAACTGACAAACCGGAAATTGCATACATTTGATCCGACAAAAATTCTCCTCTGATCTGCACTGGATTCTGACCGTTGCCCATATGATATTTCAGGGAAATGTTCTGGGACTCCAGACCGAAAATTGGTACCTGCCAAACATTATTTATGATACCGTTTTCATCCACTGCAAGAATCTCCACGGTTCCATTAAGTGACTGCCCCTGTCCGGCATAAGCACTGTATGTCATATTTACCGTCAGGTTACCACTGTACAGCATAGCCTTGCTAATCTTCAAGGTAACAACAGGGGCAGGAACGCTTAGATTTATGCCGGCTGCACCATAAGGAAGTTCAGGAAAGGGTTCAAACGATATTGTGGTGTCATTCGTTCCCCAGTTCAGTTCATATCCCCCAGTGTACAGATATGAGGAGTTTACCTGTATTCCAGAGATGGCCATGAATGTGTTGCTGGACAGAGACCTGTACTGCGTTATATTTACGCCCCTGTTATCCAGCATGGAATACGGAAGAGGAGTCACCGGTGAGATGGAGTACCTGAAATTATTCACAATCGCCCCATGATTCTCTGGTATAACCCTGGCCAACCTGTACATGTAAACGGTGGAGTTGTTCAGCTGGAAAGGTGATGCATTATAATCATTATGGCCGGAGACTGATGAATCAGTCCAGATTATGGTGGAATTTGTTGCAAGGATATGGTTTGCAATGAAGTCGGGAATACCAAGACCAACAGTGTTGCTCCTGAAATTCAGAGCAAGTGAGGTGTTCATGATTTCAGCTGTGCTGCTGTAAAGCATCAGGTCATATGCATTGTATCCCTTTGCATGAACAGTGTCATTGGATTCCAGCGTCAGTGTTACATTGGTTATTCCAATAGGATAAGGTGAGTTTTCCTGCAGAACAAGGCTGAAATTAGACCTGCTGCCGAACCACTGGGCTGTATGAACAAACATGCCTCCGTAAATGGTTTCAGACAATTCTGAGGCGTTTTCAGTATCATATGGCAGCAAATATTTCTGCACAACGTTTCCGTCAACCTCCAGTAACAGATCATCACTGGATTCGTTGCCTGTGCCCGTATACGAAACATCCAGATGAATGCCGTTCATCAGAACATCCCTGGAATAGAAGCTTACGGGGTTCTTCAGGGGAACAGTTCCATTGGCCGAAAACTCCTGGAAGTTGGCCTGATTCACGAACATACGGGCAGCAGGAAATTCATACGATTCACGCTGATGGATCAGCCCGGAGACAGAACTGTTCATGATGCTTACAGTTGAATAGGAAAAATTCTCTCCCAGATATTTAGAAGCCAGAGGGTCTGAATTGTTAACAGAGGGATATTCAATAGTCGAATTATCAATTTCAATGTTCGATCTGTTTGCATCCAGCATACCGGGAAAATCTAAAGTTGAATTGTCAATCAGCAATGACGAACCGGCGTGAAGGATTATATTGATTGCGTACACAGTATTGTAGGTGGCATTGAGTATACCTAGGGTTGAATTTATTAGTTCAAATTTGCCGTAAACGCTTATGTTTATGGATGGCAATGATAGGGACTCAGCTAACACGCCATAATCATTGAATGTATATGTGCTGTTGGCAGGAACCGACAGGTTTGAACCCAGATAGTAAACTGTGCGTGTTGGCTCCATACCTGTGGTATGTGCCGCCATGTAATTCGTGTTGTATATTACAGGAAAAGGACTTGCCTTATCTGTATTCAGCAAGCTGCCGGAATGAATCGGTATGACTGAAATGATCAGTATGATCACTACAGCAAGATGTGCGGCACTGTGCTTAAAAATGGCCATGTGTCGCTCCAGAAGGATGTAGCGGATAAATAATTAATGACTGAAAAAACGCCACAGTGCATATATTGTCATTAAGGAGTGTTAACAGTTTTTTGAGCATGGAGGCCACGATCCTGGAATGCGGTTAAACTGCAAGCGGGAAACATCCAGATAATAATGACAATGAAACCTGCTATCGGGCAGCCTGTATTTCAATCAGGACAGACCTCTTAAGGAAACAGGAAACCCGGAGATAACATCAGATGTGTTGACGGAGGCACTGTAATTGAAAGAATGCTCGGAAAACTGATGCAATTGAGACGGGCCAAAAAGATCAAGTTCACCGTTCCTTGATTCCAGTTTACCACGGTATTATGAAGAGTAGCCCAGTGACCGCAGAAGAATGTTATCCTAATCCACGGGATTCCAGTCATCTCTAGTACTTCATGAGGAGGAACAATCCATTTTGATTAAACCATAGTCTCTGCAGAC
>DAJC01000002.1:33029-78434 GCA_002498845.1 Thermoplasmatales archaeon UBA509 | reverse complement strand
CCATGGGAAATTGTTTCATATGTTATTCCGCTGAATGCAACAAGCATCACCACTGCTATGAGTGCAGCAACTTTACCTGAAATCATAATGGGACAGCAATATCCAGCGATTATAAAACCATTCCTAATTTCTAACTAACTAATTATTTATAGCAAAAGCAAATTCCCTGCTGATAAGATGGTACAATATAAGTGGGTTGCACTGTCAAATACCACAATTGGAGTGCTGATGGCTTCGATCAACAGCACCATCATGCTGATATCCCTACCTGCAATATTCCGTGGCATAAATATAGATCCATTCTCATCAGGTTCCTTCGTTTACCTTCTCTGGATACTTATGGGCTACATGGTTGTTACAGCCGTGATGCTTGTCACCGTGGGCAGGCTCTCAGATATTTTTGGAAGGGTAAGGCTCTTCAACTTCGGTTTCCTGATTTTCACGGTTGGATCAATACTGCTTTTCATAACACCCAACAAGGGTGACCTTGGTGCCCAGGAGATCATAATATTCCGTATGGTACAGGCAATAGGGGGATCATTCCTCTTCGCCAATTCAGCTGCAATAATAACGGACAGCTTTGGCCCAACAGAACGTGGCAAGGCCATGGGCATAAACCAGATAGCTGCTCTGGCCGGATCACTGGTGGGCCTGATTCTTGGGGGTCTTCTTGCCACAATTAACTGGAGGTACGTATTTCTGGTGAGTGTGCCCGTGGGCATACTTGGAACAGTGTGGTCATACCTCAAACTTAAAGACCACTCCATAAGGCACAAGGAACAGAAGATTGACATTGCTGGAAATATTACATTTGCTGGCGGACTCACACTTATCCTTTTGGGCATTACATACGGCCTGATGCCCTACGGGACGTCATCAATGGGCTGGGGAAACCCATGGGTCATAACATCCATAATTGCAGGGTTTGCAATGGTTGTGGCATTCGTGCTTGTTGAGAGGGTTGTAGCACAGCCAATGTTCAACCTCTCACTTTTCAAGAACAGAGCGTTCACCACAGGGAGCGTTGCAGGGATGCTGCAATCAATGGGCATGGGCGGGGCAATGTTCATGATCATAATCCTTCTGCAGGGAGTCTGGCTCCCTCTCCATGGGTACTCATACACAAGCGTTCCTTTCTGGGCAGGCATATACATGATACCCATGATGGCAGGCTTCGTTGTTCTGGGTCCAATCAGCGGTGCTATCTCAGACAGGGCAGGTGCCAGGACAATATCCACAATCGGAATGGCAATCAGTGCCGTCTCCTTCATACTGCTTTCAACCCTGAGCTATAATTTTTCATATCCTGTTTTCGGTGCAATGCTGTTTATGATGGGTTCAGGGATGGGTCTATTCGCGGCCCCAAATATAACGGCAATTATGAACTCAGTTCAGCCGCAGCTTCGTGGCGTTGCTTCAGGCATGAGAGCCACACTGCAGAACACAGGCCAGACTGCAAGCATGGGCATATTCTTCACCATAGTTCTCGTATCGCTCACATCAAAACTCCCATCGGCATTTACAGTGGCACTTGGTCAGGCTGGAGCTCCTGAGCTCATCCCGTTTTTCATAAAGATTCCACCCACTTCAGCACTGTTTTCAGCCTTCCTTGGATATAACCCGGTTGCCACCATACTGGGACTGTTTCCAAAGGGATCGGTCTCTTCCATTCTGAATCCAGGTGTTGTGACATACCTTGAAGGTAAGACCTGGTTCCCGCATGCCCTGGCCGGGGCCTTCATGGGGGCCCTGAGGATGTCGTTCTACATAGGTGCAGCAATATTCGCAATGGCAGCCCTTCTATCGGCGCTCAGAGGAAAAAGATACATATACGGTGAATCAACAACTGCCGAAATGAAGGAAAAGAGTGATAGTGCAGTACAATCTCCCTTGAGCAGCCCTGGCATGTCAAAGGCCCAGGAGGCCAATATCGATCCAGAGGCCAAATCATCAGGGAAAGATTTAACTGCAGATGATGTTATAAATAAGAGGGATAACGCAAGATTGAACACTGCGGAGGAATCAGTTGACTGAAGAAAAGAAGGAATCATCCTGCGATCTGGATACAATCGATCTATGGCACATATTTTCCCGTGTCTTCAGGAATGGAAAGAAGCTCATAGAGCGGGAGCTTGAGAAAATTGGCATAAAGCCCACGGAACTGAGGGTACTTTTTTCACTCTCAAAGGATCACGACACAACCATGAACTCACTGGCCACGGAGAATGATGTTACGGGGCCATGGATAACCGGGGTTGTAGATGAGCTTGAAAAGAAAGGGTACGTGACAAAAGTAAGGAGTGCCACAGATCGAAGAATAATCAAAGTTTCAATAACTGAATATGGGAATGAGGCCCTTGCGCAGGGGATAAAGGTATACAACAAGCTCATAGAGCTCGTTTTAAGGAATCTTTCCCCGGAAGAATCTGCCGAATTCAGGTCAATACTGTCAAAGATAGAGATTGCGCTCAGTGATCAGGCGGACAGGTAAGATTCAATATTTCGGCAAAGCATTAAAGAAATGCAGGTAAACCCTACCCATTGACATACTTTTCCAGTAGCAGTCAGCAGTATCATGAAGCGGCTAACTGCAGGATAAATGCAACCAGATTTTAATGCGCAGAATTGCTCCCCTGGCAATGGAAATTTCAAATCAATCGCCAACAAGAGTCAACGCGTGGTCAGTATACCCCAGCGCCATAGCCGGTTGGATAATGGACGCATTCAATCTCAGCATGATGTTCCTGCTGGTACCTGTAATTGCAAACCAGTTCTTCCCTGCAAATGATGGGCTTGCAATAATAGGGACGTGGAGCATCTACACGACAACATTCATTTTCAGGCCAGTGGGAGGCCTGATATTTGGAAGGCTTGGAGATCGAATAGGCCGCAAAAATACAATGACTATCACGCTTCTTGGACTTGGTCTTATAACATTTGCCACTGGTTTCCTGCCGGTGTATGCCATTGTTGGAATAGCTGCCCCGCTGTTGCTTTTCTTTTTCAGGATAATCACGGGAATATTTGCAGGGGGAGAATACGGAAATGGTTCATCCATCTTGATGGAGTCCGTGAAAGGAGCGAAACGCGGCATCTGGGGCGCTGCAATTCAGAGCGGATATCCCCTGGGATATACTCTTGCTGCAATCATTTTCCTGTACCTCCATTATGTATTTCCCGGAACCGGGTTTACTATTACAGCATGGCGCTGGATGTTCTGGATAGGCATAGTGCCAGCAGTCATAGGGCTTGTAATCCGTCTAAAAATGCCTGAATCAGCCATGTGGCTTGATACCAGGAACAAGGCGAAGCAGGTCTCCATGGGAACTCTGTTCAAAAACAAGAGGCTTGTGTACGAGATTATCATGGGAATTCTTGCCATGACCGGGATAGCCTGGGTCTATGGCCTCACGCTTGGATTCTTCCCCACAGTGCTTTCCGTTAACGGCTTCCTGAAGTTTCCGTATTTCATATATGTGGTGATCACAGCCATCCTGGTTTCACTGGTAGGTTACGTGCTGTCAGGTTATTTGAGTGACATCATTGGCCGGCGCATGATCATGATAATATTCTCGGTGCTGGCCATAATTGCTGCGATACCTATGACATTCCTCATCATGAGGCATGACCTGGGTTTTACAGGATCACTGATATTTGCCAGCGTCATAGCATTCCTGACCACCGGGATTTATGGGGTAATACCAGCCTTCCTCAGTGAAAAATATCCAACTGAAGTAAGAAGCACAGGAACTGGCCTTGGCTTCAATGGAGGTTTCATCCTGGGAAACTGGAGCACAGTCTTCCTGCTGCTCATAGTCAGTTTTGCTGCAGCCACTTTTTTTGAATGGTGGGGGATTTTTGTGATTATTGGCGAGCTGTTCATCCTTGTTTCAGCACTCCTGTCCAGGGAGACGCGGGGAGCAAATCTTTCGGAAATAAAACTCTAATTTTCACATAAACCTCTTCTTTTTTTCTGACTCAACAATTTATGACAGCTTTTCCAGCGCCTATGTGATATTGGATTAAAGCATTCCACAGCACTGACTGTTTCTCATAAGAGACCATATATGCGAGGGATGGGATTTGAACCCACGAACCCCTACGGGACAGAATCTTAAGTCCTGCACAGTTGGCCAGGCTTTGTTACCCTCGCAATCAATCGGTTTATACTCCGGGAATATATTAAAAGTGCTGAAATTTGATGATTAGTAGGAATGTATCTTGTATTGAGATTTGAATTCAGGACACTATGTTTTAATGGAGACTGCACTGTTTTGAATTAATTTGAGGTAAAGGAAAGCGCTCACTCCTTCTCTTTAGCCTCGCGATAAAGGTTGATTGCTGCTACACTGGTCTTCCATTCCCTGTTAAGGCGGATTCCAGGGATCTCTCCTTGTGTTATTCTGAGGGCAATATACTTCGATGAGTAATCTATTCCAGAGGTCTTTCTCAATTCATTCAGCGACTGGAGCGTATCTTCCTCGGAACCCACTTTATCTAGAAGAAAGATCATAGATCTTGCCATATTTATCTCCAGGAAAGCCTTTAGTTCAGCTGTACCCTCAGATCCAGACCTCTCAAGTGCGTTGAGGTAATCTCTTCTATGTTGAGGAAGGATGTTGATGAATGGCCAGTTATGGTTGAGGAAGTGTATATTGAGCAACAATCTCCCAACTCTCCCGTTTCCATCTGAAAACGGGTGTATAGACTCAAAACCATAATGCATTTTTGCTGCTTGAGAAAAAACATCCATCCTGTTCATTTCCATGGCAGTGTATTCATTTTCCCACCCACTGAGCAAAGAAAGGAGTTTCTCCACCCTAGGAGGGGCGTGTTTTGAACCGGTAATTCTTACATTCACTGTTCGCCATTTTCCGGCATCAATAAGGATTCCGCTGAAAATAATCTTATGTAAGGTTAATGCACTTTGCATGTTCACATCTGAAATTGTCCCTTTCACCACTTCACTGAAGGCAGATTGATGCTGAATGGTCTCAAGGAGGTCCCTGACAGGCCTGTTTGGTACAGTCATACCCCTTTCAATTACTGTCGTTACTTCATCTAAAGTGAGGGTATTCCCCTCTATTGCGTTTGTTCCCCACGTATTAAGAATAGAGGATTCTTGAAGTGTTCTATCGGGGAGGTTTCTAATCGAACCGCGATCCAGGATTTTCTCCCTTAGTCTGTTTAATATGTGTTTATCCATGTGTTTCTTGTTTATGCATATTACGTATTTAAAGGAATATGTAGTTCATGTAACATATACAGATTTCCATACCAACTAAGTGCAATTTCATTTTTTAAATCTATAGCGGACAGGATAGATTCCCTGTTTGTCTTAGCTTTTCAGTACATTTCTGAAAACTGGAAATAACAAGAAAAGATTAATTACTGACGCAATCAGCATAATAGCCATATTCTGCAAAAATGAAATGAATATCAATATTGCTGATCTCATGAAAAAAGCTCTTCTGGCCACGCTTTCATGACGCTGCTAGCGTGAGAGAGGGAGAATGCGATCTTTGTTATATCATAGTGAGCATTAATGATGGAATTACACTGAAGCCTTCCAAAAAGCTTGACAAAGTCTCATTCGAGAAGAGTGCAATAAAACACAGGGACTGCATTCTCTCCTTGAAAGGTGCCAAGGCTCCAGAAATTGGAGAAGCCAAAAAATACTCATTGGAGGATGAATTATGGCCTTGAGACACCACAAGTGGATAATCAAATGGTGTTAACCGGGGCACATGGTCAATCTATAGAGGGATATCGCTTCCATAAAATTAAAGGACCGTTACAATAGGTCTTAAACTCAAGCTCTTTAAAGCATATAACATCTATCTTGGCACTAGCATAGCTTACGTATGGAGGCTGATAATGGAAAAAACAAGAATTGTGGTCATAGGGGCGGGTGTTGTTGGGCTTGCAATCGCAGCCAGGCTATCGGAACTTAACGATGGCGTCATTGTTCTTGAAAAAAACAGGAAATATGGTCAGGAAACCAGCAGCCACAACAGCGGCGTTATCCATTCCGGAATTCACTATCCAACAGGATCGCTTAAGGCAATGCTCTGTGTCAGGGGCAATTCCATGATCTATGAAATGTGCAGAAAATATGGAATACCATACAAACGTCTTGGTAAGTTGACTGTTGCCACTGGCGAATCCGAGATCAGGGAACTTGAAAGACTGATGAAAATGGGAGAAGACAACGGTGTGGAGGGGCTCAGGATGCTTGACGGTGACGAAGTGGCCAGGATGGAACCAAACATTCAGGCGGAAAGGGCGCTTTATACCCCATCTACCGGTATACTGGAACCTGACGATCTCATGCAGCATTTTCTGGGTGAAGCCATTGAAAATGGGGCATCGCTCTCTCTGGACACCGAAGTCACGGGTCTGAGAAGTACAGGCTCAGACTATGAAATCTCTGGAATAAGCGCTAATAGAGTTTTCCATATAAGGGCTGATACGGTGATAAACTGTTCCGGACTTAATGCAGACAAGGTTGCCGCCATGGTGGGCCTTGATGTGAACAGGCTTGGTTACGTGCAGCATTACTACAAGGGTGATTACTTCAGGATAACAGGCAATCCACCGGTCAAAATGCTGGTCTATCCTGTTCCAAAGGGTGCAGGCCTGGGAATACACCTCACTCCAGATATGGCAGGATCTGTGAAAATGGGCCCAAATGCTTACCCAGTGAGAATGATAGATTACCGGGTCGAATCAAATGAGGAGGAATTCCGAAAGGATGTTCAGAGATTTCTACCGTCTATATCCCTCAGAACCATACAGCCTGATTCATCGGGCATAAGGCCAAAACTCGATGGGGGTCATGGAGGATTTGCAGATTTCATCATAAGGCATGCGGCAGACCGAAATCTATTCGGATTCATAAACCTCATTGGAATCGAGTCACCAGGACTAACCTCATCTCCTGCAATAGCAGAATACGTATCAGAAATTTATGAAAATGAAATCAGAATTTAGATGGCTGGTAAATCCTGGACTAACCTCACATCCGAAATGCAAGATTCTGTTCCTGTTACAATGATCATAACAGGAAATCCCCTTATCCTGCGACGTGGATGAATGACAGGAATCTCAGACACCGTTAAAGCTTGAAATTTCATGCGAGAAACTTCTCCACGCAATCATTAGTTGGAAGGATTTCGACACCAGGCGGGAGATGTACCTGATCCGTGGTCAGATTATAGGAATTGGTTTCCGAGAAACCACCAGACCTGTGAGGGATGAAATCAAAAACAGAAGAAAAATGGGAGCATCCAATCCTTCAGGATGAAGAGCATGCAAGATCTGTCAAGGCACGCGATTTTGTGTTCAAAATAAATTGAAATCAGGAGTTACCCGCAACGTCATGAATCTTCTGATTTGATCCATTTTCATCATTGTGATATATCTTATGCAATTCTATGATCAACTTCTCCGAAAATTATGCAACAGATTTTACATTTGAGGGCGGGAATTCCCTTTTCGCAAGAGAGGATGAAAGCAGGCCTATCTGTACCACAAACACTTGATATCCCTGACCGCCGGCAGGCAGAAGTGAAAGTGGTCGTATTGCATATTGCTTCATGCACGCCTGCATCAGTAAAGTCAGGTGGTTCAGCATGAGGGACAGAGTACTTTCGGGCCGAGGGGAATTCAAGCCCGATGAGATTCTGCCAGCAGCTATATGTGCAGTAAGTCCATATGGAAAGATAGGTGAAGAGGTTACTATGATCTTGAAGCAAAAACTCTCAAGATCTGTCTAGGTGTAAAATAATATCCATAAGTCTAAGGGAACTTTCTGTGGTAGAGAGATTTAAAAGTATTAATCAGTTACACAATTATGATGCCAGGCAATATTCCTCCGGGAGGGGAACTTGTTGAATTCGAAATCGACGAGGAGCCCAAGTGGATAACAGTGAAGCTAAAGGACGGATCAGTCATTCAGATTAAGATGGAGATCGTGGCCATAATGAGAAATGGAAATGATCAGAATACTGGTCTTCCAATGTACATGGTGCAGGCCACAAACATAATCAGGATGATGAAAGTTCCCAGGGACCTTATAAAGAAGGGGGAAAAACAGGACGACAACCGTGGGCAGACTCTTTACCGATAAATCTGAATTAATACGTCTATATTTATTTTGATATATAAAAAACTGTAGTCATAACGGCGTGGAAAGACATTATATTCCGGATACTATACGTCATTGTGGACGACAAGGATTGGGCAATACTGGAGTTGCTGAAATCCGACTCCCGGAGGTCAAATTCGGAAATTGCCCGGAAGCTCAATGTGTCCGAAGGCACAATACGCAAGAGGATAGAAAAACTAGTCAAGGACGGAGTCATAAAAAGATTCACGGTTGTGCTGAGAAGCGAAGGCGTTGAGGGGCTCGTTCTCATAAAGACGGAACCCAAGAAATCCATGGAAATTTACAACACACTATCAAAGAAATTCGACGAGATTTTCGAATTTTCTGGAAGGTTTGATCTTGTTATCCGGGCATACTGCAAAACCCTGGATGAACTCAACAAGCTTGTAGATGGTGTCAGGTCAATGGACGGCGTCAAAAGTACCGACACTCTTGTGAGGCTCCACTGAGTATCACGGTCCTATCTTCGATATAATTATATATTCAGGTCTAATCAGAACAAGGAGGCAACATCATGGCAGAAGAGAATATCATTTTTGTCGGAAAGAAACCAACCATGAACTATGTTCTTGCCGTTGTAACGCAGTTCAATAACAATGTCGACCACATCACCATCAAGGCAAGAGGCAAGGCCATCAGCAAGGCCGTTGACATTGCAGAGATCACAAGGCACAAGTTCATTCAGGACGCAAAATACGGGAATATCAAGGTAGAAACAGAGGTCCTCCAGGGAGAGAGGGGAGAATCAAACGTTTCGTCCATTGAGATAACCCTCACAAGATAGGTAAAGAATTTAGTTTCTCCTTTCTTAATTCCGGCTATTTTGCCTGTTCATAAAAATATCAAAAAAATCCTTAACAACCATTAAATTTTGAGTTGGCATTAAGGACAAGCTTAGTGGGTATATGAAGAACTTTGTTGACTGGGAAATTGGGCTTCATGGAAAAGTGGACGAGGTTAATCTCAGGCTTCTGGAGATCATCAAAACTGATCAGAAGAACCTGTACGAGATGGCAAAGTATACCATTGAAGCCGGCGGAAAGAGATTTCGCCCTCTACTGACAATTCTCGCTTACGAAGTCAGCTCGGACAACCCATATTCTGAAATTCTGGATCTGGCAGCTGGCTACGAGCTTATTCACACTGCCAGCCTTATTCATGATGATATAATTGATGATTCCTCCACCAGGAGAGGCAGGGCCACACTGAATAATGTGTATGGACTGAACCATGCCATTGTTGTGGGGGACTACCTGTTTGCAAAGGCTTACGAGATGGGTTCCAGATACGGCCCCGTGGTATCCAAAATAATGGCTGACGCCTCAAGCAGACTGGCGGAAGGGCAGACGCTTGAAGCAATAAACCTTGGCAATATGGACCTGACTGAGGAGACCTACCTTGAGATCATAAGCAACAAAACAGCCCATTTCTTTGAGGCATGTGCCATGGGGGCCACCACTGCAGCAAAAGCTTCCCCAGAAGTGTCCAGGAGCCTTCAGGAGTTTGCTTTCAATCTGGGCATGGCATTTCAGGTGACTGACGATATTCTTGATATAGTGGGGGATTCGTCCAAACTTGGAAAGCCCGTATTTGCAGATGTTAAGCACAATGCCATAACAATACCCATAATATACACGCTCAAGAACGCAGACAGATCCGCAAAGGATGAGATATTAAGCGCACTGAGGGTTGGAGACGATCGTTCTGTTGACGATCGGTTCAAGGACCTGATGGTCAAGACTGGTGCAATAGATTACTCTTTTTCAATAGCCAAGGCATACTCGCAGAAAGCTCTGAAAGCACTGCATATGTCTGAGCGATCTCCCGACCTGGATCTGCTGATGGAACTTGCAATGATTGTTGTGGAAAGGATTGAGGAACTGAGCTGAATAACTGGCAGCAGAGAGGTTCCTGGGGCTCACGCTTAACAAACAGTATTTATGGCTGTTGTTATGAGAATAGCAAAAAATATTCAGGGCTTTTCCATTAACCAGTATGCCGGAAAATGATTTTGACGCATTCAGGAGAGACACACTGAAGAGCGTAGCAATTGATGAAACGAACTCAGGAGTTTTTGCAGGCAAATGGTATCCTAAAGCCGGAGACAGCAGGTATGATTCAATCAGCCCGGTTGATGGGAAGCACAATGCGACCGTATTCCTGGCCACGAAGGAGCAGTACGAAGAGGCAGTCAGGCATTCACAGAAGGCATTTGACGAGTGGAGTAAAATTCCTGCCCCCAAGCGAGGAGAAATCGTAAAGGCAATCGGTGACGAACTGGCAAAAAAGAAGAAGGACCTTGGTGCGCTGGTAACCCTTGAGGCCGGAAAGACAACAAGTGAGGGCGAAGGCGAGATCCAGGAAATGATTGATGTCGCGTATTTTGCAGCAGGATTATCCAGACAGTTGTACGGGCTTACCATGGCCAGCGAAAGGCCAGATCACAGGCTGTATGAGCAGTGGCAGCCACTGGGGCCCATTGCAGTAATAAGTGCGTTCAACTTTCCATCCTCAGTGTGGTCTTGGAACGCCATGGTTGCTGCCGTTTGTGGTGATACTGTGGTATGGAAACCATCAACCAAGGCCTCCCTTGCAGCAGTGGGGGTTATGAAGGTCATCACCGGTGTTCTGGAGAGAGAAGGAGCTCCGCAGATATTCTCACTGGTGGCAAGCAGAGGATCTGAAGGAGGAGAGTGGATATCCAATGATCCGAGACTCAAGCTGGTATCATTCACCGGTTCAACAAAAACTGGCAGGACCATATACGAAAACGTGGCCAGAAGAATTGGCCGTGCAATACTTGAACTTGGCGGCAACAACTGTTCCATAGTTTCTGACAGAGCAGACATGAAGCTCGCATTGAAGGGCGTTGCATTTGGCGCACTGGCTACAGCGGGGCAGCGCTGCACAAGCACACGCCGCGTTGTTGTTCATGAAAAGATCTATGATGAATTCCTGGCAAAGCTCAAGGATATATATGCAAATGTGAAAATAGGAAACCCCAGGAGCAATGGCGTCCTTGTTGGCCCGCTCATTGATGACGGCGCAATATCAACATACGAGAAAGCAATAGCTGAAGCTGTGAAGGAAGGTGGAAAACTGGTCACAGGGGGAAAGAGAATTAAGGTCCCAGGGCTTGAAAAGGGTTTTTACGTGAATCCCGCCATTATCGAGGCTAACCCGGGGATGGAGATCACAAAACAGGAAACCTTCGGTCCTCTGCTCTACGTGTTCAAGTACAGGACCATTGAGGAGGCAATTGAGATTCACAATGCAGTCCCTCAGGGACTTTCATCTGCCATATTCACCACAGATATGCGTGAGGAGGAATATTTCCTGTCTGCACGAGGTTCTGACTGTGGGCTGGCCAACGTGAACACCAGTACTGCCGGTGCTGAAATAGGTGGGGCGTTCGGCGGTGAGAAGGAGACTGGAGCTGGCAGGGAAAGTGGAAGCGATTCCTGGAAACTGTATATGAGGAGACAGACTGTTACAATAAACTACGGACGGGATCTTCCACTGGCCCAGGGCGTCAGGTTCGAAGTTTGAATGCCGGGTATAAACTCAACTTCTCAGATTACCCACAATCATTTTTTAATAATTAATTATTATCAACCATCACAATCTCATGAACATACAATTGAAAGCTCACAGGGAGATGTTTTCCAGTTATTTCTTGAGGCCGGCTGAATCCATGGCCATCATACTTTACAGGCCGCACCACGGCAATTGCAGTAGAAATGCTATGGGGTATAGGCTATATAGGACGCAGCAGAATGAAGGCTCATTATCATATAAATCCACAAGCCTGGCTGGCTCAAACAGCATGTCTGCCGGAGTAAAAAATGGTGGCTATGAAATTTCTGGAAATATGAACCATCAAAATTCTGGCATCAATCCAGCATCCTCCGAGAAGGTGGAAATTGGGGCAGGATTCAGATTTTCCTGGTGGAGCAGACAAGTTACAAGCAACATATTGGAGAGTATTTAAATGGTTAGAATGGAAGGATTTGTACATGGAATTTATCCAAAGAGCGAGAAACTGCGGGTGAGAATTGGACGCTGGGAGAGAGGATCATTATCGGCGGGCGAACTCAACGATCTCATTGCGGATGAGACTGCAATTTACGAGGATCTTTTTGATGGGCAGGCTCTGCACACAGATCCCCTGTTTAACTGGTACGACATATTCAGGCCGATTGTTCTGATGTCAAGCGGCATGGATCTGGGACCGCTGACAAGATTCGAAGAAACGAACACTTTCTACAGGATTCCGCAGCTGCATGGGCTCCCATCCCTGAGGATTCCACCGGATGTTTTCTACGAACTTCCGGAGAACCCGCCACTTCCCCTCTACCATTCAAGGAAAGATCCAGTCCTTTTCCTGCCAGGTCCCGAGACTCTGTTCAGGTTTTCCAGGAATGCTGGCAACCTGGAAAGGAGCAGTTTCCTTGAGGCGGCCTGCCAGATTTATTCTGGCGTAGTGTCAAAGCTGAAGCCTGCAAGGACTTTCATAATGGAACGGGTCAAAGTTGATGGTATCGCCCTGGAGGCCATTTCTCGCATAACGAATCCGTCTGGAATTATATTGTTCACCACTGGAAACCTTGAGGGAAACGCATTCTCCGGCAACCAGCACAAGTTTTATTCCATAATCGTAGGCCCGAACAGATCAAACCTGCAGGTTGCCAGAGATCATTCTGAAGTTCCAGGAATCAAACTGGTGGACGGGCATAATACCAGAATGGAATCAGTTGACGAGATCAGAAAGAAGGCAGAGGAATTATCAATGGGAATGAACATTGAAAGTATGATTGTGGCAAATTCTGATTATCTGGACTTTCTTCCAAGAAAGATTGCAGACCAGAAGGTAAAGCTTCTGGCGGGGCTTGGTGAGTAAAATGGCGGACAAAAATTTGATTTTACAGGAGATAGGCAGTTTCAGGAAACCGGAGTATCTGAGCAAGAATTTTCACCAGCTGGAAGGAACAGATGAGTTCAATGTGCTTGCTGGAAAAGCAACAGTTGAGACTCTCGATCTGTTCAGGAAGTCCGGGCTTGAGAACCTTGGAGTAGGCGGGGAGATGTTCCGGTGGGAGATGTATGAGGCTCTGGCAAACAACATTGGAAACCTTGAATTTTATGGTATGGTCAGGTCATTCGACAACAGGTACTACAGGAAAGGCAGCGTAACAGGGCCCGTGGTCAGGAAACATCCGTTCCACAGGGACGAACTGGAATTTCTCCTTGCAAACACGCACGACAGGCTCAAGCTACCAATAACCGGCCCATACACCATGATGGACTGGTCATTCAATGAATACTACAGGGACAGGAGAGAACTGGCAAACGCATACGCGGACGCAATAAACAAGGAACTGAGGGAACTCAAGGAAATCTGGGATCATCACAGGAAAGGTGAAATCTTCGAAGTCCAGATAGATGAGCCGGCAGCCACAACACATCCATCCGAGATGGACATAGTTGTTGAATCCGTGAACAGGTCTTTCGAAGGAATTTCTGGTATTGAACCGTCAATCCACGTCTGCTACAGTATCGATTATGCATATCTCTACAACACCATTGCTGATCTGAAGGTGCATGGCCTGAACCTGGAATTCGCCAACAGGGATCCCCTGACACAGGGAAAGGGTCTGGATCACAGGCCCGGGTATGCGGATCTCAAGGAGTATGCCGCAATGAATGAAACCCTGTCAAGGAAGAAATTCATGGGCCTTGGTGTTACGGATGTGCACATTGATGACATTGAGAGTGTGGAACTCATAAAGGATCGGATTGAAACAGCCCTGGACATCATCGGAGATCCATCGCTGGTCAGGATAAATCCGGATTGCGGGCTTCGGACAAGATCAAGGGAAACCGGCTTTGAGAAGCTGAGGAACATGGCTCTGGCCACGGCGGCTGTCAGGAAAGAACTCTGATATTTCCGACACTTTTTTTCTTAACCCCTCAGTTGCTCCCTAAATAATTTTCCCCATTATATGTAAGGGCACATCTTATTATATTTTGGTGCAAAGGTAATCCTGATCAATATGCTGGAAGTCAGGTTTCATGGAAGAGGGGGACAGGGTGCAGTAACGGCTTCAAAGATGCTGGCTCTGGCGTCCTTCCTGTCCGGTGAGTATGTAATATCATTTCCATTTTTCGGGACGGAGCGAAGGGGGGCACCCGTGACTGCGTTCACGCGGATTGACACCACGCCCATACTGCTTAAGACACAGGTTTACAATCCTGACGTTGTTGTGGTTCTGGACAGCAAGGTCATGGAGACCGTTGATGTGACTGCAGGGATGAAGCCCGGATCGTCGCTCATACTCAATTCACCTGAAGCTCCTGAAGATCTTGGCCTTCCTTACCATGTGGCAACAGTGGATGCAACCAGGATTGCCACCGACCTCGGACTGGGCAACAGGACGAACCCCATAATTAACACAGCAATGCTGGGTGCCTTCTCAAAGAGCACAGGCCTTGTTGACATGACGCAGGTTCGTGAGGCAATATCAGAAATGTCCCCCTCCAAGGCTGAGGTGAATGTCACCGCAGCTGAGAAGGCATACAGTTCCGTAAGGATAGGGTGGTAAAGTTGGTGCTGGTTCCACTGGCTGAGACCAGTTCAAGGGCAAACCATACAGGGCTGTTGAGGACACTGAAGCCCGTAATAGACTATTCAAGCTGCATAAGGTGCGAGATATGCTGGAAATTCTGCCCTGACAATGCTATAAATCTCGAGGATGGGCGCAGTACTCCAGCACCAAACCAGAAGGTTACTGCCTTCAGCATTCCGGTTATAGACTACGATTATTGCAAGGGATGCGGAATATGTGCAAACGAATGCCCGGAAAAATGTATAGAAATGAAATTTGAGGAGGAATGACTGGAATGAGGGAAATAGCATCAAAAACATCAATTATGACCGGCAATGAGGCCGTCGCAGAGGGCGTTCGTCTTTCAAAAGTTGGCTTCATCTCAGCTTACCCCATCACCCCGCAGACTACAATAGTGGAAAAACTGGCCGAAATGGTTGCAAACAGGGAGATCAGCGCCAGGTACATTGAGGTGGAGAGCGAACACAGTGCAATGGCAGCTGTATTTGCAAGTGAAATTGCCGGCGTGAGGTCTTACACTGCAACAAGCTCACAGGGTCTTCTCTACATGCATGAGATGCTGCACTGGGTTGCAGGCCAGCGCCTTCCAATTGTCATGAGTGTGGTCAACAGGGCTATTGGTCCTCCGTGGAATATATGGTCTGACCAGTCCGACAGCATGAACCAGAAGGATACAGGATGGATTCAGGTCTACAGCGAATCCAATCAGGAAGCCATGGATACCCTCATCATGGGTTACCGTATTGGGGAGGATTCAGGCGTTATGCTTCCATTCATGAGCATGGAGGATGCCTTCATACTATCACATACTTCGGAGCAGGTTGTGATACCGGACCAGGAGCTTGTGGACGAATTCCTTCCTGAATTCCGCCTGGATTTCAAGGTTGATTCGAACCGCCCCATGGGCTACGGCTCATATTCTACCCCTGACGGGCCATTCATGGAACTGAAGAAGGACATGATGGAGAGCATGTGGAAATCTGCAAACACCATCAGGAAGGTCACCAGGGAATTCTCCGAGATCTTCGGCCGTGACTACGGCGGCCTGATTGAGGAATACATGACGGAGGGTGCAGAGTACATACTCATAGCCTCAGGCACTGTGGCATCCACTGCAAAATATGTTGCAGGGAAGCTGAGGGCGGACGGCAGGAAAGTTGGGATAATCAGGATAAGGTATTTCAGGCCATTCCCGGCCGAGGATATTGTGCGTGCCACAAAGGAAGCTGCTCACATAGGCGTTATCGACAGATCAGTTTCATTTGGGTCCGGAGGAACCATGTTCAACGAAATCAAGGCAGCACTGTATGGCAGATCAGACATACCCGTAACAGGATTTGTGGCTGGGATTGGAGGCCGTGATGTGAAGGAGGAGGACATAGAAGAAATGATAAATATCATGGCGGCTGGGAAAGAAGGTACTGTTTTCATAAACACAAGGGGTGATCAGTGATGCCCACATCTATTCCTGAACAGGAACTTATGGAACCTGGGCACACAGCCTGCCAGGGTTGCGGTGCAACACTGGCAATGAGATATGTTCTGAAGGCGCTTGGCAAGAAGACCGTGGTCTCTGTGCCAGCTTCCTGCTGGGCGGTAATTCCAGGTGCCATGCCAAACAGGACGCTGGACATACCAATGGTTTACACTCCATTTGCGGCCACCGGCGCTTCAATAAGCGGCCTGCGGGAAGCACTGGATATAAGGGGCGACAGTGATTACAACGTTGTTGGATTTGCCGGTGATGGAGGGACAGCAGACATAGGTCTCCAGTCACTATCGGGGGCCATGGAAAGGGGACACAACGTCTTCTACATCATGTACGACAATGAGGGCTACATGAACACAGGTGTCCAGAGATCCGGAAGCACGCCTTACGGTGCTGAAACCACGACAACTCCAGTCGGACTGGATAAAAATTTCAAGAAACAGCAGAAGAAGGTCGTGGCAGATATAATGATGGCCCAGGGAGTTCCATATGTGGCAACAGCCACCATTGCATATCCTGAAGACCTCATCCGGAAGGTGCAGAATGCAAGGAAGATCAATGGCCCCAAGTTCATACAGATCCTTGCTCCGTGCCCCACGGGCTGGTACTATCCACCAGAGAAGACCATCGAGGTGTCACGGATGGCAGTGCAGTCAAGGATGTTTCCGCTGTACGAATACTCAATGGGCACATTCCGGCTCACCAGACCCAGCAAACCTGTTACCGTCAAGGAATACATACAGTCCCAGAAGAGATTTTCCCATATGGATGAGGATGAAATCAGGATACTGCAGGAAGAAGTAGACAGAAGATGGGAAAGTCTGCTTGAAAAAGAGACGCATTAGGGATAGACTGGGGTCTTCTTCCATCTCTTCCTTAAATATGCCCCCATGAAGGCCAGATAGACAGCAATGCCTCCCACTATGGCAATGTTCATTCCCAGATATACTGGATTGGTGTAGGTTATCTTCACCACCGACGACTGATAGACTTCCCCATCGGAGAGCCTCAACACTATTGTTGCATAATAGGTGTGCCCCGGATATATGCCGGAGATCACGGTGGAGGTGCTTGATGGGGAGGTGAAGGTGATAACCCTTGGATTGAAGAAGCTGGGATTCTGGGAAATGTATAACTGATACTGCGAGAATATCTTTCCGCTGTAGCCTGACCATGTGACAACTCCCATGAAGAAGAATAGTGGGAAATACCTGGTTATTGTTATGAAAGGCATGGAGCTGATGTTTATGTCCAGGGGTTTCATGGAGAAATTGAGGTCCAGCGGAGCAAATTTCAGAACCAGTTGTTTGTACTGGGATTCATAGAGATTTGCGGATGCTGATATATTGAGAGTGCCCGGGTCCTCGTAAAGTCGATAATATCCGGTTGAATTTGTGTATGAATATGACTGGTTGGAAACGGAAATGACGGCCCCAGGCACAGGGAACGCATAAACAGCATCACTCACTGTGCCCTGTATGAGCACCATGCTGGTGGATATGGGCTGAAGCGAGATCTGGGTTCGGTATGTACCTCCGGGCATTATGGCCGTTGACATGTTAACAGGGTTGAAACCAGGGGCGGTTACATTGATCCACACAGCACCCGGCATTGGAGATCCGGAAAATGTTCCATTGTCTCCTGCAACAGTAACGTTCTGTATTCTCACGGTTGCATTGCCCTGAAATACAAACACAGTAACGGATACAGGCATTGCGGAAAGCTTGAAGCTGAGGTTGCCGGTTGATTTGCTGGTTCGTGATTCAGGATGGAACCCCGGAGACGAAACACTGAAATTGTTCGTGCCGGAAATCACAGGTATGGCTGATGCATTATTGATGCCGTATCTGAGGAAATAATCCACAATAAGAGACGAAGGCGGATTCAGGTCATACTTCACGTTGGAGTGAACACTCACGTTCTGGATCACAATGTCCGGTATGTAAATTATGCGGGATTCATTCACCCTGCCCCTGTCCACTGAGGCGGTGACATTGTAATATCCGGCTCTCGGAAATGAATAGTTGTCCCCAGCAATGGAGGTTCCATTCACCTTCCACACAACGGATCCTGTGGAGTTGGACAGGTGAAATGCCCCGTGCACAGGCAAACTGAAATTAAGCATATATGAGATCAGAGGCGGTGTGGGAAGAGATGGAATGTCAGAAGAGCTCCTGTTGATATACTGAGAGAATTCAACCTCTGTCACGTTTATTATAGCATTCAGTGATGAATAGCTTTGAGTTCCAATTCCAGAAAACTTCTGTAAATATAATCCGGTGGAATTCAATTGTGTGCCATTGTAAGCTCCAGTCAGGTTGCTGAAGGTGAAATTCCCCAGATCAGTCATATTGTCATATGAGCCAATGCTCATTCCTCCAGCAACCGGAGTTGAATTGCCGGCATAACTGAGGAAGACAGGCACAGGGACACTGATTACAATTGAGCCGTCAGATGCTGCGGATATCATTCCTGCTTTATAGGTGAGAGAGAGGTTTGAGACGTAATTGGATGACCCTGAAAATCCATAAACATGCGGGTTAGTGAAGGTCCTGATGTATCCGGACTGATCTATCCTCATGAGATAACTGGCAGTTGTGGATGAAACGTTCACGCCAAATTCAATATAATTTATTGGGTTGTTATATAATCCCACATAATAGAAACCTGTTCCGTTCAGTCTCAGGTTTGATGTGTTTACGGAAAGATTCAGTACTGAATAGACCGTGTTTGCATATGTGGCGTTGCCCTGGAGAAGAATCTGCCCCCCGAACCCAGCAGTTATTTTTTCAGTAGCATTCACCAGGTCTGACACGCTTGGTGTCCCCAGTCCAGTCACAGGATTCCAGCCCGGTGCGGCACGGTATGCTCCGTTTGTTCCTGCCGTTATCTGTTCAAATGATGAATTGTACAATGGAGTTCTTGAGATCTGATACAGAAGGGGATTGAGGAATCCCAGATGCCGGTGTGTGGCCTGATCCATTATGGCTGCTGCAGCCGCCCAGATGGGGGTGGCGATGCTCGTGCCACCAGCCTCATACTGCTTGCCCCTGACTACCACGATCATTCCAGTGTACTGGTCAGCGTCCAGCGATACATCAGGTGTTCCTCTTTCAGTGCTGTTGAAACCTGGTGCGGACTGCCAGTACGGTCTGGAAAAGAATTTGCTGTAACCTCCTCCGCTTCCGAAGCTCTGGCTTTCATAGATTCCTCCCCATGCAGTCTGGGAGTACTTTCCGTCAAAAAGGCTGAGCGTGGTCCCTCCCACAGCGGTAACATATGGATCCGAAGATGGGAAATTCACAGTGGGTACCCCTGTTCCGTTGGGGCCATAATAGTCCGATCCGAAGTCTCCCGTTGCAGCAACGACAGTTATGCCTCTAAGGTAAGCCTCCCTGTAGATCTGCGAATATACTTTAACCTCATTCTGCGTTAACTGGATCTCGGGATTGCCCCAGCTCAGGGAAATGATGTTGACGGAACTGCTGTTGATCATATCGCTTACAGCAAACTGAAGCATCTGGGTAATGGCAGAAGGGGCAATGTAAAGAAGTATGGTTGCATTTGGAGCCATGGCATGTGCCCACTCAACATCCGTTGCAGTCTCCAGTGCCCATGACGCATTATAGGTCCCGTTTCCAGGCTGCCCCTCCGGATAAAAAACGCTCAGATTGGCAGGTGGAAGACCCGTTAATTCATCAAATGCCCTGAGATCATAGGCGAGATTCGGGTCACCATACGCATCCACTATCCCTATGGTTATACCTGACCCGGTATATCCGGAGCGGTATTCCCATGTGAAGTTGTAAGCGCTTGCGATCTGGGAGGGCACAAAAGCATACGGAATAACAAGATCCGGGGTCACCTGCGATACAGCATCATAAGGGGTGGAAGTTACAGATCGGTTGACCAGGGCATAATGTATGCCGTAGTCCCTGCTGGCACTTTTCAGGATCTCTGATACATAAGGAAGCTGTGCCTGGCTGGGATATATGTTCATGAGCCCACCTGCATTCGTAAAGCTTACTCCCAGCGCTCCAAGCTCCGAGGCTACTATCCCTGAATATGATCCGGAGGCGTAGGCCACATAATTCTGATCATTACTCTGGCTTACATTGCCTGTGGAAGAGATAATGTTGCCTGCTCCCATGTCACTGTGGGTGGAATATGGCTGGCACATTGGAATAAATGCCGCCATGGGTGCTGCAATCAGCAACACTGCAAGCACTGCGTAGAACTTATTGATAGGCATCTGCCTCAACTCAATGGTAAACCATATTAATATATCATGTCATGGGCAGGCGTTGCCCGAAACAGACACTTCAGAAAACGTGTTGCGTGAATATTTCCATGACTATTACAGGAACTGGAAGGCAGATCTCATTGACATAGTCTCCGCAAGAGAGATCGGTTTCATCCCATTTTTCGGAACCATGGTAAGGCACAGGGCAGTTCTGAACCTCAGCTCCCTGACAGACATGATGAGGCGCATTGTTCCGCGCCACACCTATTATTCCACCGCATATTACAGGAAGCCCGAAGAAAAGGTCATGAAGGACAAGGAATGGCTTGGTGCCGAACTCATATTTGATCTGGATGCGGATCACATTCCGGGTGCAGAAAAAATGAGTTATACTGAAATCCTGGCAGAGGTCAAGAAGCACACTCACCGCCTCATTTTCAAGTTCCTTATGGATGATCTTGGATTTCGGGAAAAGGACCTGAAAATATTCTTTTCCGGCGGAAGAGGTTACCATGTCCACGTCGTGGAGGATTCAATATATCCTCTTGGATCGGATTCCCGCCGTGAAATTGCAAATTACATACGGGGTGAGGGGTTCAGCACATACGATGTCCGCAGGTCAATGCAGGAAGCATCCACTGTCATGGGTGGATGGAAATCTGAAGTGGACAGGCTTTTTGTGGAATTCCTAGCTGACGTTGCAGACGAATCCGGCAGCCAAACACTTTCCAGCGTTCTGGGAAACAGGAGAAGTGCAGAGGCATACATCCGCAACCTCTCCAAACAGACCAGCTCCGGCGTGCCCGTGAAGAAACGTGATCTTTTCCTGAAGCCGGGCAATGAGAAGTACAGGCACATGGATGCCAATGACGAGAAGATACTCACGCACATAATCAGTAAGGTCAGGGAAGCCAATGCATGTGAAATTGACGAACCGGTGACCACTGACGTGCACCGGCTCATAAGAACTCCAGGAAGCCTTCACGGAAAGACCGGGTTTATTGTGAAGCATATACCTGTTGAAGATTTTGACTCATTCGATCCTCTCCGCGATGCGGTATATGCAGGATTCAATGCGCGCCCGGCGAAAGTTCATATTCAGCGCCCACTCAGAATAAGCATTGCAGGAGAGGATTTCAACCTTGTTCCTGGCGAGACCCAGTTACCGGGGGCCGCGGCAGTCTATGCAGTCGCTTCACGTTATGGTAAATTTTTATAATTATTAACTTAGAATAACTATCATAAAGTTAATATATAGTTGCTACATAAACATGTGGTGTTAAAATGGAACTGAAAAACAGTAAGACGCTGGAAAATCTGAAAGCCGGTTTCGCCGGTGAGAGCCAGGCCAACAGGCGCTATCTTTATTTCGCGCAGAAGGCAGATGAGGAGGGATACCAGGAAGTTGCATCCATATTCAGGTCAACAGCTGACGGTGAAACAGCACATGCATTCGGCCATCTCAAATATCTTGCGCAGGTTGGAGACCCTGTCACGGGCGAGCCCATAGGGTCAACTGAGCAGAACCTGAAATCGGCCATTGCAGGAGAAACATACGAGTACAGCCAGATGTACCCCGGATTCGCAAAGGTTGCAAGGGACGAGCACTTTGACGATATAGCTCACTGGTTTGAGATACTTTCAAAGGCGGAAAAATCACACGCAAAGAAATACGAAGACACTCTTGCTAAGCTGCCCAAGTAAGGTGGGTTGATATGCAGGAGATAAGATCGGAGGAGATAATTCCTCCTGAAAATTTTGAGAAACAGCGTGAGGAAGCCACAAGAAAGATCATAGAAATCAAGAAAACCAGAAGAGTGGAGACGAAGACATTCAGCTTTCTCTTTGAATCAAGGGACACAGTGATGAATCAGATCAATGAGATGGTTTTCATAGAGAAAGTCAAGGATCCTGAGGAAATAAGGAGACTCATAGATGTATACAGTGATCTGCTTCCCCGGCCAGATACTTTTAGCGTATCCATGTTCATAGAGTTCAGGGATGAGAGGCAGATGGCGGCTGAGATGCCCAAACTGACAGGCATTGAGAATACAGTTTATCTTTCATTTGACGGGCATGAATTGAAGGCTACCCCGGAGGAGGGCCGGTCAACTGAAGTCCTTGAATCCACCCTTCAGTACTTGAAATTCCACTTCAACAGGGTTCTTGCGGACCAGTTCAGGTCAGCGGAGAATGTATACATCGAAACAAGGAAGCCGGGCTATTCCGAGGCCGGAAAGATATCCGGGCCACTGCTGCAGCAACTGAAGAGCGAACTTACAGTTTAACTATAATCCAAACCCTCTTCAGAACAGACAATTTATTATTTTTATACCCATTCCAGATTCATGATAGAAGCCACCATAACGCAGGACGAAAAGGAAGTTCTGAAGTATGTAAGGCAATTTGCCCAGAAAGAGGTCAAGCCTCTTGCAAGAGAGATAGACAGGACCAAGTCCGTCCCGCAGAAAATCATAGACAGGATGAATGAACTGGGGCTCTTTTCAAGCTACATCCCCAAGGAATACGGCGGAGCAGGGCTCAGCTTCAGTTTTCTTGTGAGAGTCATAGAGGAGCTTTCCATGGCATGTCCAAGCACTGCACTTGTTCTGGACGGCGCGCTGACTCTTTTTGCCGATCCGCTCATCATGTTTGGAAGCGAGGATCTGAAGAAGAGATATCTCACGAAGGTCGCATCTGGCGCTGTGGGAGGGCTAGCGCTTACTGAAGCGAATGCTGGAAGCGACGCCGCCGCCATTAAGACCTCTGCAGTCAGGAAAGGAAACGGATACGTCATCAACGGAAGCAAGATGTTCATCTCAAACGGGCGTATCGCCAAGTTCTTTGTTGTGGACGCAGTCACTGATCCATCAAAGGGCCACAGGGGCATAACAACATTTGTTGTGGACGCTGATTCACCTGGGTTCAGGGTCAGCAGGGACATAGAGAAGCTTGGCATACGCGGGAGCAGCACAGTGGAGCTGGAGTTCCAGGATGTGTTTGTCCCGGATGAGAATGTTGTAGGTGAGGTCAACAGGGGATTCAGGGTTGTAATGGAGACCCTGGATTCCGGGCGCATAGGCATAGCGGCACAGGCGCTGGGAATAGCCCAGACAGCCCTGGACGAAGCGGTGGATTATGTCAGGCAGAGGAAACAGTTTGGCCAGGCCATAGGCGATTTCCAGGGAATACAGTTCATGCTTGCCGACATGTCCACGAAACTGGATGCTGCCAGGCTTCTCACATACAAGGCAGCCGAGATGTGGGACAGGCATGAGAATGCAGTGAAGATTTCATCACAGGCCAAACTCTTCGCATCTGATGCTGCAATGAGCATCACAACTGACTGCCTTCAGCTGTTCGGCGGATACGGATACACAACAGACCTGGATGCAGAACGGCACATGAGGGATGCAAAGATAACCCAGATCTATGAAGGAACAAACCAGATTCAGAGAGTTATAATAGCCAGAGATCTTCTAAGACAGTAAATGATCTGGCTGGGCTGCTCAGGCTGGGCATACAGTGACTGGAACGGGGTGTTCTATCCCCGTGGAATGTCAGGCAGTCTCAGCTATTATGGCAGGTTTTTCAACTCCGTTGAGGTGAACGTAACCTTCTACAGGCAGGTTGCGGATGATACCATCATCAGCTGGATAAAGACTGCAGAAAAGCTGTCCAGATTCCGATTTTCCATCAAGGCGCCCGGGACCATCACGCACGATCTGTTATTGCGAGATGTTAAATCGGCAGTGGCGGAAATGGAGAAATTTTCGGACAGCATCCTGAAGCTATTGTCCCGGGCACATCTATCCGGGGCCCTGCTGGTACAGCTTCCACCTTTCTTCAAGGAATCCCATGCAGAGAACCTGGATGTTCTCCTATCAGCCGTGGGCATCCATGGGTTCAGAGGAGTGCTGGAATTCAGGAGCGAATCACTTACAAACAGCCCGGCTATCCGGAAGATATACAATGGAACCGGGTACACTCCTGCAAATACGGATAGCCCTGCTGCAAGGTTGGAGAATTATGCTGATTACGGTCATGGAATTTCCTACTTCAGGTTCCACGGAAGAAATGCCGAATCATGGTTTTCCAGGAGCCAGGACCCTTCAGCCAGATACAGATATACTTACAGCCTGGAGGAACTCAGGCATCTCTCCAGCTTCGTAAAGAAGAGCATGGATCTGGGTGACGAGGTTTTCGTATATTTCAACAACCACCCTGCAGGCAATGCACCACGGAATGCAATGGACTTCGCAGCAATCATGGGGGCGGAGTCCGGAGGACACCAGATGCAGCTCTTTTAGCAGATATGAATGCAGAACCAATGATATTCAAGCAGAAATTGAAGCAGAGCGGAATAAGCATAACCGAATATGGCACATCACCTTTTCTCAACTGAATTAAAAGTTTTAAGCACAGATCATGATACTAAGCAAGGGATGCAGCACATTGAAGGATCTTGTTGAGGGAACAATTTTACGGTTCAAGTACAAGCAAACCCAGTTTGATGGGATTGTGATAAGTTACAGTAACGGTCTGGTGAACGTGAAACTCAGCAGTGGCTACAACATGACAATTCCGGTCGATTCAATGGGCGATGTTGAATTGAGGGGAACAAGAAAAATCATGACCACAGAAACACGAAAGGGGAAACCTGATGGTGGCAAAAAAGTCGGCTTTCTTGCGACAGGTGGCACAATAGCAAGCAGGGTGGACTACGTGACGGGCGCAGTAAAGCCAGTGCTGGATCCTGAATTTCTGGAGGACAGTGTGTCAAATATCAGGGAGTTTTCGCTGGATATGGATCTCATGGATCCGGTCCTGAGTGAGAATCTTACACCATCTGACTGGGTGGAAATTGCTCACAGGTCACTGAAACTTCTTGAAAGGAATGGACGCACCATAGTGCTGCATGGCACAGACACAATGTCGTATACTGCATCAGCCCTGTCTTTCATGTTTCAGGAGCAGACCGGACCCATCCTTTTCGTGGGATCCCAGAGGAGCTCAGACCGGCCAAGCAGCGATGCATTTCTAAACCTCGAGGCTGCACTTGAGTTCTCAAGAGCCCCAATGGGAGAAGTGGGCGTTGTGATGCACAGAAACATCTCGGATCATGAAGCTGCACTGCATCGGGCAGTCAGGGTCAGGAAGATGCATACCTCAAGAAGGGACGCTTTTCGTACCCTTGGGGGGAGACCCATGGCAGTTTATTCATCTGGGACCGCCAGATTCAACGAGACCCCGAGACCAGCATCAGAAGGGAACGTACTGATGGACAAACTTGAGCGTAAAGTTTCCATGGTGTATTTCCACCCGTCTCTGGAACCGGACGATCTGGGACAGATTCTAAATGGCAGGCGGGCAGCAGTAATAATGGGAACAGGGCTTGGCCATGTGGGAAGCAGGTTCTACGGCATAATTAAAGATGCAGTGAATAGCGGAGTTAAGGTCATAATGACATCACAGTGCATAAACGGAATGGTTGACATGAATGTCTACTCAACTGGAAGGGAACTTCAGTCCATTGGGGTAATCCCTGCCGGGTCAATGCTTCCTGAGGTGGCCATGGTGAAGAGCATGCACCTTCTTGGCAATTATCCAGAGGAAGATTTCACGGGTCTATTCCTTCAGAACATGCGCGGGGAGTTCAATTTGAGGGATGGACTGGGGGATGAGCCCATATGACCGCACCGGTGAAGATAGGCCTGGAGATTCATGTGCAGCTCGGGGGCCGGAAACTCTTCTGTGAATGCCCCACAGAAAGTGATGGGACCAGTTACGGGTCAATTTACAGGAAGCTATCCCTCTCCACTGGGGAAATGGGGAATTATGACCCGGCTGCAGTATATGAGAAAGGCCGCAGCAGAGTATTTGAGTATGAGATATCTGACAACAGTTGCCTGGTTGAATATGATGAGGAACCTCCGCACGATGTTAACTCGGAGGCTCTTCTGAAAGGCCTGGCAGTTTCACACGCACTCAACTGCAGGACTGTGGATGTGCTTGAGTACATGAGAAAGATCGTTGTTGACGGTTCCAACACGTCCGGCTTCCAGAGAACAGCCATAATATCTTTCGGAGGCTGGGTCGACACAACACGTGGAAGAGTACGGATCAGCACAATATGCCTGGAGGAGGATTCAGCAAGAAAGATTTCAGACGCATCGGCTGAGGTATCTTACTCACTTGACAGGCTTGGAATTCCATTGCTGGAGATTGCCACTGAACCTGATATCGTGGACGGTGAACACGCCGTTGAGGTAGCAAAGCAGATTGGTGACATCATACTCCTCTCAGGATGGTCGCGCAGGGCTCCTGAATCAATAAGGCAGGACGTGAATTTCTCCATGGGTTACGGGCGGGTTGAAATAAAGGGCGTGCCTAAGCTTTCAGTAATAAGGGATTGCCTTCTCTATGAAAAGGAGAGACAGGCGTCACTGAAGGAGATCGCAGACAGACTGGGAAACAACTGGGAAAATGGGATCGAGTTCACGGATGTTACCCATCTGTTTGCTGAAACCGGATCCAAGGTCATAAGGAAATCCCTTGATGCTGGAATGAAGGTTTATGCCTCCCTGCTTCCCGGACTGAATGGCTATCTCAAGAATGGCGCATACAGACTGGGAAGAGAACTTGCCGATGTTGCAAAGCTATACGGTTCTGGCGGTATAATGCACTCCGACGAGCTTCCCGGCTACGGGGTTAAGGATGAAGTGAAGTCATTGAAAGATATGCTTAAACCCCGGGCAGCTGACGGTTTTTTCATCATAGTATCGGATGAGGCTCATATGGGCATCATAGGAAGGGAAATGAATTCGCGGATTTCAAAAATACTCAGGCTTGATCTGTCGGAGACCAGATATGCGGATGCCCAGGGCGAAACGCATTACCTCAGGCCGCTTCCTGGCGGTGAAAGGATGTATCCGGAAACAGATATCCCCAATTATCCAATAACACAGGAACTGGTCAGGCGATCGCGGGAGATTGTTCCAAAGACCAGGGAGGAGCTTATTGCCGAATTTTGCAGGAAATATGGAATATCCAGGCAGGAAGCCTCATCAATAATAGTGAACAATCTTTCCGGCGTGATTGAGGACTACGCCTCTGTTCTTAACAACGGAAAACTGGCTGCAAGGCTGCTCCTTCAGGTTATACCTGATCTTGAGAAGAAGGCAAGCAAAGATATTAACATGGCAGACGTTAGGAAGCTGCTCACTGCCCTTGCTGGAAGAAATGCCATGAAGGAGGAATATGAGCGTGCCCTGGATCTCCTCATAGTGCAATCCATGCACATTGACTCCATACTGGTTTCTCCAGAGATGAAAGTCTTGGACGATGGCGAACTGCGGAAAGTTATTGTGGCACTCCTTGAGGGAGATAACATAAACGAGAAGAATCTCATACCCCGTCTCAGGGCTACCATCAAAGGGATTTTTGATCCTTCCACTGCCTTCCGGATATTCAAGGATATTTCCGGGAAGCAAAATTAAATATAAAAATTAAAATATTGACGGTACACCTTGTAAAATAAGCCGAAATTCGATCTGCTAAACAATTCTTAAATAATGTCTAACGATACTCAGTGGATGTTGGACGGATACATCCCATTGCTAATCACCCTGGTTCTAATGGTTCTCGGGATGATCGGACTGTTTATGCTTCTTCCCACACTTGGGGAAAGCCGGTACAGGCCAAATAAGAAGTTTAGCATGAAACCGGACGATATTATTCAGAATCTGGTTCTTGAACGTTCACCCCCCGCCAAAGATGGGTCATACCTGGAGCCGTATGAAACCGGCGAGGTTGCCCGGGGAGAAATAGGCAAATTCGTTACCGTTCAGTATTACGTTATAATTCTTCTTTTCATACTTTTTGATGTGGATATGGTCCTTCTTTTCCCGTGGGCATTTGATTTCAAAGCACTGGGAATATTCCCGTTCCTTGAGACAATCCTGTTCCTGGCCATGCCACTGTTTGTGGTCTATTATGCTTTCAGGGAAGGATATATGAGGTGGCAGAAGTGAAGAGTGGAGAAGGCGGTGCACTTACAACAACAGTTGATCAGGCCATGGAATGGGCCAGAAGCAACTCGCTCTGGCCGTTGACTTTTGGACTGGCATGCTGCGCCATAGAGATGATGGCAATACAGGCTTCCAATCTGGATATTTCAAGGTTTGGGAGTGAAATTTTCAGAAACTCACCCCGGCAGTCTGATCTGATGATAGTATCAGGCACTGTCACGAAAAAGATGGCGCCAAGGCTAAGGAGAATCTATGATGAGATGCCTTACCCCAAGTACGTTATAGCAATGGGAGTCTGCGTCATCCAGGGAGGGCCATATCATCTTGGATATTCCGTGGTCCTGGGTGTTGACAGGGTGGTTCCAGTTGACGTATATGTTCCAGGATGCCCGCCAACTCCTGAGGCGCTGACATACGGCATAATGCTGCTTCAGAAAAAGATACGGAACGAAGCGGAGAGGTGATGATTGTTGGTTGAAATTATCGAGGAGACCAGGGGAAAGGATGGAAGGAGAAATCTCAAGGTCGCCAAGGAAAATCTTGTTGAACTGATAAAGGACCTGAAGAGCAAGGGCTACGACCATCTTTCCCTGATTACCGGCATTGACCGCAAGGACAGGCTGGAAGTGGTTTATCACCTTCACAACATGAAGGAAAATGAGTACGTAGTTGTCAGAACAGAGACTACGGATGAAAGAATGCCCAGTATTTCATCCCTGTATGCTTCGGCCAACTGGGAAGAGCGTGAACAGTATGACATGCTGGGTATAGTCTTTGAAGGCCATCCAAACCTTAAGCGCCTGTTCCTGCCAGAATCCTGGGTTGGCCACCCACTCAGGAAGAACTATGACCTGTCAAAGGTACAGTACATAAACATGGACGAAGACGGCAATGATTACGCAACCTTTGATCCCGGAGATGGTTGGTAATGGTTGTTGAAGGGGAGAAGATAGATCAGTCCAGGGAGTGGGTTGAGCTCAACATCGGTCCGCAGCATCCATCCACTCATGGTGTACTGAGGCTGAGAGTAAAGCTTGACGGAGAAACAGTCAAGGACGTTGAGCCCATTATAGGATATCTCCACAGAAATGCTGAAAAACTCTGTGAGATGGATTATTACTGCGATTCCCTAATTTACTTTGACAGGATGGATTATGTTGGCGCAATGAACATGGAGCTTGGTTATCTGGAAGCTGCTGAGAAAGTTCTTGGAATTCCGCCTCCTGAAAGGGCACAGTGGATAAGAGTCATAATGGCAGAGCTCAACAGGATCGCAGCCCATCTTGTGTGGGCTGGAGCTTTTGGCCTTGACCTTGGTATGCTAACCCCATTCTTCTACTGCTTCATAGAGCGGGAAAAGATACTGAGAATTTTTACCGCAGTAAGCGGCTCAAGGCAGCAGACAAATTACATGAGCATTGGTGGAGTTTACCAGGATATTGATGACCAGATTATTTACGACATAGATCAGTTCACCGAGGAGTTCCCCAAGAAGCTCGAGGAAATTTTCAGCACATTCGTGAAGAATGACATATTCATATCAAGAAACAAGGGAGTGGGCATTCTTGAGCCTGAGGTTGCAATAGAATACGGGGTGACCGGTCCAATGCTAAGGGCATCTGGCGTGGATTATGACGTAAGGAAGGCTGAGCCATACCTTGTTTACGATAAGCTGAACTTTGACATACCGGTATCATACAAGAAAGACAATCTTGCCAGATTTCTGGTAAGGTTTGAGGAGATGCGCCAGTCCATAAGAATAATCAAGCAGGCCATCAAGAAGATACCTGATGGCCCATATTTCAATCCCAAAGCAAAGAAATCCCTGATGATAAGGCTGAGGGGAGAGGGGGAGGCATATGCAAGGACAGAATCCTCCAAGGGTGAATTTGGCGTCTATATTGTAGCAGATGGAAGTGTCAAGCCCTACAGGGTCCACGTGAGGAGCCCTGCCATGAGGAATCTCAGTGTTCTTCCATATCTGGCCAAGGATGTCATGATAGCTGATCTTTTCTCAATTTCAGGTACCACTGACCTCGTGTTCGGCGAGGTGGACAGATGAGTGTCCTGGAAAGGTTGGCGGCATTCTTTGGAATACTGGGGCATTACCCTGCTTATATTCTGGCTTATATCTTCGAAACACTGTTCATGCTGATTTTCGTAGTGGTCATGCTCATAGTCATGATATACCTCTTCCGTAAATACATGGCCCGTGTGCAGCTGAGGATAGGTCCCAACAGAGTGGGTAAAGCTGGCACACTGCAGCTCATAGCTGATGCCCTGAAGCTCGTTGGAAAGGAAAGCATACTCCCAAGCAGGCGTGATGATCTGCCCTACAAGATTGCACCAATAGTTGTTTTCCTCGGTCTCATAATGGCGTTTGCCATCATTCCATATGGAGATTTCTATTACATCGGGTCACTCACCATTACACATTCCGATGTTTCCCTCCTGCTTCTCTTCGCGGCACTGGCCATTATGCCTGTAGGGGAAGTTCTGGCAGGCGTGAGTTCCAAGAACAAATATGCCGTGCTGGGAGCCCTGAGGGGGGTTGCCAAGGATATATCCTTTGAAATTCCAATGATGATCTCTGTGCTTGCCCTGGTGATGATGGCATCAGCCAGGACAAATCAGCCGCTCGACCTGGTGAACCTTATTTCCGTTCAGTCCATTCCATATGGTATACCACAGGTGATCGGCCTTGGTGTTTTCTTCATTGCAATGATTGCAAGGGCAGCTTATTCTCCTTTTGATATGAGTGAAAGTGACAGTGAGCTTGTCTCAGGCCATTCCATTGAGTATTCCGGCATGAGGTTCGGCATGTTCTACATGGGAATGTTCGGAAGCATCTTCCTGGGTTCAATGATAGTGTCCCTCCTTTATCTTGGTGCATACAATGGCCCATTTTCAGGCGATGCTGGATTCATATATCTCTTCATCAAGGCAATGGTCTTGGTCATACTTTCATTCACAATCTGGCTGTCAGTTCCAAGGATAAGGATAGACAGGTTTGTCAATATGGGATGGAAGTATCTGTTGCCGGCAGCTATAATTAACCTGGTAATTGCAGGAATATTAACTCTGGGGTTGTCGCTATGATAGAAGTTAAAGAACCAAAGAAGGAAATACCGCTGATAGGCACAATAAAGGCAGTTGTAACTGTGGGCAAACACGTTTTCCAGAAGCCGGTAACGGTGCAGTATCCTGAAGAGAAGCCGGATTACCCCGACAGGTTCAGGTTCAGGATATTCCTGAGCCTTGATGACTGTGTTGGGTGTACCCTCTGCGAGCAGGTCTGTCCAAACAAGAGCATAACCATGCAGAAGGTGAACCGTGATAACCCAAGAAACAAGAGGCACATATATCCTGATGTTAACTTCGGCACCTGCACAGTATGCCGCAATTGTGAGGAGATCTGTCCTACTGATGCCATTTACCTTACGCATACGTTCGAACTCGCCAGGACAAGAAACAGTTTCACTTATTCCCCTGAAGAGCTCTCACTGCCCGAGGACGAGGTGATAAAGTGATCTACACCATTGTCCTCATACTGTTCGCCATTATCCTGATACCACTTGCGCTCAAGACCGTTGCAGAAAAGAACCTTACGCATTCTGCGGTTTATCTGATGGTCTTCCTGGTAATGCTCTCCGCACTCTTCATATTCCTTGGTGGATCAATCATAGGGGCCGTGGAGCTTCTAGTCTTTGTGGGCGCAGTAGTAACACTGCTCGTATTTACACTGATGCTCAGCGGAGGTAAGGAACTTGAATAACAAATTATCAGCAGTTGCGGCTGCCCTGTTCCTTGTTGTATTCGGAATTGAAGTGGCAAGGATAAGGTACAACTTCACCCCATCTTCACAGAACATTGCCCAGATCGGAACCACGCTGTTCGGAAAATACCTTATACCATTTGAACTGCTTTCGCTCATTCTGGTGGCCGGAATCATAGGCATGTTCTATATAGCAGGGAGGGAAGATTAATGCAGATACTTCTTGTGAGCATGCTTTCCCTGATCCTCTTTGTCATTGGCCTCTATGGGGTGATGACGTCCAACATCGGCATTAAGATGCTGATCTCCCTTGAGATAATCATTAACTCTGCAATTCTCAATCTCGTTGCCGTAGCAATAGCCTACGGATCAGTTGATCCATTAATAATGGCGCTGTTTGGCATTGCAATAGGCGCAGTGGAATCAGTTGTGGGCCTCAGTCTGCTCACAGCCACATATAAAAAGGTCGGCAGGATTGCCATTTCCCTGCTGAAGGAGATAAAGTGGTAACATGTATTGGCCTGGTTGGTTCATATTTCTAAGTCCTCTCATTGGTGCCCCAATAGCTCTCGCAGTTGGGAAGCGTTATAAATCGCTGGCAGGGATCATAGCATCTCTTGCTGTTGGCGGAGCACTGGTTGCCTCAATAATAACATTTTTCTACGTTGATGCCGGAACGGTTGTGTCAAACAGCTCAAAACTTTATGTTATTACCGGGCAATACGCATACAACCATTACCTGTGGTTCTTCAACATAGACATTGGCATATTCATTGACAGGCTCTCCATAATGATGGCACTTATGGTATCATTTGTGTCATTGATGATACATCTATTTGCCCTGTATTACATGAAGAATGATCCCAATAAGCATGTGTATTTTGCGGAAACTTCCCTGTTCACAGCGGGAATGCTGGGGCTTGTGGTGGCTTCTAACCTGGTTGTATTCTTCCTGTTCTGGGAACTGGTGGGACTGTGTTCATACCTTCTCATAGGCTTCTGGTTTTTCAAGCCAAATGCCACAGCTGCTGCCAAGAAGGCATTCATAGTGACAAGAGTTGGTGATCTGCTATTCCTTGTTGGAATGGCAATTCTTTACGATTCTCTGGTTGGTTTTCCAGGTCTTGGCAGCAACAGCCCTCTCAGCATACCGTTCCTTATCAACAATGCCAGTCTGATTGCTTCCTATATAGGAAAGAACACTCTTGGTATTGTTGCAGTACTGTTTCTGGCAGGAGCAGCAGGTAAATCCGCACAGTTCCCGCTTCACGTATGGATACCGGATGCAATGGAAGGCCCAACTACGGTTTCCGCTCTTATCCATGCAGCAACAATGGTTACTGCCGGAGTCTATCTTGTTGCCAGGGTCTTCAACATATTTTACGCAGCTGCACCATTCGCACTCTATTCAGTGGCCATACTTGGAGCCTTTACTGCTGTGTTTGCTGGAATAATCGGAATATTTGTAAATGACATAAAACGTATCCTGGCATATTCAACAATAAGTCAGATAGGATACATGTTTGCAGCCATAGGTCTTGGCGGACTGTTCGGTTATGCTGCTGTACCTCTGGGAATGTTCCATCTGGTTGTCCACGCAGTGTTTAAGGCACTTCTGTTCATGGCAGCAGGTGCCATACTCATAGCCCTTATGGATCTCAGGGACACAAGGGACATGGGAGGTCTGTGGAGAAAGATGCCCATGACAGTCACCCTTCTCTTCATAGGGTCGCTGGCACTCATAGCATTTCCTGGAACTGCTGGCTACTTCTCCAAGGATTCTATAATTTCAGCCTCCTGGCTTTATTATGCGCATTATGGCACAGCCTGGAGTTTTATCCCATGGATATTCCTTGCTACCGGCTCGCTTCTCACCACACTTTACACGTTCAGGATGTTCTTCCGTGTCTCGCTGGGAAAGCCCAGGTCACACCTGGCTGAGCATGCAAAGGACCCCTCTGTCTGGGCGCTCATACCACTGTTCATCCTTGCCGCAGGGGCACTTTTACTTGGCCTCATACAGACTCCTTTCTATAAATTCATCACTCCGGAAGCTTTTGTTCCGTCTGTTCCAATTTACATTGAAGCCATACCCATCACGCTCCTGGCCATAGGCCTTATCGTGACATATGTTCTTTACGGCACAGACAGGTGGAGACACATGGATTTCAGCAAGAACAGGCTTTACAGGCTTGCGAAGAACAAGTTCTACCTTGACACTCTTTTCACCAACATAATTGCCGAGAGAGTCATAACACCTGTATCAGGAGGAATTGCCACATTTGAGAATGCGTACAACAACGCAGTGGACAGGACAGGGGCAGGAACATTGAGTCTTGGGTCATTCTTCAGGAAGCTGCAGGACGGAGTTGTGGAGAACTACTTTGTTGTTCTGATAATAGGCATTTCCATTGTTTTTATCATAATGCTTCTGGCGGGGTTGATGTAACTTGTTCATTCTCATACTATTCATAATAATGGTACTTGCCTCATTGTTTTCATTCGCCTTTACGGATCGCAGGCGTGAATATGCCCTCATCGCCACTGCCATATTCCTTATTGCCACAATAGTATACAGCATACTGAGATTCAGCACGGGTTACGGGTCTGGAGGATTCCGTTCAGAGAGTGTTTACAATCTTGCACCTTCCATCGGTATTGCGTTCTCCATTGGAGTGAGTGGCTTTGCCGATGCTCTGCTCATACTTTCCGGAATTGTCATATTCATCGCGGCTTTCATAGCAGGGAAGCATGAATTCACCCAGACAATGTATTCATACATCATGATAACCGAGGTTGGGCTCTACGGAATACTTATTTCCAGAGACTTCCTGTTTTTCTATATATTCTGGGAAGTCGTGCTCATACCTGTATACTTCATGGTTGCGCAATACGGGGGAAGAAACAAGGATCATGTTTCACTGAAGTTCTTCGTGTATACACACATAGGTTCAGTGTTTCTTCTCCTTGCCATATTCACAGTATACGCATATCACTATGATGCAACGGGAGTGTTCACCTTCGAGATAGGCGCGCTAATGCAGTCGAAGTACATTGACATGATTCCATCTGCTCTCAGGTATTTCGCATTTTTCGGTTTCCTCTTCGCATTTCTGGTGAAGATGCCATCTTTCCCTCTTCACTCCTGGCTTCCTGATACGTATGAGACATCCCCGTATCCGGGCACAGTTATACTTGCAGGTGGTTTATCCCTGATGGGTGGTTACGGGCTGTTCGGGATACTCATGCCAATATACAGCTCACTTGGAACCGGTATACTGCAGCTTCTGGTTGCCCTGGGCATCATCAGCCTCCTTTATTTCTCATTCACAGCGCTGATCCAGAAGAACCTCAAGCGCATGATGGCATTCGCCAGTGCGGGAGCAATGGGCTTTGTCACACTTTCATTCGGAGCAGGCCTTCTGGAGGGCACAAAATATACCGCCAGCCTTGAGCTGGCTGGTGGCATGTTCCAGATAGTGGCTCATGGGCTCATCATGGCCATGATATTCACGGCGCTGTATTTCATAAAGATCAGTACAGGAAAGGAAACAACCTACGGTCTTGGTGGCATTTACCGTGAAGTGCCAATGCTCAGCACATTCCTTCTTGCTGGACTGCTTGCATCCCTTGGCCTTCCAGGATTGGCAGGATTTATCGGTGAGTTCTCAATTCTTGTGGGGTCTTTTGCAGCAATCGGCTGGCTCATACTGCTGGTGATACTTGGAATGATAGTTACTGCATCCTATCACATATGGGCAGCGCAGAGATCGCTTTACGGACCCTATAATGAGAATCTCGGCAAGATCGCCGACTTGACGCCATCAAGATTTGCCATACTTATTGGGACGTTCGCAGCCATATTCATTCTTGGAATAGTTCCGAATCTGATCTATGGCATACTAGTATCCTATGTTGGAGGAATAATCTAATGACAGCTGCAATAATTTCACTGAGTGGAGCACAGGCTCTTGTAACATTCACGCCTGAGATATTCCTTGGGCTTGTGGGCTTCATAATCCTTGCCCTTGGAACATTCAGAATCGAGAAGCGTATAATCTCATGGATCTCATTCGGAGCCCTGGGAATATCCGCAATCATGGTATTTTTCCTTTCACCTGTTGGAAAATCCCTCTTTAATGGCACTTTCCAGTACTCAGACTTCGGCATATACTTCGCCATAGTCATGCTGCTTTCTGGAATGCTCATTTCATATCCGGCAACAAGGTCAATTAAATCAAAGAGTGAAGTATTCTACGCAACCCTGCTCTTTGTTTCAGTTGGCATGATATTTGCTGCGTTCAGCTATAACATAATCACGCTTTTCGTGGCATTCGAATCAGTCAGTATAGGAACGTATGTTCTGGCAAGCTTTGGCAAATCCAGGCGTAACCTGGAAGGCACAATCAAGTACTTCTTCACTGGAACAATCGCAACTGCATTCATACTTTTCGGTGCTTCATTCTTCTTTCTTCAGACCGGAACATTTAATCTCCAGGTACTGAAATCAGCTTCACCTTCGCCGGAACTCCTCATTTCACTTGTGTTCCTCATAATCGGGTTCGGATTTAAGCTGGCAATATTTCCCATGCATCAGTGGGCACTTGATGCCTATGATGGCACAGAAAATTCCATCTCTGCGTATCTTGCTGCTGGAAGCAAGGTCCTGGCTTTTCTGGTAATACTGAAGATTTTCCTTGTGGGTTTCTCCTCGGATTTCAGGGATGTTTCATATCTCTTCATCATACTTTCCATACTGACAATGACATACGGCAACGTTGCAGCCCTCTCACAGAACAACCTGAAAAGGCTCCTGGCATATTCCAGCATAGCGCAGGCAGGGTATCTGATACTTGTGCTTGCAGTGGTGGGCTTTGTAGGAAACACAAATTCTGCAGTTGTTGATGTGGCAGTTGCGGCAGGGATGTTCTATGCTCTAGTTTACGTGTTCATGAAGGGTGGAGCTTTCATAACACTGAATCTGATCAAGAAAGACAATGTTATGATCAGCGACGTTTCTGGCCTGGCCAAGAAATCACCTGCAACTGCTGTGAGTTTCGCAGTGATGCTCCTTGCACTGGCAGGAGTCCCAATAACTGGAGGGTTCTTTGCCAAGTATCTCCTTTTCCTGTCACTCATAGAGGGAAATCTCTGGTGGCTTGCCATAATCGCCATACTGAACAGCGCAATTTCTGTTTTCTATTATTTCAGGATCATTCTGTATATGTTTGGGAAGGATCCCATTCCCGGAGAGTCATTTGATATGTCGACTTCAACCAGGGTACCAATATATGCTTCTGCATTCATAACAGTGGCCCTTTCAGTGGTGGTCATATGGTGGCCATCCCTCATAAGCATGGCAAACGGATTGTTCGGGTGATTAAAATGTCCATAGACAGCGATATGGAAATAATCAAGAGTGCAATAATATACGGAGATATCGGAGATGCGGAGAAGGTGATCCAGAGGCGCATAAAGAATCTTGGAATTATCCTGAAGCGGAGAAGCAGACCGGAACTGCAGGAATACCTGGAGTTTCTGAATGCTCTTGACAGCCTCCTCAGATCCCGTATAACATTGGAGCAGTTCAAATCCATTAGCGGAGGAATCCATGGCCTTGAAAACCTTCTGGAAAGGCACACAGGTGAACATGGTTATCTGCCTTCGCTGTTCTACCTGCTGCAGCTTTCCATTGATCGGTACAATGTAAGGTATCCCGAATTTGACATGAAGAGGTGCGATGATCTATGACTGCAAGGTTTGACGATTGCTTTTCCCACATTGAGGAGAACGAGGAGTCTGCAGCGGAATGCATCCACTGCCTTAAGAAGCACGGTGAACAGGTCATGTATGATCCAGTGCAGAAACGCCTGATCCTTGGAAGGGAGATTTACGACGACAGTTACTCCAGGGCCATGCAAACACTCACAGATCTTCTGAAAATCAAATCCCTGGAAGATTACCAGGCTATGGACAGGAAGTATAATCTCACAATGTATTGAAGAAATTTCGCTACATGTGAGGTCAATTTTTAAATCAAGTCCTGCATATTTGCATTCATGTCTCTGGAGAGAGTCCCACTTGTGAATTTGAAGAAGGAGGATGATCTCAATGTTGTCACAATTTCAAACGGGGTGAACAACAGCCTCACCAACGAAGGTCTCAGGGATATGCTGATGGCGCTGACCGAAGCACTTTCAGGAAACAGCAATCCCATAATGATCACAGGAAGTGGTGAAAGGGCATTTTCTGTTGGCTATTCAGCATCCTGCACCAAGATCTCCGATAAGATGCATCTGGAGGAAGCCTATTCACTTGGAACTTCAATCGCAAGGATAATACTGAGGAATGATCGGCCTGTCATATCCGCCATAAACGGCTATGCTCTTGGCCTGGGGCTGGAGATCGCATTGTGTTCTGATTTTATAATCAGCACCGGGAGATCGCACTTCGGAATGCCAGAAATTAAGTTCGGAATCCCTTCGCTCACGGGTTTTGTTCCTGAAATACCTGACAAGTATCCCGGGGGGCTCTTTGCCGCAGTTAAATCAGGAGCAATATTTGGAATCCAGGAGGCTCAGTCGTTCGGAATGATAACAGCAATCTTAGATTCCAGGAATTTCATCAGAGATGCAGAAAATTACTGCAGGAAGATGGAGACAAGGCTTGTGAGCATGCTTAAGCCAGCGGAGCGCGTAGGCCAGTACAGGCAAGCAATAGATTCACTATTCTTCAGGATCTATTCACCCAGCTGCCTGACCATGACTGAATTAGAGCGCTTCCGTAACAGTATTTGATTCCTTCTGGCCGTATTTTTTCTGGTACCTCATGGCGAAATAGGCACCTGCAAAATACAGTGCAATCATGGGAAGTGACATCACCATCATTGTGAACCCAAGCACACCAGGGGAGAAGATCATTCCGAAAATCAATGATCCAACGATTGCGTACCTCCAGTACTTGTACCAGGTTTCGGCCTGAACCATGCCTGATCTTGTAAGCCCATACATGAACACTGGAATCTCAAACGCTACCCCAAAGCTCACCACATACAGAAGAAGGAAAGATACGAAGCTCATTACTCCCATGGTGGATTCGGCTCCAAGACCAATATTGAAATTGTGAAATATGGTGAAGAGTTCCGGAGCTACGAACCAGAGGCCCATGAATGCGCCTGCTGCAAATAGAAGGCTTGCTGGCACAGTTATGACTCTTATGAGTTCCTTCTCGCTCTTCTTAAGTGCAGGGCCGATGAACTTGCCTATCTGATATACGATATTGGGCATGGCGAATATGAGGGAAAGGAACAGCGCTGTGTATATGTTTGCTGAGACCCCGTCTGTCGGCTTCAATACAAGCAGCTGAGTCCCGCTGGGTATTATGTGTGCTTCCAGAAGTTTCAGGAACTGGGCAGGAATATTATGGTAAACATCGAACGTGATGAATGGGAACGACACACCAAATAATGTCACCCTGGTTATGGAAAAAATCAGGAAGAATATGAAGAAGAATCCAAACACTTCAAGAATACGGACTAGGCGAAAACGCAACTCATCTATATTCTTAAAGATAATTGGCAGGAATTCTTCGTCTGTCATTGATCATTGAGCTTCAGTTTCTCAGCGATTTCCTTTGTGAGCTGTTCGTGGGTCTTGTTTGCAGGATCGATTCCGAGGTTGCGTGCTATCTCGGTATAATCTATGGCTTTGTTGGCATCAGCAGCTGCCGGCGCCGGATTCATGGCTTTCTTGATTTCATTCTCAAGCTCCATCTGCCCGCGCTTGAATTCGCCTGTCGCTTTTCCAAGGTTCCTGGCAAATTCCGGGATCTTCTTGGTGCTACCAAAAAGCAGGAGTATAACCGCCACAACGATCAACCACTCTATGGGTGAATCAAACATACAAATGTAATTCAACCTGCTTATTTAACCTTTTATGGAAGGAAGTGTGACAGGTGCGCAGGTAGTTCTCATTCAATGTCCAGCTGGACATCGTAGCCTATTTTCCTGAAGGAATCGGCATCTGCCTTTAGATTATGCGCGAGATCCTCTGGAATGGAAGCAAAGGACAATGACAGAACCCGTTTCGTGGAGTTAACAACCACAAACCCCACTGTCTTGTCCTCCGGCATGACCTCATCCGTTCTGGAGAATTCCTCAATGAACTCCTGCAGGCCTTCCTCCACATAATCACTGGAGAGCACATCTGCAAGGGCAAGAAGTGATTGTCTGACATTTGAGAGATCAACACAAATTACTGCGGGGTGCCTGTCCCCCACGGTAATGTTGTACATGGCACATAGAGTCAAAATATCACGCTTTGACTCTCTTAAGGTACCAGCGTTCTGCACCCTCTTCCTTTTCTCTTGCAAGAGCATCCTTGAGTGTGCTTGGAGCTGAGGCAATCCCCTCTTTGCCTGGTTCCCAGTTGGCAGGCGTGGCCAGTTTCTTGTCCCAGTTGAACTGAAGGGCTTTTATGACACGTATGATTTCTCTGATATTCCTTCCGGTTTCAGCAGGATAGTATATCATCCACCTTACAGTCTGGTTGGGATCTATTATGAAAACTCCCCTTACTGTTGTGCCCACCTTAGGGTCGAGCAGATTATACTGGGTTGCAACCTCTCTCTCAAGATCTGCAAGAACAGGGAACGGAACTTCAATCCCATACCTGTCCTTTATATCCTTGAGCCAGGCTATATGGGAATATATGCTGTCCACACTGAGCCCTATGAGTTCCACTCCAAGTTTCTTGAACTCGTCATAGGATTCTGAAAATGCCATGAATTCTGTTGTGCATACAGGCGTGAAGTCTGCAGGATGCGAGAAAAGCAATACCCATTTTCCCTTGAAATTTGATAGGGTTATTGGACCCTGCGTTGAGTTTACTGTGAAATCCGGTGCTTTCTGTCCTAATGTTACTGCCATTTTTTTATCACCAAATAGTTATTGTTTTTTGATATATTAAATCGGCGACTGGTGCAATCTCACAATTTTTCCGTCAGATACTGTGCAAAGTATGTTATGACCATGTCGGCTCCTGCCCTAAAGATGGATCCTACGGCCTCTTCTATGGCATTTGCAGAGAGATAACCTGCATCCACCGCATTCCTGATCATTGTGTATTCGCCGCTGACACTGTATGCAGCCAGGGGCAGTGAATATTTTCGCCTCACGCCTCTTATTACATCAAGGTAGAAGAGGGCAGGTTTAACCATGATTATGTCGGCGCCCTCCTTCACATCCAGATCAATCTCCCTCATTGCCTCCCTTGAGTTCCGGGGATCCATCTGGTAGCTCCTGCGGTCACCGAAGCTGGGGGTCGATTCCGCAGCCTCACGAAATGGCCCGTAGAGAGACGAGGCATATTTTGCGCTGTATGCCATTATTGGGATTTTCGAGTATCCGGCATCATCCAGAGTCTTTCTTATCCTGCCTACCTGGCCATCCATCATGCCGCTTGGTGCTATGAGGTCGACACCAGCCTCGGCATAGGTCTTTGCTATTTTGCCATAGGAATCCAATGTGGCATCATTGTCCACATAATCGCCTCTGAGTATTCCGCAATGACCATGACTGGTGTATTCACACATGCACAGATCGGCAATGGTGATTAGATCAGTTCTTTCCTTGCTGATGCCTATGGCTTTCTGGACAATGCCGTTCTCATCATAAGCAGAACTGCCCACATCATCCTTGTTTACTGGAATTCCAAAGAGCAGTATGCTCCTGACTCCGGAACTCTGAAGGGAGATCAGGTGGTCTTCAAGTTCTGACAGTGGGTAGCGGTATATGCCTGGCATGGACCTGATGGGAACTGCTTTCTTTGCCCCCTCATCCACAAATACAGGCATTATGAGTTTTTCAGGCTTGATGGCACTCTCTGCAACGAGATCACGTATATTCTGCGAAGATCGCAATCTTCTGGGTCTTGATACAGGAAACATGGATGGTCATTGCAGGCTGAGATTTAACATCTGTGAGCACGCATTCACCTCCCAAGGGATGACATGGAAAAGAGTCCTCTGTTTAGGTGGCAATCCGCACAATGCCCGGCCAGCATACTGACCCATGGTGGGCATCCCATGGGGAAACTCAGGCCCGTGAAGTCTTCGCCACAGGGTTAGAAGAGCATGCGGATGTATTGAGACAGAGTCAACAGGAATACTCCTGCTGGAATAAGGTTCCGAATCATTTCCAAAGTATGGCCTTCTTTTAACTGTTTAATACCAAGAGTTTGCCTGAGGGATCAAACAGATTTTTGATATGCATAACGTTATCCTATTGAGATCATTGTATCAGTTACAGTCATCGGGAACTCTTGTGCTGCCGTCCGAGAAGGTTGGCAAGCTCATAGAAGGTGCTGGGAAAGAAAACGACTGCTTTGCCATGGTCCGGCTTCAGGCTCTCTCATCAAAAGAAAATGTCTGCTTCTCCGGGGAACCAACAATAAGCTTCGAGATTAGTGGAAACCGGATTGCAGTAATAGCAAAGGCTAAAACAGAATTCCTGCACGAATCAATAAGAAGGCTCCTGGACATTTCGTACTCAGTTCTGAGAGATCTTGCAATATGCACGCTGGACGATGCTTCATTCGATGTTTCAAAGCATTATGTTGAAATCAGGGAAATAGCAATCACTGCCATACGGGAAGAATAGGAAAAACGTTCTCCCTTTGCCTTCACACAATGTCAAAAAGTTTAATGTCCGGCCAGTGCGATTTGTCATATTCAGGAATGGCAGCGTAAGATATCCTGGGGGCAGAATTCATCAACGCGTAGCCACTGACTTCCTTGAAATGGATGGCAAGATTTGAGTAATGGCTAATTTTTCCGTAATACTCGTCATCTGCTATTATTATGGTTGCTCCGGTGGGTCTTATGCCGTTTATGAGGTTCACCAGGTCGCCGAAGAAGTCTGGGCCGTACGTAAACATCAGGAAATCCGTGGAAAAGAAATAGAGGTTTGGCCTGGATGATGATGACATGAAGAAATCTATGACGTCGTTGGGGAAATCCTCCACAATGCTCTCCCCCTCAAGATTTATGACAAACGAGTTGGCCCTCTTGGACTTCTCGGCCGTTATGTAATGTTTCATGGTTTCAGGATCCATAACGTTCACAAGTATCCTTGAAGTCTCATAGCTGCTGGACGTGGCATCAATTACACCACGACCCACAGAAATCGCATTTTTAATGAGATTGTTCTTCACAAGGTTGACAACATCGTTGACCACGTTTGAATTATCCTTCCTGTGAAACATTATTACAGATCCAAGGGGAATTGATTTCGCTCCGGTTGGAGTAAGCTTGGGGAGGTCGGATGAATCAAGGGGCACTTCAAATTCCTCGTGGGGTTTTCCAGCCTCAACGGTAATACGGGTTTCAGGGTATATTATGAGGTTTTGCTTGAAAGGATCAAACCTGCCATCCTTGAGTGTGTACAGGTAGACCGGCGTGGATCCCAGTGATACTCCCCTGAGCTTCTCCACAGTGGCCCGCCTTACAAGGAAATCTGCATCAACATAGTAGTCCATTGATACAACGCCATCCGAAAAGTACTCCAGCTTCTGGTTCTCGTTGGCTTCAAGGATTGCAATGATATTTGCTCTGGATTTTTCCACAAGATCTGAATGTAAGACAGAAAAGAGCGTCAAACTGCTCATGTCGTACTTCTCTGACAGGGCTTCCATTGAATCTATAACTATCAGTGGATTATTCCCGTAATTTGCATCCACGAACTCATATATGGATCTTATATCGGGCAGGAGATCGGCTATATTGAGGATCAGGCCCTTATTGAGTGAACTGGAAATCTGACCTTCTTCTATCATTCTCTCAAGCTTCTGCAGGGAATCTGTGCTGACCGACGTGAGGTCTGACTGTGTACCTCCTTCCCTGTTCTTTATGGACACATCCTTGAGCCAGGGAAAGGATTCAAAAAGAGAATCATCGGAAAACCTGGACGAAAGGTAGCATACGGGAGTGTTTCCAAGGATACCCTCAAGATATCCAAGTGCAAAAGTTGTCTTACCTGCACCCGGTTTCCCCTTGATCACCAGTGATTTTCCGAATTTCTGGCTGAAGAAATTGTCAAGTAATCCAATAAGTCCTTCCCTAGCTTTCAAGAATGCATCATCTCTCCAGTTCGTTTATCTTTCTGGGGCTCCATTCATAGCAGTATCTTGTGATCTGTCCAAACTGGATGTGGTCCATGGATTCCTCACCCAGGACAAGTATCAGGTACACTTCCTTTTCCATGGCCGCGCTCTTTATCAATTCAAAGGAACGCGCCACGTCATAGAAGGAATGGTAAACTATCATCAGGTCAAATATGTCAATAAAAATCAGGTAAGTTGAACCCTCATTTATCCTCTTAATTATTGTATCCACAATGAATGTGATATTCACCGGCCGGTTTCGTTGAGCCCCGATTGAATCAGTCACCCAGATGAAGTTTCTGTCATTGAGAATTTCCGGCATCTCCATTCTCAGGTTGAACCGTGAAACAACAAGTGATCTGTCCCTGTCAATATGCTTTGAGATGAGCATGGATGTGAAAAGGCCAGTGTTATCTGGATTAGTGAAATATGTGTTTCCAGGATAAAGTCCGTTCTTGGCCAGGTATATGGTGGTATCATTTATTGTCCTTAGCTTCCTGACCGTATGGCTGGAAAGAGCTTTCCGAAGGCGATCCCTGGTTTCATCAATGTTGTCAGGATCTACTGGCACAAGCTCCGATGAGTACTTTATCCGCTCATTCACTTCGGGAACGGACCTGTACATGAGTATGAGGAGGAATTCTCTTCTTTCAGTAAGGAATAACTTTTCATCCTCACTGGGCATTTCTCCATCTACGAAATATATTAAAGTGGTGGGACTGGCCTCCTCCAGAACTCGGACGCTCAGTTTCTTCAGCAGCTTGAATTCCATGCCAGTGGGAACCATAAGCTCCCTGAGCATTTCCTCTTCACTGCCAGACCCATCATATACAAGAATCATTGTCTCTGATTTAAAGTTCAAGATTATTTAATTTTTGCCATTGTGTCGAGCCAGTTTTCTCATGAAATTTTCT
>DAJC01000002.1:0-32940 GCA_002498845.1 Thermoplasmatales archaeon UBA509 | reverse complement strand
CAATCGAACACTCAGGCACAACTTTAAGATTGAATAAGTGATTTTCTGTCATGGTAAGAAAAAAGATTTCAGTAATAGGAGCCGGAAACGTAGGGGCTACTGTGGCTCAGTTTGTAGCACTGAAGGAACTAGGCGATGTTTATTTATTCGATGTGGTGGACGGTATTCCTGAAGGGAAGGGCCTGGATATTATGGAAGGGAGCCCGCACTGGGGCACAGATGTTGATGTGAGAGGATTCACAACAACAAATCCAGAGGCGTACAGGAATATGGAGAACTCAGACGTCATAGTTATAACAGCTGGGCTTGCAAGAAAGCCAGGCATGAGCCGTGACGATCTTCTGAACAAGAACGTTGAGATAATGTCTGATGTTGCCAGGAATGTCAAGAAATATTCCCCAAATTCAAAGGTTGTGGTGGTCTCAAATCCTGCTGATATCATGGCATACGCTTTCCAGAAGGTTTCAGGAGTGAAGCCGGAATACATAATGGGACTTGGAGGGTCACTGGACAGTTCAAGATTCAGGACTTTTCTTGCAATGGAGCTTAACGTATCAGTTGAGGATGTCAATGCATTCGTCATTGGTGGACACGGTGATGACATGGTGCCTTTCATAAGATACTCAAACGTCTCAGGCATCCCAATCAGCAACCTTCTTTCAAAGGAGAAGATTGAAGAGATCGTAAAGAGAACAAGATTCGGCGGTGGGGAAATAGTGAACTACCTTAAGACTGGAAGTGCGTATTACGCACCAGGTATCTCCATCACTGCGATGGTAGAATCAATAATAAAGGACAAGCACAGAGTCATCCCATGCGCAGCCTACCTGGAAGGGGACCATGCAAAGCATTACGGCGCATCCGGCATATTCATCGGTGTTCCCATAAGCATAGGCTCAAACGGTGTTGAGAGAATATACGATATGGATTTCACTGCCGAGGAGAAGGCCCTCTGGGAGAAAACAGTTAAGGGAGTTCAGGAGAACTGCAAGAAGGTTGACGACTTCCTGAAATCCAAAAACTAATTTTTTTCAAGAAATTTTCTATAAAATTCCGGATAAGATTCGTAAGGGATCGGATCGGGGATGCCGGCCTCCATGAACCCCTTCAGCCTCAGGAGGCAGGAATCACATTTTCCACATGCCTTCTCCCTGCCAAGATAACAGGAGGTGGTCAGCTCGTAGGGCACATTCAGTGACTTTCCTGTTTTTATTATCTCTCCCTTGGTAAGGTATTGCAGGGGAACATTTATTCTGAAGGGGTGTTCAGATCCGGCCACTGTTCCCAGGTTCAGCGCATCTTCGAAAGCGTTATAGAAGGCTGGCCTGCAGTCTGGATATCCTGAGAAATCAACTGCATTGGCACCGATGAAGATATGATTTGCGCCTATGGATTCTGCCATTGATGCAGCTATGGAAAGAAATATGATGTTCCTTGATGGCACATAAGTATTGGGAATGCTTTCCTCTATATGATCCAGTGACCTGGTCTCCACATCCTTCTGGCCGGTCAGGGCACTTATTGTAACCTCATTCAGATTCATCCTGACTACATGCCTTTGCACGTGAAAATGATCCGCCACCCTGGCAGATGCCTCAAGTTCCCTGCTATGTCTCTGGCCATAATCAAAGCTTATGGCCGTGCAATCATACCCCTTGCTGAGGGCGATGGCCAGAACTGTGGTGGAATCGATCCCTCCGGACAGCAGACATACGGCCTTACCAATCATCGAGACACTTCCGAGCACGCACCCTGACCCGGGCTCTCGTAAACGCAGACTTCAAACCTTCTGATATTTCTGTGACGGAATATCTCCTTCTCTGTTTTTTCAAGGATGCTTCTGGAAAGCAGCTCACTCGAGCTCATTTCCCTGTCAAGCAGATACACGTCGCTGATGGGAAACTGGAATTTCTTTCCAGCATATGCCACAAGGCACACGTCTCCATCAATTTTGCATGTGGAGAAGCCGGAATGTTCCGGGACAAGTATTCTATGGTCAAGCGGTTCAATGGCTTTCCTCATGAGGGACTTCAGTATTCCGTAGTCCATAAGCACTCCTTCCACAGGGTCACCCTCAACCTCCACATTTACGTAGTAGTTGTGTCCATGGAGGTGGGCACACTTTTCTATTGTTGGTATGAAATGTGCTGCGGAAAAATCCATGTGGCCAAGTGAACCATCAATCATAAGTTTCATATTTACTGCATATTGACATTATTCTTAATTTTTGATCATCATTTCCAGTGAACTGGATCAATCATGTGAGAAGCCAGGGGTCATCTCTGGGGAACACACTTTCTGATGTTATGGTTGCAGCTGACCTCCGGGAGTAAAATACTTCGAAATAAAATCGCAATTTTAATCAGGAATGCCGTGGGGACACAGGCATCCGTAGCCTTGCAATCAGAATCCTGTTGCAGGGCATTTAGCAAATGGAGACCTCATGAATATCTCCCGGAGGGTACGATCTTGAGTTTGAAATATATACAAGTATGTGATTATGTTGAGCACCAAGTTAGGGCGCGTGGCCCAGTCTGGATATGGCAGCAGCCTCCTAAGCTGCAGATCAGGGGTCCGAATCCCCTCGCGCCCGTCTTCCTTCATTCAACATCATTTTCCCGAAAAACTCCGGATATATTTTAACGCGTAACTTCCCAGTGGATAGGAATATGCCTGTTTTGACCTGGTACGAAATATTGTTACAGCAAAGTGGACTTTTGAAAAATGAAAGATGAGTTTCTCTTATTACTGTTCCATTCTCGGCGCAAGAAGGAATGAACCCTTTGCCTGGTTCTCTGCTCCACCCTTTGACTGGCCAAATGAGAACTCTATATTCAAAGGGTAGTCATCTTTGAAACTCAACTTGATCTCGTCTGAGCTTGTAAGGGACTTTACCAGCTTGAGGAGGTACTCCAGCGGATACGAACTCTTTATCGGTGCCGAGCATTTCAGCTCCTTAAGCATGTCCTTGGTCAGGATCATCTCGGATTCCTCGGAATCGGAAGAAGATCTGGCCTTGAACTCATCAGGTCCCAGGGTGAGCCTTATGGAATCTGAGACATCCTCGGCAGCCCTGAGTCCCCTTTCAAACTCAGATTTGCTGACAACCACATAATTATCTGAACTAATGACCGGGACACGGGGTGTCATGACGGTGTTGTTGTCCAGAAGTGCTATGCTTTTGCTGATGTTGTTGATCTCAAATTTAAGTTTCTCCTTCTCCTTGGTCAGGGTTACCTGATCTCCGGAATTTGCCAGCCTTATGACAGATTTCATCCTTTCCACGTCTATTGAAATCTCTTCCTCACCATCTATCTGGTATTCCACAAAAGCCTCCTTTGGTACATCAATGGAAACCATTGCCACGTGGGCAGGATCAACAACCTTAACCGATATGCCGGTCTGATCTATTTTGAATTTAGCTTCTGTGACAACCGTATTCAACAGATCTGCAATCTCCTTCAAGTTTTTTACTGAAATTGTGAGTCTAAGCATTTATAACACCAGAACTTAGTATCAAGCTCCAGATAATTCCATTGATGATAATTAATACTTTTCTTATGGTGGTTGCAGAGAATGAATCGCAACCATGATGAAAAAAATAAGCCACGTGCGTAATAAATCATTTGATTCCAGGAAGTACGGCCGGCACAACTGAGTGGATTTCTGGCATGTTGCTGCAACCATTCACAGTATGGGATGCGCAAAACTTAAAATGCGGATTCAGGGTAGAAGATATGAAAATTATGAAAAAAAATCTTGAAATGAACGTGGCGGGAGTGCTATTTTTTGTGTCGATTGCCCAGTTCTTCCTTATGATGCTGCTGGCAGAAACCATATATCCTAATTATAGTGTGTCGCACAACTACATCAGCGATCTTGGGGTTGGAAAGACAGCTTACATTTTCAATGTTTCAATTGTACTGATGGGGATTCTGTTGATTGCAGCGGCCTATATATCCCGAAGTTTCTCCAGAGTGTTCTCAGTCATAATCGTTCTTGCCGGCGTAGGTGCCATGGGTGTTGGCATATTTCCGGAGACCACTGGCAGCATTCATCTCTACTCCTCACTGCTGGTGTTCCTCATGGCCTCCATTGCGCCATACATTATCATCTATAAGCTCAAGAACAGCCTCTCCGTTGCATGGGCGATACTTGGTACCATTGGCCTGGTCTCCCTGATCCTCTACGCCACCGGGCATTACCTTGGCCTTGGTGTTGGGGGTATGGAGAGATTCATTGTTTATCCTGATCTCCTCTGGGGAATGGGTTTCGGGGGTTGGCTTCTGGGTAAAGGTCAGGCTGAGGGTGGTCAGTGACGGGGGGCAGTATCGTTACATCCTCTGGCGAAAACAAAGCAGTCATGAAAACTTTTCGATCATAATTCATTATAGACAGTATGGCACATGGCATATTGTATCGTGAAAGCTTAAATTATGTCCATGGGATTACCATGTGTCCTCATTTAGAGGATAATAGGTGAAAATATGCCAGAAGATTTGAACCCATTTGATATAGCTGTGAAACAGCTGAAAAAAGCAGCAGACGTAATGAAACTGGACAAGCAGACCTTTGAGATGCTTAGCCACCCTATGGCAATTCTTCAGGTAAGTATACCTGTTAAGATGGACAATGGGGAAACAAAGGTTTTCACTGGCTTCAGAGTTCACTATAACAATGCAAGGGGACCGGTGAAGGGCGGTATAAGGTTCCATCCTGAAGAGACCCTTTCAACCGTAAAAGCTCTCTCTGCCTGGATGACATGGAAGACTGCCATAACAAACCTTCCACTTGGCGGTGCAAAGGGTGGGGTTATATGCGATCCAAAGAGCATGAGCACAGGTGAGCTGGAGAGATTGAGCAGAGCATATGTTAGAGCGCTTGGCGAATACATAGGCCCTGAGATAGATGTTCCTGCACCTGATGTCTACACTACTCCGCAGATCATGGCATGGATGATGGACGAATACGAGAATATAGTCAGACATTCCGCTCCTGGAGTCATAACAGGAAAGCCACTGGAGGTCTGGGGTTCACTGGGCCGTGGTGACGCAACTGCAAAGGGTGGAATGTATGTTCTGAGAGAAGCTGCCAAAACTCTGGGAATGGACCTTTCAAAGGCAAAAGTGGCAATTCAGGGATTTGGCAATGCCGGGCAATTCGCACTCAAGCTCGTGAAGGAGATGTTCCACTCAAATGTAGTTGCCATATCTGACACAAAGGGCGGAATATACTCTGAGAAGGGCCTGGACTTTGACAAGCTGATGGAACACAAGAAGAAGACTGGCACTGTTCAGAATTTCCCCGGTACAAAGAACATAACAAATGAGGAACTTCTGGAACTTGATGTGGATGTGCTCATACCTGCAGCAATTGAGAACCAGCTCAGGGCAGACAATGCTAACAAGGTAAAGGCAAAGGTAATCCTGGAACTTGCAAACGGACCTACAACTCCCGAGGCAGATGAAATATTCTTCAAGAGGAAGATACAGGTACTGCCGGACTTCCTGTCCAACGCTGGAGGAGTGACTGTATCATATTTTGAGTGGGTGCAGAACCAGGCAGGATACTACTGGACTGAGAAAGAAGTGTACGAACGCCTTGACCAGAAGATGACAGAGGCAACCCATGCGGTTCTTGACGCGGCCAAGAAATACAACATAGATCCAAGGACTGCAGCGTACACGGTATCCGTAAAGAGAGTGGCGGATGCCATGAAATTAAGAGGCTGGGTGTAAACCCACCTCAAACACTTTTTATATCTCTCTATTTTTACCAGTTAAGGCGGGTGTAGTGTAGTGGTTATCACTGGAGCTTCCCAAGCTCTAGACCCGGGTTCGAATCCCGGCATCCGCATATTATTTGACTGATCATGTAGCAGTCTAATTGTTATTCAACCAGTCGATCATTGATACCATTCTAAGTGGCATAGCACGGATAATGTAATTTTATCTGCTCGGAAATATAGTGGAGGATGAACCAGCTCCCAGTACCCGTCTATTCTCAGTTCCTGATGAAACCTCTGGGTGCTCAGAATGGTTATGAAAGCCTTATTTTACAGATAGACTGCCATCCGGATTTTTCTCCAAGTCCTCCAATTTGATCTTTTTCCTCTCATTTCTGAAGAAAGATACAATGGAGCCAAATATGGTAATGGCTGAAATGACATAGAAAACCGTATCAAGAGCGTTCATGAATGATGGGGCGAGAACTCCAGGGAACCAGCTGTTTCCTTCCAGCAGTTTGACCGTTGAGGCAGGGATTGCAGCGGGAAGACGTGGAATAGCAGCCATAATTGCCCCGACAGGATTTATGCCAAGAAACGCACCAAATATAGCCTCAGTTGGGGGCATGCTGGAGAGATAGGGAACCAGCGATGTTGCGCCAGCAGAGTTAAGAGCAGAGGTAATGTGCAGCGGTAAGCTTGTAGCCAGGCCGGCAATAAGTATGCTGAAGAAAACGCCCATGCTGGCAACGTAGCCCGTGTTGCGCATGTTATTGAGCATTCCGGAGGCGGAGCCTCTGTCAGAGGCGGGTACAGAATTCATGACTGCAGAGATATTGGGGGAGTTGAACAATCCATAACCCGCTCCGAATATGGTAATCAGAATCCCCATTTTTACATAGGAAAAATTGTAGGGCAGGAAGGTTAACCCCAGCAGAGAGAGGGCCGATATGAGCAAACCGATTACTGTAAGCATGCGTTGCCCATATCTGTCAGAAATCCTGCCCGCCAGAATCCCAAACAACCCCATGCTCACCGTCATGGGAAGCATATAAATTCCAGCCCATAGGGGGGTAAGGGAATATGGCACACCGTGTAATGGAAGCCACACTCCCTGGAAAAGAAGCGTAAGCATGTAAAGCAGGCCCATCATTCCCATGGCTGAAATAAATCCAGTTAAGCTGCCGATGGAGAACCCCCTGGACCTGAAGAGCTTAAGGTTGAACATTGGATATTCTGATCTCATTTCCCACACAACAAAGAGCACAAGTAAGACAGCTCCTGCTGCAAGCGCCAGTATAACAAGTGGATTTTCCCATCCCATGGGGCTGTTTCTGTATGGTGTGATACCGTAAGTCACACCCAGAAGGAAAACAACCAATCCTGAGCCAAACAGGATATTTCCTGCAACATCAATCCTCTGTTTCTTTCTTGGCGATGTCTCTTTCAGCTTGAGGTAGGACCATACTGTCCCAAAAATACCCAGTGGAACGCTAAGAAGGAAAACATCCCTCCAGTATATAACCGAAAGAATACCTCCCAGAACAATCCCTATGCTCACTCCCGAAACTGAGGCAACGCTGTTGATTGATATGGCGAAGCCCCTCTGGTTAGGATTGAAATTGTCCGATATTATGGCAAAACTGTTGGCCATTATGAAAGACCCTCCAACAGCCTGTATTATCCTGAATATGATGATTTCAAGGGCACCCGTATCGCTGCGTCCCGGAGTGAGATAAAGGAGAACGGATGCAACAGTGAATATGAGGAAACCCATATTAAAAAGCCGGACACGGCCAAACATGTCTGAGAGTTTGCCCACGGTGACCAGGAGTACGGATATTACGATCATGTAGCTCATTATCACCCAGAGCAGATAGGAAAAGGAGCCGGGGGAAAGCGGATTCAGCCCGATGCCTTCGAATATTGGCGGGAGAGCAACAATTATTACGCTGGTGTTTATGGTGGCAACAAGCTGCCCCAGGGTGGTGTTTGAAAGGGCGATCCACTTCTGTTCCACCATATTCAGAAATCATGGCATGCAAATTTAATGTTTCCAAGCTGAAACAGGCTAAACTATTGATAACATTTACGATGAATCAGATGCATCAGGGTAACCCCCGTCAATTGACCTGTTATCTGGAAGTTGAAGGAATACTTGCAGATAAAATGTGGAAAATATCCATGTATATCATTTTAGAAATCACATGGCTTTAATTTTCACAGATCTAAGCACTTTAAGGGTTTTATGCCATTGCAGGCATATGTGATACGCAGGCCCCGTGTTTTGGGGCAAAATTATTCCTTAATATATTAGTGATTGACCTTATTTTCAGCACAGTCTTAGTTATTGGAGTGGTCTGTATGGAAGACATAAAAACTATCGATAAGGGGCTGGAAAATGCAGAAATAGAGTGGACAAAACTGACTACAATTGACGGGGAGAAAGGCATTCTGATGTATGGAGGATATTCCATTGATGACATTATAGCGCACAAGGCATCAGTGGAAGAGATACAGTATCTTTTCCTGTATGGTGAATTACCAACTCAGAACCAGCTTCAGGCATTCAGGCATGATGTGGAAGCAGGTTATAAGCTGCCTGATTATGTGATAGACATAATAAGGAAACTGCCTAGAGAATCCGATGCCGTTGCCATGCAGATGGCTGCATTTGCATCCATGGCCGCAGCAGAAGTAAGCTTCAAGTGGAACAAGGAAACGGATAAGGTAGTGGCTGCGAATGTAATTGGAAGGATGTCTGCAGTTACTGCGAATGTCTACCGCCACATAATGGGACTGCCGCCTGCAAATCCAAAGCCATCTGGCAGCTTTGTTGAAAGTTTCCTGAAAGCCACATTCGGCAAGGAACTCTCCAGGGAAGAAATAGACGCAATGAATTCTGCACTCATACTGTATACAGATCATGAGGTTCCCGCTTCAACAACCGCAGGTCTTGTTGCAGTGTCCACGCTTTCTGACATGTATTCAGGAGTGACAGCTGCACTTGCAGCACTTAAGGGTCCACTACATGGTGGAGCAGCGGAAGCTTCAATTGCACAGTTCAAGGAGATAGGCGACGAGAAGAATGTCAGGAACTGGTTCGACAAAAACATAACAACCGGGAACAAGAGGCTGATGGGTTTTGGCCACAGGGTGTACAAGACATATGACCCAAGGGCCAGGATATTCAAGAAATACGCAGAGTCGCTGGTGAAGAACAGCAGGGAAGCAGAAAAGCTATTCAAGGTTGCCACTGCTCTGGAGGAACTGGGCATAGAAAAGTACGGAGCGAAGAAGATATTCCCCAATACTGATTACTTCTCTGGCATCGTTTACCTGTCTATGGGATTCCCTCTTCAGAACAATATATACACAGCTCTGTTCGCCCTTTCCAGGATAACCGGCTGGACTGCTCACTTCATTGAGTACGACGAGGAGGAGGAAAGGCTCATCAGGCCCAGGGCAGTATACGTCGGAAAAGGGCTCAGGGACTTCACCCCCATAACTGCAAGATAGGTGGACTCATAAAGTCCACAACACATCAATTTTGATAACTCTTATAAACGGCGGAACTTATTCTGGCATTTTCAAGTTATTCAATTGGTTCACTAGCGCAACTTTAGCACTGGTGCAATGTCATATAAATGACTTGGTCTATTTTAAATAGTAGATGGTAATATGTAACTAAGTATAAAATATACATTTAACTTGGAGTTGATAACATATGGCAGAAGGAAAGGAAAAAAGCATAATACAGGTTTTCAGGGGTAACGATACTGTAGACGGAGCTGGCGTCAGGCTTAGGAGAATGTTTGGCGGGCATAACACAGCATATCTCACTGATCCGTTCCTGCTTCTGGATCATTTCGGTTCCAGCGATCCAGCAGAATATATGGCAGGCTTTCCATGGCATCCACACAGGGGCATTGAAACTGTCACCTTTCTTATGGAGGGCAAGGTGGAGCATCAGGACAGCGAGGGCCACAGGGGAACAATATACCCCAATGATATACAGTGGATGACGGCAGGGAGCGGCATTTTTCACCAGGAAATGCCACATGCTTTAGACGACAGGGATCCATCTGAAATCATGCGGAGCACTGGTATGTCAACATCCGTGGTTGGTCTTCAGCTCTGGATAAACCTTCCAAGCAAGTACAAAATGACCACTCCAACATACCGTGGAATCACAGGCAAAATCACCCCAGTTGTAGAGGATGACAGTGGAAATAGAATCAGGATAGTTGCAGGAAAATATCTCAGAGACCAGGGATACCTCATGGGCAGGCCTGAAATAGATCCGGTATATCTTGAGGTGAAGATGCCTCCGGAATCAGAGTTCAGGTACACTGTTGAAAATGGGCATAACAGCATAATCAACACTCTTTCCGGGGACATAAGAACAGGAAGAGAAAGCACTGTTATTCATCCAAGGTCCGCAGTGGTCTTCAGCCAGGAAAATGATACCATAACAGTTAAAACAGGGGATCGTCCAGCAAGATTCATACTTCTTGCAGGAAAGCCCATCAGAGAGCCAATATTCTGGTATGGCCCCATGGTCATGAACACCCGTGAGGAGATCAACCAGGCACTGCAGGATCTTCAGAACAACACATTCATCAGGGAAAAGAATCCAATCACCGAATAGTTTTCACCCATAGAAATGCAGAAAGGTCAAGACTGCAGATGCCAGAAATGAACGGATTCTGGCCCCAAGAGCCAGATGCGGTGCTACAGCTGAGTAAATTTTTAAAAATTCCATGTTAGTAGTATTAATACTTATACTATTTAGATATTTCTGAAGATATAATTTATATAGTAGATACCACATTGTCATGCTGGTCATCTGAATAGTTGACTTATGGAGGATAAAATGGTTGAAGACAGTTTAAATCCATTTGGAAAAGCGCTCGCTGCCGATCCGGCACCGCTGGGGCTCGCGGGGTTCGCCTTTACGACATTCCTGCTGAGCTTCGTGAATGCGGGCCTCATTACATCATCTGCTGCTAATGTGGTTGTGCCACTAGCCATTGCCTATGGTGGTCTCGGACAGCTGATTGCAGGTTCCTGGGAAATGCGGAGAGGGAATACATTCGGTTTCACTGCATTCACCAGCTACGGGGCTTTCTGGGAATTTTACGCCATAATGGTCCTGCTTGCTGACATGCATATCATATCAAGCCTGCCGGCTGAAGGCGTAGGTTGGGCACTTGTTCTGTGGGGTATCTTCACGCTTTACATGTGGGGCGGCGCAATGATGGCGAACCTTTCACTGAATCTGACATTCCTTACTCTGTTCATAGCGTTCTTTGCCCTTGGTGCAGGCGCCATTTACAGCAATGCGACCCTTACGCATGTTGGAGGCTATTTCGGTATACTGGCTGCATTCTTCGCCGCTTACACCAGCTTTGCCATTATCATAAACTCCATGAGGCCAAGCACAATCCCGCTGGGGCCGGCTGTGGGTAAGAAATCTTAACAGGATTTCTATCCTATAAATTTTTAAACCAAAACATTTTATTACAAAAGTATAAATATTATGTTGTTGTTTTTCTCCTATGGCAAAATCGGAATCTCAGAAAGATGTTCTGCCAACATCAGAGGTATTTCATCCCGGCATAGGAAGCTATCAACAGGTGTACAGGGAATCTGTGGAGAACAGGGATGATTTTTGGAGCAAACAGGCGGGCATTCTTGACTGGCATAAGAGATGGGACAAGGTGCTGGATGATTCAAATCCTCCGTTTTACAGATGGTTTGTGAACGGGAAACTCAACGCATCCTACAATGCCCTTGACAGGCATGTTATGCATGGTAAGAGGAACAAGGCGGCATACATATGGATAGCAGAAAATGGCGATGAGAAGATAGTAACGTACGACGGGCTGTATAGAAGAGTAAATAATTTTGCAAAAGCACTTCTGGAACTGGGGATAAAGAAGGGTGACAAGATAATTATCTATCTGCCCATGATTCTTGAAGCGCCAGTTGCAATGCTTGCTGCCGCCAGAATCGGAGCAGTTTTCTCATTCGTTTTTGCGGGCTTTGGTGCAGGGGCCCTGGCAGACAGGATAAATGATTCAAAGGCCAGGATGGTGATCACGGCCGATGGGGCATTCAGGGGAGGAAAGGTAGTTGAACTGAAGAAGATCGTTGACGAAGCAGTTGAGATGACCTCATCAGTCAGCACCATAGTTGTTGTGAAAAGAACAGGCACAGAGATACAGATGGATGAGGAAAGGGATGTGTGGTGGCACGATGTCACCAAGGATGCCTCCACTTACGTTGAACCAGAATGGATGGACTCAAACGATCCCCTGTATATTCTGTATACTTCCGGAACGACAGGAAAACCAAAGGGAGCTGTTCACGGCAATGGAGGTTATGCTGTATGGGTATCAAGCACACTCAGGTGGGCATTTGATCCCAAGGAGGATGACAGATGGTGGTGTGCTGCAGATATCGGATGGGTTACCGGCCACAGCTACATAGTGTTTGCCCCGCTTTTCCTTGGCCTGACATCCATAATGTTCGAGGGTGCCATAACGTATCCGGCTCCCGACAGGATGTGGGAGATCATAGAGAGATACCGTGTGAACCTCCTTTACACATCTCCAACTGCCATAAGAACTCTGATGAGATTCGGGGAGAAATACCCTGCAATGCATGACCTATCGTCACTTAGGGTTCTGGGCACTGTGGGAGAGCCAATCAACCCCGCAGCGTGGAAATGGTATTATGAACACATAGGTCACTCAAACTCGCCCATAATCGACACATACTGGCAGACTGAGACCGGAGGTTTCATGATTGCGCCAGCTCTTGGTCTGGGCCTCCCCCCACTTAAGCCAGGGTCAGCAACTTTCCCCATACCTGGAGTCGAACCGGTGATACTGGACGATAAGGGAAATGAGCTCAAGGAAGAACAGAAGGGATACATTGCCTATAAGAAACCGTGGCCTGGCATGTTTCTCACGCTGAACAACGATCCGGAACGTTACAAGAAAGTGTACTTTGAAAAGTATCCCGGTTTCTATTTCTGCGGAGACTACGCAATAAAGGATAAGGATGGGTACTTCTGGCTCCTTGGCAGATCCGACGAGGTTCTGAACGTGTCGGGGCACAGGCTGGGAACCATAGAAGTTGAAGACGCTCTCATAAGTTCCAAGGAGGTTGCTGAAAGCGCAGTATTCGGAAAGCCTGACAACGTTAAGGGTGAGGTTATAGTGGCCTTCGTTGTGCTGAAGGATCAGTATCAGGATGACGGCGAAATAGTCCAGAAACTCAGAAAGCGAATAAGGGAGGATCTTGGTCCAATATATGTCCCTGAGGAAATCCACATTGTGAAGTCTCTCCCCAAAACAAGAAGCGGAAAAATAATGCGGCGTGTGGTGAAGGCCGTAGCACTGAATCAGCTTCCCGGGGACATAAGCACCCTTGAGAATTCAGCATCCGTGGATGAAATAAAGGCTGCAATAGAAGTATTTTCAAGCGAGACAGGCAGCTCATAAAACCCATTTTTTTCATTAATTTTCCAGATACTTTTGCACCAAAACCAATATGCTATTGTAAGGGTTTAGGGATTTATGGAGAAGGAGAGATTCATAGTTATTGGCGGGGACGCCGCAGGCATGAGCGCCGCATCAAGGATCAGGAAGAGGAGGCCGGAATCCGATGTAATTGTTTATGAAGCAGGCCAGTATGTGTCATATTCGGCCTGTGGAATGCCCTTTCACATTGGAGGAGTTGTGAAGGATTTCAACAGCCTTGTGCACTATCCGGTGGAAAAATTCCGCAAGGAAAGAAACATTGATGTGAGGCTTGGTGTTCGTGTAACTGCCATAGACAGAAAAAACAGGGAAATAACTTTCAAATCACAGGGCACAACAGGGAGGGATAATTATGACCGTCTTGTAATCGCCACCGGCGCCAGCGCCAGAGTTCCTGAGAATCTTCAGGGAGTTCCGAATGTGTATACCCTGAGAACACTGAATGATCTTCAGGGATTTGAATCCGCCCTTGACAGGGTGCATGACGTGACAATTGTTGGTGCGGGCTACATTGGACTTGAGCTTGCAGAATCCATGAGAAGCAGGGGGAAGACTGTGAGAATTATACAGCACTCCGGCAGAATCCTCAGGGGTTTCGACAAACAGCTCTCCGGTGCTATAATGGACGAGGTTCTTGCAAATAATGTACAGATGCTGATGAGCACCGAAATCACTCAGGTGGAGCAATCCGGTGACAGCCTGAGAATTGGCCTGGGCAATGGGCAATCATTGAACACAGAAATGATTGTGGTAGCGACGGGAGTCAGGCCAAACAGTGATATGGCAAAGGATGCAGGACTTGAAATCGGTGTTTCCGGCACCATCAAGGTGAATGAATACATGGAAACCAGCGATCCCCTGATCTTCGCCGCAGGAGATGTTGCCAGTTCCTTTAACATGATAACAGGGAAGGAGGTGTATATGCCCCTGGCGACCGGTTCAAACAAATCAGGGAGAATCGCTGGGGAAAACGCGGCCGGAGGCAGATCAAAGTTCGCTGGAATAGCTGGAACTGAGGTTGTGAAGGTATTCTCGCTTGAGGTGGGGAAGACCGGCCTGGATCATGATGCAGCAGTATCTGAAGGATTTGATGCCGTATCCTCAACAATAACGTCTACATCCCGATCCTCATATTATCCAGGATCGACGCCGCTCACCATTAAGATGACAGCAGACAAGAAGAGCAGGAGGGTTCTGGGGGCTGAGATCATTGGGCGTGAGGGTGTGGCAAAGAGAATTGATGTGGTAGCTACCGCAATCTATTCAAAGCTCACGGTTGATGACATGCTTGGAGTGGACTATTCATATTCCCCACCATTTGCACCTACGTGGGAGCCCATCCTTGTGGCAGCAGACGTTCTTTCCGGGAAGCTTGAATAGGCGTGAGGCTGCCCCCTTCTCCCCATCTGGAGATGAAGGATTCATAACCTGTAAAACCGTAAAATTTTTTTTGATCAGAAGCCATAAACTATCACACAATACAATGATGTGAAATTAAGCAGCTTCATAATCAGGCACAGGAAAACCATTGTAATCCTCTGGGCAGTTATCATTCTGGCCTCAACCCCTGCACTCCTGGGATATTCTCACTACATAACATATTCCAGTTCTGGCGCAGTCAATCCCAGCAGCGAATCTCAGATAGCCTCTCAAATACTTGAAAAATCCCACACAACAAATTCCTCGCTTGTGATTCTCGTGCTGCAGAATCCATTCCTGAACAATTCAACTGCAGCCAGGACTTTATCCATGCAGACAGCACTGCAGAGTTTGGGCATAAGGGATCTGGCATCAACAACCTCACCCTTCTCCGCTTATGCATCATTCATCAATACAGCCATAGGCAGGAATGCAACTCTCATAGCCTGGCTGTACAATGAGACCAGGATAAACGCAACTACCATGTATTCATTCCCTTCTGCTTTCTATTCAAGCTGGTCCAGTCATTCTTATACATATGATTCAATAATGGCTTCCGCCCTTGATGCAGGGTTCAATTCCTCCATGCCATACGAAGCAGCATTCATTTCGGAACTGAACAGGACTGCGGGAGCCAACAACGTATCTGGAAGTGAATCCGTTTCACAGCCGCTTCAGGCCGTAATGTCGGCAATCCTTATTGCTTATAACGAAAGTTATCCCCAGTATCAAATAGGTGAATATTCTCCTGGAAGCTATATTTCATACCATTACCTTGGGCTGAACAATTACTCAGATTCAGTCTCTGTGGCCGTGGCAGGCTATCTCAGGCAGTACTTTCCAGCCACACCTGACCTTGTGAATGCAACCATATCAGGCGGAAACGTTGGAATAAACTACGTCCGGATGTATGGACTTGCAGGAGCCCCACAGTACCTCACTGATCAGTATGTGAGCAGTGACAGGTCGGCATTCATTGTCAGTGTAATATTCTCTGTGCCCTCCGGTTACGTGGGGAAAGGTGATTTTGAGCCATCTGCAAATGCAACTCCTGCTGTGGAGAAGATAATCTCCAACTACTTTGGAAACTCCGGAATGGTAACTGGAAATGGTGCCATAAACCAGCAGATACAGCAGGTCACTGCCAGGTCGGCATTCATATTCGGCGTGCTGTTCGTGATCCTGGCAATAGCTGTTGCAATAACCCTTGTATCATGGAAGTCTGCCCTGGTGGCGCTGATATTTGTATCACTGGCAACAGCACTTGGCTATGTCTCAATCTTCATAACAGGAATAATCCTGCACGGGGTGAACTACATAGTAAACTATACCCTGACGGCTGTTGCAGTGGGGGTATCCACCGATTACCTCATCTACATAGCATCCAGGTACAGGCAGGAAATAAGGGAAGGCGCAAACAACCAGGATGCCCTGAGCACCGCAGTATCAAGGGCCGGCAGGGCAGTTGTAATCAGCGGCGTAACAGTCAGCCTGAGCCTCCTCACATTCTCATTCATTCCCGGCTTCAGGAGCTGGGGACTGGTGCTATTCATGGCAATACTCATGATTGTGGCACTCGTTGCAACACTGTTTCCTGCCATACTTGCACTCTTTGGTCCGGGTTTCTTCACCAGGAAATCCATATCAAGGGTTCAGGAGGGATACCATACAAAGTCAGTATTCCACAGGGCTGCCAGACTGGCCTCACGCAGGAGGGTTGCAGTTGTTGCGGTAATACTTCTGCTTGGAATACCCGCAGGTTACTTCTTCTTCACAGTGCCAACAACATATAATTTCAATACAGGTGTGCCGGCCGGTTTGCCTGCGGTGAAGGCATTGAACACTCTTGAAACTAAGTTCGGATCAAACCTGATCTACCCCATTGAGGTGATTCTGCCAATGGCAGGCACCAACTGGACTAATGCCACTGGAACCAATACCACCATACTATCCACCACCCAGATGCTTCTGGATTTCACAGGAGTGCATAAAGTGGTTGGACCGTACAGCAACGGGACATCCCTGAACAGCAGCATTTCGCCATCTTCATTCACTCTGGACGGCGGCAGGTATGTTTATTACCTGGTATACAGTGATTATTCACCATATTCCGCACAGGCATTACAGCAGGTTGCGCATCTCAGGGAGGACAAATCAATCATAGTGGGCGGCATTACTTCCAGTGTAATAGACCAGAAAGCAGAAAATGCCGTCACATACGGCGAACTGGAGATTCTCATTGTTGCAGTGATATTTGCCGTGCTGACGGTCTCTTTCAGGTCCCTGAGGTATCCCATAATATCAATTTCCGGAGTGTTTATCAGCATATCATGGACAACAGCCATCCTGTACTTCATTTCCACTTACATACTGCATCAGGCGCTCATATACCTGATCCCCATCATACTGTTCATAATCCTGATGTCCCTTGGAAATGACTACACGGTATTCATAGTCTCAAGTGTTCGTGAATACAGCGGTAAGATGGGTTTCAGGGATGGTATGCCACGGGGTATGGCAAGCTCCGGAAAGGTGGTTACATCTCTTGGACTGATACTTGCGGCATCCCTTGGATCCCTGGCATTCATACCGGATGGGTTCCTGGAGCAGCTTGGTATTTCCTTCATAATCTCACTGCTCATTGACACCTTCATAATCAGGGCCCTGTACTTTCCCTCAATGCTTTCAATATTTCACATGAGAAAGGAAGAGATTGTGCTGGAGGAGAAGATGTGAATGTTCAGGGTATACCCAGGGCACTGGTGATGTCATCAAGAATCACAGCCGGATCCTCAAGTCCAACGGAGAGCCGGAACGTGGATTCAGAGAAGCCAACCTTCTTCCTCTCATCTGGTGAAAGGGATCTGTGGGACATTGTGGCTGGATGAGAAATGGTGGTGTTGACACCGCCAAGTGTATTGGCAGGCTCTATGATCCGGAGTCTTGACATGAATTCTTTGGGGCTGCTCATGCCTTTATGAATGTCAAAGCTTATTATGCCCCCGAAGCCATTGAGCAGTTTCCTGGCCACGCTGCTGTCAGGATGTGATTCCAGTCCGGGGTACCTGATGGTCCCGAAGGAAGGATTATCCTGAAATTCCTCTGCAAGCTCCATTGCGGTATCATTGATTCTCTTCATGCGGACCCCAAGAGTTTTCAGGCCCCTTATGGTCAGATACGCCGTATTCGGATCCATTGATGTGCCAAGAGTTCTCCGGAATGAATCTATGGAGCTGATTGAATCAGGATCTCCGGAGGCTGAACCACCAATTATGTCATTGTGCCCCGACATGAATTTTGAAAGGCTGTGAATAACAACTGCCGCGCCCTGACCGTGCGGCTTCTGGTTGACAGGTGTGGCAAGGGTCGAATCCACCACCAGTTTTCCTCCATGCTCAGATACAATTCGGGAAATTGCAGGAATATCATATACCCGCAACACGGGGTTCGATATGCTCTCAAGAAAAACTATATCCGCATCCGGTGCCAGATCCATGACATTTTCATTTCCCGGTTCAGATACATTTACAGTTATGCCGTACTGCCTGAGGAACTCAGTGGCAAACCTGAAGGTCCTTGCAAAACAGTCCCTGGTAACAAGGAGCCTCATTCCCGGCCTGAGCAGCTTCAGAAGCGTGGTGGTGATTGCCCCCATTCCCGATGAAAACGCGGTGCTTGAACTGGTGTTTTCAAGCACGGATATAATCCTTCCCAGCTCTTCCACTGTTGGGTTGGATTCCCTTGAGTAGCGGTACTTCTCGCCATCTGGCATCCTGTATGCGCTTGTCTGGTAAATGGGATATGTCAGTGAACCTGTGACCGGATCGATGCTCTCCTTAACTCCCTCCCGGATTTCTTTCAATTCTTGTACCTCCTGCAATTTTAGATTCAACAATGCTGTAACCGATCTTCATCCGGGAAAGGATTTGCTCAGTTCCTGATCTTATCTTTTCTATTTCGGTGAGGCTGTCAACAACAGCAATTACGCTGGGGCCGGCACCGCTGATACAGACACCTGCGGCACCTGCTTCAAGCATCATGATCTTGAGTTTTTCATAAAATGGATAGAGAGGTTTCCTGGCGGCCTCAACTATGACATCATTCATTCCATTCTTAACAAGTTCCCGGTCTCCTCTCATAAGGCCTGCAATCAGTTCAGTCACAAATCTGGCGTTCTGTATGTAGCTGGAGATGGGGACATCCTTTGGAACCAGGGTACGGCACAATTTGGTTTTGTCCTTAATGTAAATGGACGGTATTATGGTGAGGAATGAGAATGATCTGTGGATCGTCAGGCGTTTCACCCTGACTGGGGAAACAGATTCAACAACAACGAATCCTCCGTGTATGCTGGCGGCAACATTGTCTGCATGAGGTGTTCCGGATGAAGCCGCCTCTCCAAGCATGGAATATTTCACCTTTTCATCCATTGACAGCTTCAGGCCAAAGAGTTCACTTACTGCTGAAACAGCAGCCGCAGCGGATGCCCCACTGCTGCCGAGGCCAAGACCTGGAGGAATCCCTTTCCTGATTTGAAGCGACACCGGCTCATTTATACCATGATCACGCAGAAGATTTAATACAGAAAGTCCTGCAGTGTTGGTCATGGGATCATGATTCTCATCCATTCCACCGATTGTCAGCAGGGTGTTGCCCTGAGAAGGATTTATGGTGGCAGTCACGGCATCATGGAAGGCGTCATGGGCCACGGCAAGAAGGTCATAGCCGGGTCCCATGTTTGCAGAGGACGAATATGAGATTGCGGTGACCTGATCCATTACAGCGAAAATATGACATTGGATAATATTTTTCACTAATACAGTATTATTGCAGGGAATATGTGTTCATGACGCCACCAGAAGGGCCAGGGCTTGTCCTCACCCTTTAAGACCAGAATTATTAATGGTGGTGCCATATATAACCATGAAAATCAGGGGTTATTTCGATCTCTCAGTTCTCTTACAGGGCGGGATGCCCATATGGCCCACCAACCCACCTGTCAGGGTGCAGAAGGAAGGCACGCTGGAAAAGGATGGGTACAATGTTGAGAGTTACTGGTCAGTAACACACACCGGCACCCACATAGATGCTCCGTTCCATATGGTGGATGGTGGAGCCACAGTTGACGAAATTCCAATCCATCAGCTGGCAGGTGATGGTTACGTAATCAGACCGGAACTGGAAGGACGGGAGATTACTGAAGGGAGTCTCAGGAAGGTATGGAAGGATGAATATGACGGCAACATTGTGCTCATCAACACCGGATGGGATAAAAAGCGCGCATTCACGCATGAGTTTCAGTACGATTTTCCTGGACTTGCAGTAAATGCAATCGACTTTCTTCTGGATCACCGACCGTCAGTAATTGGCATAGACACGCTTGGAATAGAGCCCTATGATCATGAAGATTTTACCGTTCACAAGGCACTGTTGAAAACGGGAATGATCTTCATAGAAGATCTTGCCAACCTTGATAAACTGCAGGTGGGTAAGAAATATCTGGTGGTGGCACTTCCACTGAAAATACAGGGCGCCAGCGGATCCATGGCACGGGTAATCGCGCTGGATGTTCAATGAAATGATGGTGCAGGACGGCGAAAGAACCCTTATTTATTCGGCCTTTGCAGGGTACTGATCCGAACAAGCATATCCACATATGCCATGCAAATAGAGGCATATGACGAACAGAGGTCGGAACAGGCCTCAACATATTTTTATTTACTGAATAGCATGGCCATAAATATGGACACAGACGGCGAATCGTGGCTCAGCTGCATAAGGTGCGGGCGGAAGTATGACATTTCACGCAGGAAATACATATGCGACAGATGCCATGGACTTCTTGAGGTTAAGCACAGCTTCCCGGACCATTTCACTTCAGAGGGCTTTTCTGGCGTCTGGCACTATGGTCCCCTCATCCACCCTGCACTGGGAAAAGCCCGCATAATTTCACGCGGCGAGGGAGCCACAGCCATGTATTCCCACGAATCAGTATCCAGATTCACGGGTCTCTCAAGCCTGGGAATGAAGCATGAGGGAGAAAATCCCACAGGAAGCTTCAAGGATCGTGGTATGACTGTGGCCGTGACAGAAGCCCTCAGGCTTGGGGCAACCGAGACCATCTGTGCCTCAACCGGGAACACCTCGGCTTCTGCTGCTTCATACAGTGCCCTCGCGGGAATCAGGAGCAATGTTCTCATCCCTTCCGGCAATATATCATCCTCAAAACTTTCCCAGGCCATTGCCTACGGTGCCAGAATAATAGACATCCCGGGAGACTTTGACATGGCCATGTCCAACGTGATCAGGATTGCAGAAAACAGGCAGGATTATTATGTTTTAAACTCCATCAATCCCTGGCGGATAGAAGGGCAGAAGACAATCTTCTTCGAAATAATGGAAAGGGTAAGGGATTGCCGTTTCATAGCACTTCCCGCAGGGAACCTGGGAAACACATCGGCTGCCGGAAAGGCGATACGTGAGTTTAAAGAGCTTGGCCTTATTGATGATATCCCGAAAATAATATCAGTGCAGGCAGAAGGCGCCAGTCCTTTCTACAATCTCTGGACAGGAGGCGGGGAAAAACTTGAACCGGTCAGGGCTTCCACCATAGCCAGCGCAATAAGGATTGGAAATCCTGTAAACTGGGAGAAGGCAATACGTGAGATAAGATACACAGGGGGAATGGTTGTCAGAGTGACCGACAGGGAGATCATGGAGTCCAAAAGAGTCGTGGATCGATCAGGAATAGGGTGCGAACCCGCTTCTGCCGCTTCAGTGGCCGGACTGAAGCAACTTGTGGACCAGGGGGAGATAGACAGGAACGACAGTGCAGTGGCGGTGCTCACCGGAAACATACTTAAGGATACGGCATCCATTCAGGAAGTTTCTGACAGAATCCCGATGGAGGCTTTTATGCAGGAACTCCTGGCATGATCCAGATTTCCTCTTTTTAACTGCACCCACAATCATTTATTCCGTTCATGCTGAATTTATTAACCTGAAACTTATGTTTATGCATGTCCAATTCTGATGTTGCACGTATTTTCGATGAACTGGCCGATATGGAGGAAATAGAGGGGAATCGCTGGGAATCCCTGGCTTACAGAAAAGCCGCTGCATCAATCAGGGCACTTGGGCTTCCCCTTGAGACCCTATATTCCAGGGGAGAACTGAGAACCATAGACGGGGTTGGCAGTGCAATTGAGAAGAAGATCATCCAGTTTCTCGAAACCGGAGAAATTTCGAAATATTCCGAAATGAAATCCAGATATCCCATAGACTTCACAGGCCTGCGTCGTGTGCAGGGGCTTGGGCCCAAGAAAATATTCGCTCTTTATACGGCGCTTGGCATCAGGAACATCGATGATCTGAAAATGGCAGTGGAAAGCCATAAGATTGAAAACCTCCCCGGTTTTGGAAAAAGGTCAGAAGACAACATCAGGCACTCCCTCAGTCTTATTGCGACACGTTCGGCCGATAGGTTGCCACTTGCAAAGGTTTACTACGAGGTCATGTCCATGGCTGACAGCCTGATGGCATCCGGAACTGTCAGGAGGGTTGAAGTTGTGGGTTCAATAAGGCGGATGAAGGAGACTGTAGGGGATGTGGACATCCTGGCGGTTTCGGACGAACCCGAAAAGGCACTTCAAAGCTTCCTTTCGCAGAAGTATGTCACAGGCATAGTCGTGAGTGGCCCATCAAAAACCTCAGTCAATCTTTCAATTGGCCTGAACGGTGACTTCCGGGTCTTCAGTGCCGAATCCTTCGGTTCAGCAATGCAGTATTTCACAGGAAGTAAGGAGCATAATATTAAAATGAGGGACCTGGCCATACAGAATGGCCTGAAACTTAATGAATACGGGCTCTTCAGGAAAGACATTCCAGTAGCTGGCGAAGACGAAGAGGGCGTATATTCTGCACTTGGTCTCCAGTACATTCCTCCAGAAATGAGGGAGAATAGCGGTGAAATAGAGGCTGCAAGAGACCGAAAACTGCCGAAAATACCGGAATATGTGGATATTGTTTCAGACATGCATGTCTCAATCCGTAATTTCAGCCCGAAAATAGTTCATGACATTATAGCAGCATCAAGGAATGAAGGCATGAAGTATGTGGCCTTATTATATGATGGCATAAATGCAGACAGGGACAAGGGCGTTGATTATGAAGGATATGGGGTCATGCAGAAATACGTTGAAAAATTAAATTCCGGGTCAGATTTCAAGATCATACCGGGGATAAAGATACCAGTGAAGCAGGAAACCGGACAGGTATCAATTCCATCGGATATGCGGAATTCAGCATATGTGGTGGGTACACTTTCTCCTAAAGACATTTCCGGTGAATCAGATCCCACCGACTTCATCATAAGAGCAGTAAGATCAGGGTCATTCAGAACCCTGTCATATTCATATACGGAGCCTGAACCAGACAACAGAATCGGTATTGATAATGATCTCATATTCAAGGCCTGTGCGGAAAATAAGATTCTCATTGAGTTAAGTGGCAGTCCCGGAGATTATGGCATCCACTATACTGCCGCCAGGGCGGCATCATCATCAGGGGTAAATTTTGTTCTTGGCAGCAGGGCTACTTCTCCTGGGGAGATCAAGCATATCAAATTCGCCACGGCCATAGCCCGCAGGGGATGGGTCGAGAAAAGCAGAATAATAAATTCGGCTGATTACAACGCGGTAATAGGTGCCCTACAGTTATAACGGCTGTATGGAAATGTTGAATCATACGCCTGTTAGTGCTGCAGCCATCCAGCAAGCAAGTCTCACGCTGACTTCCCGACACCGGTGAATGCCTGCCTTGTCATATTGACATAACTCTAAGTTTTGCCATGAAATATGGGTATCCAATTTATTTCAAAATAAGATTCGGGATCACCTGCTTCAAGGGATTAAAACTTGCGGATGTATCAGGCTTCCAACATTCCTATAAATAATGAACGCATTCTTAGTCATGACAGAAAGAAAAGTTTTCACTGAATTCCGCGAGATTATCGATCCTTCTCACACTGCCCTTGTAATATGGGATGTCCAGAACATGCTTGTTGGCAGAATCTTCAACAGGGAACAGTACCTTCCTGGTATAAGAAGATTCATAGGGGCAGCTCACTCAGCGCGAGTTCCTGTATTTTTCACAAAGATCACTCCGCTGCCGGAAGCGTTTGAATCTGGTGTCAGGCTCTCACAGAGGAGGTTCCCAGGTGGGCTTTCTCCGGAAATGCTTGATCTTGCAGTTAAGCCCGACAAGGATGATATAGTTATTAACAAGAACACAGCAAGCATATTCATCGGGACAAATTTTGAACTCATGGTGAGGAACGCCGGCATACAGACAATTATTTTTGCAGGCATAGCCACTGAAATAGGAGTGGAATCAAGTGCAAGGGATTCACAGAACAGGGGATTTTACACCATTGTTGTTGACGATCTGAGTTCATCTGCTGACAGGGAAGCACATGAAAGATCCCTGGCAAATATGAAGAACCTTCTGATGGTAAAGTCCTCTTCCGATATCGTGAATATCTGGTCGTCCTGAAGAAATCTGTGATTATCCAGATCAATAATATTTTATTATTTTCTCGGCACATAGGATAGATAGGTTTCCCTTACATAATATCAAACTAAACAGATAAGTATACTCAAGTGATACACCTTGCATGGCCGACGAAAACATCACAATAAGCAAAGGCTTGGAAGGAATATACATAGCAGACACAACACTTTGCAAAATTGACGGAGCTAACGGCAAACTCTGGTACAGGGGATATCCCATAGAAGTACTGGCAGACAAGTCCAGTTATGAAGAGGTAGCTTTTCTCCTGCTTTACGGGCATTTGCCCAAGAAGGATGAACTTCATGTTTTCAATCAGAGGTTGATTTCTGAGCGGGAAGTTCCAGAATCCATTGAGGAGATCATTAAAAGTTTCACAGGCAGGACACATCCAAACGACGTTCTGAGGACCTGTGTTTCTGCCATTTCAGCATATGATTCAGATATGGCAGACCGAGGTTCAGATGCAAATATAGAAAGGGCTATCAAGCTCACTGCCAAGATGCCAACCATAGTTGCCATGATTGGAAGATACAGGCAGGGAAAACCATTCATCAAACCTTCCAGAACGCTTTCGCATTCGTCAAATTTCCTGTACATGCTCACTGGAGTTGAACCGGATAAGGAATCTGCAAAGCTCATTGACCTGATGTTCATACTACATGCCGAACACGGAAGCAACGCATCCACATTCTCGACCCTTGTCACCGGTTCGACACTTGCGGATGTCTATGCAGCAGTTGTTGCAGGCATATCTACCCTGAGAGGCCCACTCCATGGTGGAGCAGACGAGGCAGCCCTCAATATGATGAGAGCCATAGGTGAACCAGACAACACGGAGACATACATTGAAGATGCACTTGCAGGAAAGCAGAGAATAATGGGATTCGGCCACCGTGTTTACAAGGCATACGACCCTAGGGCGAAAATTGTATACAATTACCTGAAATCATTCATGCAGAAAACGACAGATCCAAAAATAGAGAAGCTTCTTGAAATAGCAATCAGGGCAGAGAAACTCATGGAGGAAAAACTCAGCAAGACCAAGGGAATATGGCCAAACATTGACTTCTTCTCAGGCCCACTGTATACAGCCATGGGTATTCCATCGGAACTCTTCACCCCGGTTTTCGCGTGCTCCAGGGTGGTCGGATGGACTGCGCATCTCTTCGAATACTGGCAGAACAACCGCCTCTTCAGGCCTCTGGATCACTATGTTGGTCAGCTGGATATAAAATACGTTCCAATAGATCAGAGATAAACAGTTTTAAAAACCTAAATTTTTAATCTTTATAAAATTATTAATCGAAGCCGCAGCCGCACTGTATGGCTTCTATTTCAGACCTATGCTCAGTTCCGCACATCCTGCATTCATATCTTTCTTCACTCAACTTTCTTACCTCCATTTTGCTCTAATGAGTGTTAAAAAATGTAGTTTAAAAAATTTACGATTCATGCATTCGTCAATTGTTGAACTTTTTTGATTAAGTATCCTAAATCTGCGGCTCTAAAGCCGCGAAACTCATATTCCATGCAACCATACTGTATAGGTTTTGGTTTTCATATTATGGACCACTTCACCCGTACTTCTTCGCTGAAAGATAGAGAAAATTGACATGGGAATACAAATATGTGATCCAAGCTAACAATGTTAGCAAAGATGGCCTCTTATATGGGTTGCCATCTCCAGAATCGGGAGACATTGATTACGCTATGGAAACTCTGATGAAAAGGAAGTGTGTAATTCAATCCCAGGACAGACAGTTCATATTGGAAAAAACCCAATACAATAAGCCGCAGGCTATGGATTTATCTGCGCAAGATGCGTTAATGCGGAGGGCCGGATTCGAACCGGCGAATCCCTACGAAAACAGATCTTGAGTCTGTCGCCTTTGACCTGACTCGGCAACCTCCGCAATGCCATGGGTAAAGACAAAGGCAATAAGATTATTTCGCGTGTTCATATTGCGTGAAGAATGAAGATAGATCTGACCATTTGCTCCCAATCGCTTGACTGTAAATCCCTGAAAATGGTGCTGGAGCCAGATAATGACAGCAGAATATGCATAGACTGCACTGATGATTGCGCAAACATTGAAATTAATAATGTAAAGGAGACCTCAATGTACAGTATAGTGGACGATCTGCTCAGATCATTTGAGGTCTATGAAAAAATAAAAGGGTGAGGAAAGCTTACTGCTCAACATCAAGAGCAAGCTTTTCTGTCAGCTCTTTGTACCTGTTCCTTATGGTAACTTCAGTGACTCCCGCGACCTCTGCAACAGCTCTCTGGGTGCGTCTTTCCTGTGTAAGAAGAGATGCAATGTAGATTGCTGCAGCCGCAACTCCTGTTGGACCCTTTCCGGATGTCAGGTCGTTATCCTCGGCCATTTTTAGTATTTCCGTGGCTTTCTTCCTGGCTTCCATTGAAAGCTTGAGCTTGCTGCAGAACCTGTTCACATAATCATCTGGCTTTGATGGCATTATGTTCAGTTTCAGGTACCTGCTCATGATACGGTACGTTCTCCCTATCTCTTTCTTCTTCACTCTGGTAACAGAGGCGATTTCATCAAGAGTCCTGGGCACATTTGTGATCCTGCAAGCAGCGTAGATAGAACCTGCCACAACACCTTCAATGCTCCGGCCCCTTATCATGTTCTGCTTGACAGCTTTCCTGTAGATTACAGCTGCTGTTTCTCTGACATCATTTGGTATGCTCAGGTTTGATGCCATTCTCTCCAGTTCCTGCAGTGCCTGTGAAAGATTTCTCTCTGCGGCGTTTGAAACCTTGATTCTCTTCTGCCACTTTCTCAGCCTGTACAGCTGGGCTCTGTTTCTTGTTGGTATGGACTTTCCATAGGAATCCTTGTTCTTCCATGAAATATCTGTGGAGAGACCCTTGTCGTGAATTGTGAAGGTCATGGGAGACCCGGTTCTCGCTCTGGAATCGTTCTGCTCGGAATCGAACGCCCTCCACTCGGGTCCCTGGTCTATGAAGCTTTCATCTATGACAAGGCCACAGTTATTGCAAATGAGTTCACCCCTTTCATAATCTCTTACTAACTGGGTTGACCCGCATTCAGGGCACTTTTCTATCTCCTCTATTCTTTTCTTTTTTTCAGGTGCATTTTCCATCTTAATTCCTCCTTTTAACATACAACCCTGAACTTTTCCTGTTCAGGATAGGTTTCATTCATACTGAGCAGTGCGTAGGGCGCCTTCACAGGCCCGAATACTCTCGTAACACGTCCCACCACCTTTCCGTTCTCATTCACTACCTTTGCCCTAATCTTAAGGCAATCAGAGATCCGTACCACCATCTGCTTGTTCAGCCTGTGAACAATTTCCACTCCGACTTCCATGTAAACATGATAATGATAACAAAGTATATAAATGTAACGTAAAGTTATTAAAAAGAGTTTTGATCATATTAAAGCATTGATATTCTATCCGTGGCAATCTGGCTCCTGAGGATAATATATATCTTGATGTTATTTGCAAATTTGTCGTATGATGCATAACATACTATTTAAAGTCTGATCAAAATTTGTCAGTGAAATATTAATATAGTACAAATAGAAAAGATTTAATATCCGCTCCTATGTCGTATTTAATAATTATCTGCGGGTGTTATGATGGGTTCAAACATAGATCAGGAAGTAACCAAGAAATGCCAGGAATGCGGTTCCGAGCATCTTATTAGGGACTACGAGCGGGGAGAGCTTATTTGCAGCGATTGTGGAATGGTCATTGAGGGCTCTTTTATTGATCAGGGGCCTGAATGGCGCGCATTTGATTCCGAACAGGATGACAGAAGGGCAAGAACTGGATCGCCCATGACTTTTTTGAGCCACGACAAAGGGTTGGCAACTGAGATATCATGGTCCAATAAGGACTATTATGGTAAGCGGATTCCGCACAAAAATCGCGCACAGATATATCGGGTCAGAAAGTGGCACCAGAGGATAAGAGTAAGCAACGCTGCCGAAAGGAACCTGTCACTGGCACTTCAGATGCTCAATGACAACGGTGCAAAGCTGGGAATTCCAAAGGATATCAAGGAAACTGCTGCGCTCATATACAGAAGGGCTGTGGAGAAGAACCTTATCAGGGGAAGAAGCATAGAGAGCATAGTCTGCGCATCCATTTATGCAGCATGCAGAATGGTCAATCTTCCCAGGACACTGGATGAAATTTCCAAGGCATCTGAGGTGAACAAGAAGAAGATAGGAAAGGCTTACCGGCATCTGGCCAAGGAGCTTAGCCTGAATCTTAAGCCCACAACGCCTTACTCATATGTTGCCCAGTTCTGCAGCAAACTTGATCTGGACAAGCAGGCAATCATCGTGAGCGAGGACATAGTAAGGAGATCGATTGAACTTGGAATTTCCTCCGGGAAAGGACCAACCGGTGTGGCAGCAGCCTCCATATACATCGCATCTGTCATGGTAGGCAAACCAAGAACCCAGAAAGAAATTGCACGTGTTTCCGGTGTTACTGAGGTAACAATCAGAAACAGGTACAAGGAGATCAGTAAATCCCTGGGAATACCTGGAATGGAATAATCTCGGATGAAGATATTCGTTGTGGACAACGGTGGGCAGTGGACCCACCGCGAATACCGCGTTCTCAGAGATCTGGGTGTTGAGAGCAGGATCGTTCCAAACACTGTGGATTCGCACGAACTTGATGGAATTGATGGGCTGGTGCTTTCCGGCGGGGCCCCCAGCATAGTCTCTGAGCTGGACAAGCTTGGAAACGTGGGAAAATTTATCGATGATCATTCTTACCCGATCCTTGGCATCTGTGTTGGAGCCCAGTTTATTGCCCTGCATTTCGGAGGTGAGGTTGGGCCGGGGGTGCATCCTGAATTCGGAAGGACTGAGGTTGTATTCAGCAAGGTTGACCGAATTTTTACTGGAATCCCGGAACGGATAACTGCCTGGGAAAATCATAACGATGAGGTCAAGAGCCTGACCGGGGATTTCGAGGTCCTGGCATCGTCAAAGACCTGCAGCATTCAGGCATTCGAGCACAGGAACAGGCCCATATATGGTGTTCAATTCCATCCTGAAGTTGACAACACACAGTTTGGAAAGGAACTCATGAAAAATTTTGCTGAGTCCTGCAAAAAGTGAATCCGGCGAAAATTTATATCCATTTTACCTTTAGTCAATTGAATGCTAACAGAGGTTACAGAACTTCGTGACATGCCAGTCTATACCGATAGAGGTGTTCTGGTCGGTACGGTCACGGATATAATTTTGGACATTGAAACCCAGGAAATCTACGGTCTGTACATTGATCATCCAAATTCTGAACTTGTGGAAATGAGTTCCGCCATAAGCATACCATTCAGGTGGATCAAGGCCATAGGCCAGATCGTCCTGCTCAGAAGATTCCCTGCATTCCTGAAAATACCTCAGGAATGATTATCAGTATTACGGATGGGTGAAGAATCCCGTTTGCTCGGATGCGATATTCACGTATCCATACCTTTCCAGCTGAGCCACTCCCTTGTATTTTTCGGCAAGTGGTTCTATGAGTCCCTTGTCCTGAGTCCCATCAGGCTTATTTACGGTGAAGACTCTGGCATTATCTGGAACCCACTGGATTATCCTTGCCTTTCTGTCTTTCATGGCAGTTCCTGCAAATTCTGCGAGAGACCCGGACTTCTTCACGTTGCACAGGTCTTTCAGGCGCAGTTCCGCACCATCCGGCAGCGAATTCCAATCAGCGGCAGGCACGAATAGTGATGGATCATCCCCCAGGGAGTATACGCGGTATCCCATATCCGGGTAAGATGGATGGTACGGTGCCTTGCTGGAAAGCTGCTTGCCACCATCAATTTTAATCCGGACGGGGTTCGGGACATAGAAAAAGCGCGGCGTCTTCGAATCAATTATATCCTTGTTTATGGAATCGAATATTCCCACGGAGAATTCTGAATCAATCTCCCTCATTCCGGACTGGACCCAGTATTTCCTGAACGTTTCAGGCGAAAAACCCCTCTTCCTGAAGGCCAGCAGGGTTCCCAGCCTTATGTCATCCCAACCCGAATATTTGCCCTCTGCAAGTCCCTTTTTTATAATGGAGGTCTTGAGAATCACCCCTGGAAAGTCCACAAGGCCGTAATGGTAGTATTCAGGGAGTTTCCAGTTGTTATAGCTGAATATGTATTTCTGTTTCTCTGTATTATTGATATGATCCTTGCCTCGGATAACGTGGGTCAACCCAAGCAGATGATCATCCACTGCCACGCTGAAGTTCATCATGGGGTAGGCGTGGTATTCCCTTCCGTGCCTGGGATGAACAGCATCGCTGATCCTGAAGGCAATCCAGTCCCTGACGGATGGATTGGGGTGACTCAGATCCGTCTTTATAATAAGGACCGCTTCTCCCTGAGAGAACGTTCCGTCAACCATCTTCTGGAATCCTTCCAGGTTCTCATCCGGAGTTGTTTCCCTGTGGGGGCATGCAATGGAAGCAGAAAGCTTGCGCTTGAAATCCTCCGGTACGCATGAGCAAACATAGGCATGGCCCGCAGCAATAAGTGATCTTGCCTGTTCGTAATACAATTCCATCCTGTCTGACTGGATTGCGATCTGGTGAACTGTGACTCCCAGCCATTCAAGGTCCCTGGGAATCTGTTCATATGCTATGGGGTCTATGTTGGCAGGGTTTGTATCCTCAATTCTCAGTATGAGTTTACCACCATATCTCTTGACGTACTCGTCATTGAGAATTGCCATCCTTGAGTGGCCGATATGCAGTGGTCCTGACGGGGAGGGAGCCATTCTCATGACAACAGGCCCATTCACATTCCTCAGTTCCGGGAGGCTGTGAACCTGTACCTTCTTTTCCCTTACCTCAAACTCCGGGAATTCCCTGTGCACTATTGCAGTTATCTCATCTGGAGACATGCCGTTGATTTTCTCCAGCTCTGCATTGACCAGCCTTGCCAGTTCTCCAGCGTTTTTCCTGTATTCCGGGAATTCACCCAGGATCTTGCTTATTACTGAACCGGCGTTTGCCTTCCCGTCATGCTGAAAGGCATTCCTTATTGCCTGTTTTCTGATTTCCTCTTCCAGATTCAGGAGAATCACCTATTTTACGTATTTTTCCATCTCTTCTCTCAACCTGCCCATTCCAGTTCCGGTTGATGCAGATATGGCTATTTCTTCCACCCTGACATCAGTGAGATCACACTTCGCCTGGACTCGAATTATTGGCGAAAGCAGCGATTTACGGATTTCCTGATAAAGCTTCTCCTGCTGTTCAAGGGAATAGCTGGAATGTCCGGTAGGATCAATGAGGAAAAGCACCGTGCCGCGGATGTCCTTCAGGGAGAGGATGGATTTCAGTTCCATCTCATTCCTCTTGGCCATAGGGCGGTCCAGAATTCCTGGTGTATCAATGATCTGGACTTTCTTTCCGCCGATGGTGGTATAACCTATGAATATGCTCTGTGTGGTAAAGGGATACGGTGCAACCTTTGGACTTGTTCCTGTCAGCGCGGAAAGTAAGGAGCTCTTTCCAACGTTTGGCATCCCCGCAACCAGGAATGTCGGCAGATCGGGGTTTATATCAGGAATCTGCCTTATCCAGTCCCTGCAGCTTCCCAGGAAAGACAGGTCCTTGTCTATGCTCAGCATTATGGATGAGAACCTTCCGTAATATTCCCTCATCATGCGGTTAAGATCCTCAACCTTCTTTCCGGAACGCAGCCTCCTGATAACATCTGTGCTGAGGTCCGTGATCCTCTCGGATGCCCACTGTACCTTGCTGAGGCTCACCTTGTAGTGATCTATGTCAAACATCAGGTCAATCATGTCCCGGTAGAAAGGATGAATCAGCTCAATTGTTGGGAATTTCTTCACCAGCTTTGTCAGGTGTGAGCATGTGGTGCTTTCTATGGTGGACACACGGTCCATTATCTCCTTACGTATCTTGTCCTCTATTTTGGGATGGTATGGCTCTGTTATTCTGGAGGCCCGCAGGAAAGACTTATCTATTATTTCCTGGCTTCTCAGGACCGTCGGTATTCTTGTAAACATATGAAAATCTTCAGGATTTTTTCTCCGTAATAGCATCCTGGAACTTCTTCATCTGGTCATCATTTATTTCAAAGAGGTTGTGCGCGTATCTGGCATGGATTCTGATCTTAGGAATGATTTCTTCATGGGAATTGCCCTCCACTTCATAACTGCACTGATAACCCGCATCGGCGCATCTGAATATATATCGTGTCATTTTCGCCTTATTCTCAACAACCTTAAATATTTACTGAGGCTTCTAAAGCATGAATGGAGACGATCATCCGGAATCGGATATTGAAAGAAAACTCAGCTCGGAATTGAGGTATCTTACCCTGAGGAATGAGAATCTCGTTGAGGATATCGAGATGCTGCGTGCAGATCTCTTATCGCTTCAGGGTCGTGTCACGGAGATTCGGGAGGACATTGCCATTGAAGATGGTCTAGAACGGAGGCTGCGCCAGCTTGTTTCTGAGTGATGAACAGGACATACGCAGGCTATGCAGGGAAATCAACCTGACGGATTCAGAGACTGAGCGGGTGCTGAATAATCCTGGAAAATACCTTGGGATCCTGGCGAAAATAAGGGCGGCCCTGCAAATCCATAGAAAGCTCCTTGTGGAAAAAACCGAACTTGAAA
>DAJC01000006.1:3722-17368 GCA_002498845.1 Thermoplasmatales archaeon UBA509 | reverse complement strand
GTGGAAAAAACCGAACTTGAAACAAAAATTGCCAGCCTGAACTACAGCAATTACGAGCTTTACATGGCAGCCCATACAAATGCAATAGCCATCAGCGGTATTCTTGGGGAAGCAAGGATAAAGGGCATAATGATACCCGGAAGCGAGATGAGCCAGATCAACAGGATACTGGACGACTACCTGATCATAAGGAGAGATTAGGACAGACCTTCCAACGTTCCTGATACCATTTATTAGCTGGATTTCAATATACCATAATCATGCTGAAGGAAGACCACAGAAACATAACCTGCGGGGGCGATCCTTTCAACTACCTGAAGAGCGTCATGAAGGGGCTCTCCATCCAGCTCGATCCGGGCCAGGATGCTGAGATTATGCTTTCCCGGGACAAATTCGGATACGACCGAAACACATATGACGGGCTTGCCAGGACAACAAAGCTGAGGATTGTAAGCATAGTGGAGGAAGATCAGGACATCAGGGTCGTTGTACGTAAGGAAAATTGACCATCTGTGCATGATTTCAGTCAATAAATTCTTATATACAATGGAATAGGGATAATTTGACATTGTACCGTCAAAGGAATGTATGTTATGGAAAATTATGATTCTTCTCAGATACAGATTCTGGAGGGACTTAAGGCAGTAAGAAAGGTCCCAGGAATGTACATCGGGTCAACCGATGAAAGAGGGCTACACCATCTGGTTTACGAAGTTGTGGATAATGGAGTGGATGAAGCAATAGCCGGATTTGCAAAGTCCATATATGTCACCATAAACACTGACAACTCAATAATGGTGGAGGATGATGGCCGTGGTATACCTGTTGACATTCATCCCAAATACGGAAGGCCTGGCCTCGAAATAGTCCTCACCGAGCTCCATAGCGGAGCCAAGTTTGATAAGAAAGTGTACAAGATAACTGGTGGACTGCATGGCGTGGGAGTACATGTGGTCAATGCCCTCTCTTCGAAGCTTGTGGCTGTTGTGAAGAGGGACGGCAAGATATACTGGGAAACTTTCATCCGTGGTGTCCCTGAGGGCAAACTCAAGTCTGTTGAACTATCAGAATTTCTCAGCAGTCCGCCGGAGGAACTTAATGGCGTAAGCCTGCACCTTAACAGGGAACACGGCACAATAATATTCTTCTATCCTGATCCGGAGATTTTCGAGACAACTGAATTCTCATACAGCACCATACTTGAGCGGGTAAGGGACCTGGCATTCCTGAATCCAGCCATCACCATTACCCTTGACGACCTCAGGACGGGCAGCAAGGACGTACTGCACTTCGATGGGGGGCTTTCGGAATTCGTGAGATACCTTGGTGAGGGATACAATGCAGTGCACAGAGATCCCATATACAACAGGACGGAAGGAGAGAATTTCGTTGTGGAGTTTGCATTCCAGTATACAACCGGAGTATCAGAAACGCTGGAAAGCTTCGTCAACAACATAAACACCGTGGAAGGCGGAACCCATGTTGCAGGGTTCAGGGCCGGGCTGTCCCGTGTGATACAGGATTATGCCAGGAACAAAAACATGATAAAGGGCGTGGAATCAATTACGGGCGACGACGTCAGGGAAGGCATTGTTGCAGTGCTGCATCTCAAGATTCCTGAACCGCAGTTTGAGGGTCAGACAAAATCAAAGCTGGGAAACAGTGAGGCTCGAGGCATAGTGCAGTCTGCAACCGAAGGCTATCTCAAGGAATACTTTGAATCCTACCCCAACATAGCAGACGTGATAATCAAGAGAACACTTGCAGCAGCCGCTGCTAGGGAAGCATCAAGGAGAGCCCGGGAGCTGGTGCGCAGGAAATCAGCCCTTGAGGGAGGCGGCCTGCCAGGGAAGCTTGCTGACTGTTCCTCCTCTGATCCGGAAAAGACGGAACTGTACATAGTAGAGGGCGATTCCGCAGGTGGATCAGCAAAACAGGCCAGGAACAGGGAATTCCAGGCGATCCTGCCGCTTCGTGGAAAGATACTTAACGTTGAGAAATCCAACGATGTCAAGACCCTGGGCAATCAGGTCATCAGGGATCTCATAACCGCACTGGGAACCAATATAAAGGACGATCTTGACATAAACAAGCTCAGGTACGGGAAGATAATCATAATGACCGATGCCGATGTTGACGGTGCCCACATACGCACACTGCTTCTCACATTCTTCTACAGGTATGCCAGGGAGCTTGTCACAAACGGTAAGATTTTCTTTGCCCAGCCACCGCTTTACAGGGTACAGAAGGGAGACAAGGTTGCATACGTGTACTCGGAGAATGACAAGGACAGAGTTTCTGAGAAAATGGGGCAGAACGCTGTCACACAGAGGTTCAAGGGACTGGGGGAAATGAATCCGGCGCAACTCTGGGAAACAACAATGAAGCCCGAGACAAGGAAGCTGGTGGAGGTCACCATAGAGGATGCAGCTGCAGCCGACAGGCTTTTCTCCATCCTCATGGGCGACAAGGTGGAACCAAGGAGAAAGTTCATTGAAGAGAATGCCAGATACGTTACAAATATAGATCTGTGAGGGATAAACTTGGAAAAAAGACCAATTGAGAATGAGATTAAAACATCATACCTTGAATACGCCATGAGCGTCATAGTCAGCAGGGCAATTCCTGAGGTGAGGGATGGCCTTAAACCCGTTCAGAGGAGGATTCTTTACTCAATGAGCGAACTGAACGTTAACCATGACAAACCATACAAGAAGTGCGCCAGAATAGTTGGCGAGACCATGGGTAAGTACCACCCGCATGGAGATATGGCCATATATGAGGCCCTGGCCAGAATGGCCCAGGATTTCTCAATGCGGTACCTTCTTGTTGATGGGCAGGGAAATTTCGGTTCCATAGATGGTGATGCCCCTGCTGCAATGAGGTACACAGAGGCAAGGCTTACAGAGCTATCGGAGGAGATGGTCCGGGATATTGAGAAGAACACGGTTCCATTCAGGCTGAACTTCGACGGGTCCCTGGAAGAGCCGGAATATTTTCCCACAAAGGTTCCGAACCTTCTCATCAACGGATCGTCGGGCATAGCCGTGGGGATGGCGACCAACATGGTGCCGCACAACCTAACAGAGGTGTGCAATGCAATCACATATGCTCTTGACCACCGGGACTATGAGGTAAAGGAGCTTTTGAAATACATAAAGGGGCCTGATTTCCCGGGTGGGGGGATATCATTCTATTCCCAGGAACTCATGGATGCCTACCTGACCGGACGTGGAAAGGTGGTCAGCCAGGGTGAGGTGGACCTGTCTGAGCCCAAGCACATTGTCATCAAGAGCCTTCCGTACGGGGTCAACAAGGCAGTCTTCATACAGAATGTTGCAGAACAGGTGAAGAATGAGATTCTGAAGGGGATTACAGATATAAGGGACGAAAGTGACAGAACTGGCATGCGTGTGGTCATAAAGGTCAGGGACGACGATATGAGAAACCTGATTCTTAACCAGCTTTATGAGCACACTGAACTTGAATCTTCCATAGGGATCATCAACCTGGTCCTTGTGAACAACCAGCCAAGAACACTTAATCTCAAGGGACTGGTGGACAATTACATAATGCACAGGCTTGAGGTCATAGTCAAGAGGTCCAGCTTTGACCTGAACAAGATGAGGGAGAGGGAGCATATCCTGCTGGCGCTCACAAAGGCCCTTGAAAATATAGATGACGTCATATCAATCATACGTGGTGCCAGGGATGTTCCTACGGCAAGGGCGGACCTGATGTCGAAACTTGAAATCGACGACGTGCAGGCCAACTCTATTCTTGAACTCAGGCTGCAGAGGCTTACGGCGCTGGAAATCAGCAAGGTTGAGGAGGAACTGAAGGATGTCAGGGAAAAAATCCTGTCGCTGGAGAAAATTCTGGCAAGCGAAGACCTGAGGCGCAGCATAATAAAGGATGAACTCAAGGAGCTTTCCAAGAAATACGGGGACAAGAGAAGGACCAAGATATCATTCAGGGAGATAAAGGCCAGGACCATAGCCGATCTGGTCCCGGAGGAGGACGATGTTGTCATACTCAGTGAGGGCAGCCTCCTGAAGAGGGTGTCGCTTGAGGAGTACAGGGCACAGAGAAGAGGTGGAAAGGGAATAATAACCTCAACAAGGAAGGAGGATTCCGTAAAGACCATCCTCTCCTGCAGCTCACACGACAGCATATTCATGTTCACCAACACCGGAAGGGTTCTGAGGACTCTGGCATATGAAATTGAGAAGAAATCCAGGAAATCTGTGGGAGTTACAGCCGCTTCATATGTTCCTCTTCAGGAAGGAGAAGTGGTGGAGCAGATCATGAAGGCACCGGAATCAAGGGAATCCCATCTTGTGATCCTGACCAGGAACGGTTTCATAAAGAGGACTCCTGCAGAAGCCATACTTGACATGCGTTCCTCCGGCATCAGGATCATAGCGCTGGAGGACGATGACGAGGTTGTTTCCGTTGAGGCAATTTCCAGGGAAGGCAACATAGTGGCAATATCAAATTCCGGTAAGGCTTCGGTGTTCACAACATCAGAGGTCAGGCCAACTGGCCGCACATCCAGGGGAGTCAGGGCCATGAAGCTGAAGAAAGGCGAATACATCATTACGGGATTCATTGCACAGGACGACGAGGAAGTTCTAACTGTTTCAGAGAATGGCATAGGGAAGCGCACTCCAATAGCCGAGTTCTCTGTTCATCACAGGGGATCTTCAGGAATTCTTGTGTTCAAGAAATCAGAAAGGACGGGAAACCTGGTAAAGGCAATTCCTGTGAGGCCGGACGACGAGATAATGATAATCACAAGGAATGAGAAGACAATCCGGCTGAAGGTGAGCGGAATAAAAAGCCAGGCAAGGGTAACTTCCGGAGTGAAGCTCATAGACACGTCTGACAATGATGCGGTCATTGAGGTATCAAGGATAGAACCGGGCGAGGAAGCTGAGGAAGATGCAGAGAAATAGTATTTCCATATATGTCCAGGGTATAGGAAGCGTGGGCAGGAATTTCCTTTCCATACTGGCAGATGAAGGCAAGCTGATTTCCGAAAGAACCGGGATGGACATAGTCCTTGGCGGCGCAACCGACAGGACCGGATCAGTTATCTTCAGCAAGCCTGTGGCTCCTGCTGATCTTCTGAAGGCCAAACTTTCCGGCAATATACTGTCTCTTGGAAAGGAAGTAACGTCCAGGGAAATGACTGAGAATGAGGGCGGAATTCTTGTGGACATGTCCTCGGCATCCAGGGATGGATCAAGGGAGCTGCAGATGTACCTGTCTGCCATGAAAAATGGCATGGACATAGTGACGGCAAACAAGTCTCCTCTGGCAAACCACTGGAAACAGATCATGGATAATGCTTCAGCAGGCAGGAGAATGGTACTCTACGAAGCCACTGTGGCAGGCGGAGTGCCGTTGTTCAGCCTCCTGGGTGGCTCATGCGGGCCTTCCACCGTGAATGAATTCAGGGGGATTGTCAGCCTTACTGCAAATTTCGTACTGAAACAGATGCGGGAAGGAAAAACTTTCATGGATGCTGTTGCCGAGGCTCAGAAAAGGGGCATTGCTGAAACGAATTTCAGGGATGACACTGACGGCCTGGACGGAGCAAGGAAAACAGTCATCCTGGCCAATGCCTTGTTCGGGAAAAACATGACGCTGAAGGATATCAAAACATCCGGTGTTTCAGAGAGCACAGACGCGAAAGGGATGGATAGATACAGGCTCATTGCAGAAATCACCAGATCCGGTAATGAAGTTCATGCATTCAGCGGCCTTCGTAACCTGGATGATGGCGATTATCTACTTTCACTGGGTGAGATGTCCCTTGGATACGAGGTAAACACTTCAAGGAACGGCAGGCTCAGGATTCACAGCGTCAGTGATGGCCCCGGGGAAACTGCTGCGGCCGTAATGAATGACGTGATGCTTCTGGCCAAGGAAAAATTTCAAGGAAAATGCTGAGATACCTCGTGGATTAAATGTTCAAAATAGATCGGCATGAAGTCCCAATTGCCATCAGGGCACTGAAGACAGCCAATGTTTATGAGATTACAGGGAGGAAGAGAATCATTGTTGACACCGGAATGTCTGATGAATCCTACAATGAACTCATGGCCCAGGGGCTGTCAATGGAGAACGTTGACTACATTTTTCTGACGCACATGCACATAGACCATATCGGATCTGCCCACAGGATGCAGCAGGAGTTCGGCATACCGGTTGCAATGGGAGAGGAGGACATCAAGCGCGTAAATGCAATAAAGGAGAGCCCGGAGGATTTCAGGGATTCTCTGCTGGAAATAATGAGGATGAACGGCACTCCCAGTGCAATCACCGATCAGATGATCCAGCGGCACTTCGTACTGGATCATCTGGATACCTACCTCCGGATCGAATTCGACATTCACCTGAAGGGCAACGAGGAAATAATTCCAGGAGTCAGGGCTCTTTTCAATCCCGGGCATTCTCCCGGATCATTTTCCCTGTACATAGCTGAATGCAGCTGCCTTTTTTCCGGAGATCACATCCTTCCAGGCATAACACCAAACATCAGTTTTTACGATGACAGTACCGATATGCTGGGGCTCTACCTTGAGAGCCTCAAGCGCACAAGGACTTTGGGTGCAAAAATGGTATATCCAGGGCACCGGTCTCCATTTGAGAACGCAAACAGCAGGATAGATCAGCTAATTGCACATCACAATGAAAGGATGAAGGAGATTGCGGGAATTGCCAGCAAATGGATGACTGCATACGAGGTGGCTGAATCAATGAAGTGGAGCAAAGAACGCAATCTGGTGAGCATGAACCTCATGGAGATGAATTTTGCAATTGGTGAGGCAATATCACATCTGATGCACATGGAAGCGGATGGAATGCTGGACAGGAAAGAGGAAAACGGGCTCTATCTTTATCGGAAGCCATGATTCTGTATAATTATTCAGAACCATAAAAATTCATAAGCTGAAGATCGATGATCATGGGTTCTCAGGAGTAAATACAATGGGATTGAACGCAGTATTATATGCACCAAACACACCTTCTCTCATAGGTGATCTGGGAGTGAGCCACACCATTACAGAGAAGGCGCTTGAGGAAATGGGAAGGAAATACCGGAGCACAGTAAAGACCATGATCGTTGTCTCACCTCATTTTGTAACTTCCGGTGCCATAGGAGTTGTGCTGGAAGATCCCCTCAAGCAGATCTTCGATTTTTCAGGCTTCCCGCGAGAGTTCTATCAGAAAAAATACGTACCCCATGGCGATCCGGAGCTCGGCAAATCACTCATAGCGGCCGGAAAATCTCTTGGCTTATCCATGGGTAGCGTTCCAGACTGGGGGCTGGATCATGGGGCATGGTCTCCTTTATACAGACTCTTCCCTGATGCGGATATTCCGGTTGTTCCCGTTTCAATATCGCCTTCCCTTGGACCTGAGAAACATGAAATCCTGGGAAGGGCCATAAGGAATGCCTCTGAGGGGCATGAAACAATGCTGCTTGTCACCGGTTCCATAATTCACAGGCTCGACCTGTGGGCTAGGGGCAGCGATCATGTTCCTGAAAATGCTTTGAAGTACCTTAAGGAGACAACCGGCCACATGATTAACGGAAGATGGGACCAGATCTGGCACATGCCACGGGACCTTGCAAGATCAGCTTCGCCTGAAGGAGGCGAATTACCTTTCAGGATACTTGCAGGGGCGATGGGTAATAACGCAAGAGGCAACGTGATAGCAAGCGAGATGGAATTTGGTGCTGCGTCACTAACGACAATTGAGTTCAGCTTTTAGGCAAAATCCAGGACAGCAAATGTACATTAGATGGCACCGCATGGCATCTATATAATAGACAAGTTGAATTCAGCAGGCATAGGTTTCATCGGCCAGGATTAAGTAGTAAGTACCAATTCACACTCATGATTGATAAGATAGGTGACAGACGGGTTTTTCCTGTAGGTCTGGGAACATATGGGATGGGTGGCTATCAGTCAAAAGCCTCTGGTGCTGATGAAAAGTATGTTTCTGCGATCAAATACGCCCTGTCCAAAGGCATCAATGTCATTGACACTGCTGAAATGTATGCATCAGGTCACACAGAGGAAATCGTGGGAAAAGCTGTTTCATCTGTTGACAGGAAGGACGTTTTCATAATATCAAAGGTATGGCCAACACACCTTGGACGGTATGATTTACGTAAATCCCTTGAAGGTAGCCTGAAGAGGCTCAATGTTGATTACCTGGATCTGTACCTGATCCACTGGCCCAGCACAGAAGTTCCACTGGACGAATCCATCGGTACTCTTCTGGAACTGAAGGATGAGGGTAAAATAAGACAGCTTGGGGTGAGCAATTTCGATGAAAACCTCCTGGAAGATGCAATTGCCTTTGCGGGGCAAGGGCAGATCTCTGCCAATGAGATTGAATATAATTACGGAAACAGGAAGGAGGTCAGAGGTCTCCTGGAATTCTGTAAAAAGCACGGAATAACAGTAATAGCTTACACACCTTTGTCAAGGGGTGCCTACGCAAGATCGCAGAGGGTAGAAGAAATGGCTAAGAAATACGGGAAATCAGAGCTTCAGATGGGACTCAGGCTGGTCATGGAGGATGCCCTCCCCATTCCAAAGGCGTCATCGCCTGAACATATTGATGAACTGGTTGACACAGCGGGGATAAACATGAGCAGAGAAGACCTGAATTACCTTGGAGAATAGGGCCTTATATTCTTGCATGAATTATGATATTTGAATGAAACTTCTCCTTAATTAATCAGATCATCATTCTTAGCGGGGACTGATGAAGATTCAATATATATTCGGCACGATCTTATGGAAATCCTTATCAACTTTCTGTTAATCACTTTTTCCCTACCAGATGAAAGGGGCTGTAGCTTAGCTAGGTAGAGCGCCTGGCTCATAACCAGGTGGTCATCGGTTCGAACCCGGTCAGCCCCACTTTCTATTTGATTCAAACTATGATATGGGCATTCAAATTTTGAAGCTGCGCTGGTTTCACCATTTATCTCGGTCTCCTACTGGGGCTTCATGATGGATGTCGCAGGGGTAGTAGCAAGATGAAATACAGAAGGCAGGGGAAGTACCAGAAGACAGCATCTAAACTTGTAATCAGGACATGAACGCTGTCAAGAATTGCTGTGCTTCCCATTACTGTGATCAAAAACGGAATTCAGACTCCTATAGAAGCAGATGTGGAATCTCTTCTGATTCCCAGTATGGGCATTCCATGGTACAACGTTGAGAACATAACAGAATACGTAAGACTGGGACCTTATTCAAGAGATCCGTTATTCAAACATAAGCAAAAGTGGAAAGAGCTGGTGACTTAATATCCATAATTGTACTCTAATTTACATGAAAGTAGTAATACAGGTATCAGAGAAAGAAAAGATTCCCATGGGAAATATTGTTGGGACACACATTGCAGTGCTAAAAGACGTGGAAACCATTGAGGTTGTTTTTCTCGAGGGCGCCATAGTCGCAACAACTAATGAAAAAATGATAAAGCCACTTCTTGATGAAAAAAAAGTCATAGTTATGGCTTGCAAAACCTCGATGGAACTTAACCATGTGAATGAGACAGATCTCGTGAAGGGTGTATCCCCAACTCCCCAGGGCGGCTTCATAGAAATCATCAGGAGGCAGCAGGAAGGCTGGTACTACATACATGTTTAATCTCAAGACTGGAATATCACCGTTCACTAATTATTCCTCATTCAAGAATCAATGAGCTGTGAATCCTGAAAAACTGTTACCCGTACCGTCAAGAACAAACCGGCTCTCGCGGCCAGATGAGATAGGGGAATACGCCGCTGGTCGGATTCGAACCGACGACCGCTCGGTTAACAGCCGAGTGCTCTACCAGCTAAGCTACAACGGCAAAGGTATACGGAAAGCTTTTCAGTTCTCTTAATCTTTTCGTATTCAGAGGATACTGTCAATATCCACTCCGCAGATTGCCGATAAGTCCCTGTGAAGATTCACAATTCTGTCTGCTGCTTTATCCAGCCCCTTTTTCCTGTATCTTGCGATTACTTCAGCCAGGGGAGTTCTTGTTGTTCCAGAATAAAGGTTGTCAGCATGTGCAACTATTTTCTCCTCCAGAGTAACGGGAACGAAATCTCTGAGCCCCAGCCCAAGTTTTTCAGCTTCATCCGCGGGAATTCCCGCCCCTGTGTGCCTTTCCACAATCAGGATAACTCTTTCATCAATATTTCCAAGTTCCTTGAGAATCTTTGCGCCCTCAACGGCATGATCTATCCCGTTTGTCCTGGTCCTTCCAATATCATGAAGCAGGGCTCCAGCCCTTACCAGATCTAAGTCAGCATGAGCCAGTTCTGCCATCTTCACTGCCAGCCCTTCCACAGAATCGCAGTGTGAAATTATCCTTTCGTCAGCCCCTGCCTTGTGGAGGATGTTCAAGCATTCCCTTTTATCAGGGATTATCTTCACAGTTTTTCCTCTGGCAGTGGGAACAACACGCATTCTTCCTTCGAATTCCCTGTTGAGCTCCCTTCCCTGAAAGTACCGATCCAGGAATATTGCAAGTGCCGACACCTCGCTTATTGGCTGATTGGAAATGGAAACATTATAATCACTCTGCTCATAGAATTCAAATGGAACCTTGCTGGCGCCAACTACCACCACAACATCACGGTTCAGACTCTTTTCCCTTATTTCCTGCACGCATTCTTCTACGGGTATTCCGTACATTGTAAGGTGGACTTTGATCCCGCTGAAAGATTTCAGGAATTTTATGGGATTTTTGCCTGTTTCAATGCTGAAGTTTCCACCAAAATTATGGGTTACTGAGTTAACCGCATCCCTCAGTTCCTCATCATCTGTGTCAACCACAATGGCATCTGCCCCAAGTGCCCTTGCAGTCAGTGCAACATGTGTGGTGATTCTCTTATCTCTGTAAGGCCTATGATTTATTCTCAGGACTGTTATCATTTACAATCTGCAGCTAAGCTAGGGGGTGCTGACCTTTGCAATCTTGTATCCCTTGATCTGAAGCATGCTTGACCTTTTCACAATTCCGCGCAGAAGAGCCTGAGAAATGTTTAGTTTTTCAGAAACGTCTCCAATGAAGACTCCTTCGGGATCTGTAATCATTTCCATTATCCTGTCCTCGTATTCCATGAGCTGCTGATCTGTAAGGGTCGTTGCATAGATTATATCGGCCAGATCGCTCATGCTTCCAAGGAGGTTGATCTGCACATTTGTGTAGTAGGTATGGAATGCCTTTTCCGGCCCATTTTCTCCCGTCATCCACTGGCTTTCAATCAGTTTTATTTTATCCAGGTAGAGCAAGGCCTTCTTTCCCTCAGTGCCATACTTCTGCTCTATAACTGGCATCGTTATCCATCCGGTTGAAAGATCAAGAAGCAACCGCCTTTTTGTATCACTGTCAGCGGCATGAAAAATTGAAACAAGTTCCCCTACGTCATTAACTACTTTGATTCGGCTGACCATCGATACCTAATCGCTGGATAAGATATAATTATTACCTGAAAAAGATAATTTCTGTCTATTTTCTTCTCTTTCTTATTTCGTAAAGTAACATTTTATCATAATCAACCTGGAACTTGATTTTCTTGTTTTTCAGGACCTTGGTGACAGATTCCACTATGTCCCTGATCTCCTCGGAGGGTCCTCCCCTGTAGATGATCATCTCTTTCCTGTCTTCAGGAAAAACCATCCTGTATTTTGCACCATCCTTAATGTAGCCAATGGGTTTTTTATCTTTCCCTATCTCTGCAAGATTCAGCTCCAGTGTTATCTGGTCGTACTGAGCTTCCTCCTGGTTCTGCTTGGTCTCCCCAGCTATTATATCCCATATTTCAGGAAAGGCTTTCTCCAGATCCTTCCAGTGAAATTCATCAGTGAAATAGATGTGTCCGCTCCAGTTCTTCACCTTTCTTCATCTTTACCAAGATATTTAATATTGCGCATCTTAAGGGACTGTTGAACCACGATGGATCAGGCAGCTCAAAGATCGCAGTACTCCTTACACTGATGACGGCTCTTCTGGGAGTTCAGTTTGTTGCAGGCATGTATGCCAACTCATTCTATGGCTCAGAAAGTGGGTCAATTTTAACTGTGCTTGCTCAATCTGCACATTATCCGGTTCTGGCCTTTCATATCCTTCTTGGCGCTTTCACGTTTATTGTAAGCTTTTATGCCTTTATTCTTGGAATAACTGCAAAGTTGAGACATGACCTGCTGATCCTTCTGGGGCTGAATTCAATATGCATCCTTACGGCGGGGATTTCAGGATTGCTGTATCTTTCCACCAAATCCGCATTATACACATTCAGTATGGCAATGCTTTGGCTTCTTGCGTTCGGTTTCATAGGATTCAGCCAGACAATGCTGAGATCTTCAATGTCAAAGGCAAAGAGTTAAAAATGCCTATTACATCGCTTGACCGAAGCCCCGTGGTGTAGAGGCCAAGCATAGCGGGCTCTGGACCCGTTGACAGCAGTTCGAATCTGCTCGGGGCTATTATTCTGGATGTGTGCCTGATGCCGGAGAATGAAGAGGAGGATCCAAGAACTGCCATATGCGAATACAATGGACAGATATTGCCAAGGCAGCATCCCGTTTTCAACTATCAGATGGAGATGCGGATGGCACAGGCCGAACTCGGCCTTGCCATAGCTGAGGGTGTGAGGCTGCAAGCAACCAGGGAACTTCTGGATATGCTTGATACGCTCAGCCAGATGCTGACGGATCCGGATTCGAAGCTGCCTGACCAGCAACGGAAGATGCTTAACCATGCCGACGAGGTGTGGCTTGACATGAAGGAAAAAATGAGCCAGGGGGACAGGCGGGCTGCCCATCTGCTCAACAGCTCCGCACATATGAACAACGCGCTGGCGAACCTCATAAGATGCACTGAGGACCCAGATTTCTCACTGGAGGTTCCGGAGTACATTATAAAATATCTGGGAAAGCTTGCGACATTTGTATACAGGGAAGCAATAGGGCACGTTATGCTTTGATGTCATACTGCTTTATGTGGTTCGTGAAAAGAACAGGCTCTTTCACGAATCTGTCAATGTAAGTGTTCTCCCTGTACAGGTTCATGAGATACCTGTCTATCTCATATTCCTCAAATATCCTTGTTTCCTTGAGTTTCTCCACAGCACTGCCGTATCCCATTCCCTTTTCAACAATTCTTACAGGAGTCCTGCCGGTCTTTTCCCTTGCCAGGTTCACGGCTTCCGCAAATGATATCTTCTCTCTTGAGCTGACATCCACCGCGCCCTTCAGATCCTTTGCTGATTCGATTACCTTGATGAGGTCCAGGATGTGAACAGGTGAGATGTTCCCGTCGCCAGGAAGTTTTGACGGGGAATCAGCCGCAAGCTTGAAAAGCCTGGGCACAAAACGATCGTTGTTTCCAAATACAACTGACGGTCTCACATTGAGGTGGTTCTTGACCCTGGCGGCATTGTCTTCTGCAATGCCCTTGGACCTGAGGTAGTCTGTCTGTCCATAATAAACGTTGATTGAGGAAATATGGATAAGCCGCTGTCCGCTGTCATATTTCAGCAGTGGCTCAACGATGTTCTTCATCCCGGTCACGTGGACATCGAAAAATTTCTGGTTTTTCTCGCTGTCAAC
>DAJC01000006.1:0-3711 GCA_002498845.1 Thermoplasmatales archaeon UBA509 | reverse complement strand
CCAGCCGCATCCACCACAGTATCGTAGTCTTTCACTGCTTCTGCCACCTTCTCAGCATCCAGGATGCTTCCCTCTATCCACTGAACACCCTTTGAGTCCAGTTCCTTATTTCTCGTTCTGGAATAGTATGCGACTGCATCTGCATGCATGTTTAAAGCAATGTTGCTGCCAATATATCCCGAACCGCCAATTACTATGAGCTTCATCTTAATGCGCTACCACAGATCAAGAATACTCAAATATGTTTGCAATCACGGCCGATATATCATGATAGTAAATTTAATTAGAAATAGACCTATGGCGAAATAGGTTAATTATGAAACACAAGGGACAGAATGTATACATGGTGTCCGGCGGTGTAACAAAATTTGCAAAGGCAACGCCGGAAATGGACTTCAGGTTAAGGGTTAAGAAGGCTTTCGATTATGCTACCAACGATATCCATCTTGACCCGAAGGATATTGATGGATCTGTGGCCTCCTATTTCTCAGATCATTTCCAGCGCCAGTTGATGGCAGGCATCATGGTTCAGGATTATCTCGGCCTGACACCGAAACCAAGCAAGAGGGTTGAGGGTGGAGGAGCCACTGGGGGCCTGGCATTCCAGGCAGGCTACGAGGAGGTTGCATCGGGACGGATGGATGTCTGTGCAGTTTATGGCTTTGAAACCATGTCGCATGTGAACACATGGAAGGGCAATGAGTTCATAGCTCTTGCAAGCGATACCAATTTCGACTACCCTGTGGGGGGTTTCTATACAGGTTACTATGCAATGATGGCAGTGAGGCATATGCATGAGTTCGGAACCACTGTTGAACAGCTTGCAAAGGTATCAATAAAGAATCACGGGAATGCGATTCATAACCCCTATGCCCAGAGCCCCATGAAACTCACCGTGGAGGATGTCAGGAATTCCCCAATGGTATCATATCCCCTCACGAGGCTTGATGTCTGCACAATGTCTGATGGCGCAGCAGTTGCCATCCTTGCTTCAGAGGATAAGGCGTTTGAACTGTGCGACAACCCCGTCCTGGTCAAGAGCATAGGAACAGGTACAGATACCATGCGTCTTTCAGACAGGCCATTCCAGAAAGTACCCCTTCTGGCAAACGAAAAGGAATCCGATTACCGCAATCTCAAATACCCTGGTGTGCACTCATTCAGGGCAGGCAGGACCGCCGCGAAGGAGGCATATGATGCTGCTGGCATCACTGACCCACTCAATGAGATTGACCTTGTTGAGCTGCACGATGCTTACACATCATCGGAAGTGCAGACGTATGAGGATCTCGGACTGTGCAAGTATGGCGAAGGCGGATCATTCGTTGAGGAGGGCAAGTCCGCACTTAATGGAAAGGTTCCTGTAAATCCGTCCGGCGGACTGCTGGCCTCAGGACACCCGGTGGGTGCCACAGGAATCATGCAGTCAGTGTTCATGTTCTGGCAGCTCCAGCACTCTATTAAGAAACACTTCAAGGACGACGCACTGCAGGTCAAGAATGCAAAGCGCGGGCTCATACACAGCCATGCGGGAACAGGGACTTACGTTACGGTTTCAATAATGGAGGCGGTAAAATGACAATAGATTATGACGCAAAGATGCCGGAGACCCAGGAAGGAACAGAAGTATACAACGTGGATCCGCTCATAGTCAAGTCGCACTATGACATAGACTACATCCACAGTTATGCACAGGATTCGGAATTTTTCAGGGCACTTGGGAAGAAGAAGCTGATGGGAAGCAAATGCCGTAAGTGCGGATACACATATGCCACTCCCAGAGGACACTGCATGATGTGCGGCTCCGAAACAGACTGGTATGAGCTTCCAAATGAGGGCAGGGTGCACACTTACACCACCTGCTATTTCGGGAGTGAGAAATTCCTGCCAGAAACTCCCTTCAACCTCATAATGGTTGAATTTGAGGGAGTGGATTCACTCTTCATGGCAAGACTCATTGGTGCAGACCAGGAGGATATCAAGATAGGCATGAAGGTGAAGGCAAGGTTCCGGAGGAATCTGCAGATAAGCCCCACAGATGTATATTTTGTTCCTGCCAGGGAATAAGCAAAAATTCTTTACAACTTTCCCATATTCTTTTTTTGTGACTGATTTTTCCAACTACGACAGAAACGTTTTCCTGGTTAAGCTCGACCGGATGATAGACAGGGGCGCACTTCTTTCCCGGTACAGCCGGGCATCCGAACTGGACATCAGGGATGTTTACCGGAAGGAATTTTCCGGAAATGAGAAAAAAGGAGAAGATTTCTACAGGCGAGTTTTTGTTGAATACGGGGACGAATCCATCGCTGAACTGGTGACCGCACAGGTTGCAGTCCAGAACGTGAGCAATATAGCAAGCAAGATTATGGAGGAACTGCGGGTTGGGCTGTCTTTCCTTGAGAAATCATCCCGGTATGTCAGATATGACAGGAAATCATCGGGCAGATACCCGTTCATGGAAGCTGAAACCGTGGGAATAACCGGACAGAATGCGGCAGATTATGAGCAGTACTGCAACGATCTTTTCGATTTCTATTCACGGAATTATGAGGTGGCACAGAATTTTTTCAAGAGGAAATACCCGCTGGATAGCATACTATTTTCAGATGGGCATTCTGCAATGAAGATCTCAGATGCCGGTGAGATGGAGAGGAAAACCATGGAAAAATCCTACAATTCGGCAGTCAGAGCCAGGGCCCTTGACGACCTCAGGTTTCTCCTTCCAGGCTCCACACTGACAAACATAGGCATTTCAGGCAATGGTCGATCTTTCATACACCTGATCCAGAAGCTTCAGAGCACAGGACTTCCGGAAGCGGTAAAACTTGCCTCTGAGCTATATTTCGAACTCAGCACAGAACTACCGGAACTGCTCAAATCTGCAGTCTCAGATCATGGGAAGGAGCTCACGCGTTACATGTCAGGGTTGGCCAATTTCACTGCTAATCCGGATCTTGAAGCCCCAGCGCAGCCAAAAACTGTAACTCTCCTGGAATCTGATGATCGGAGAAAGGCACTGATCCGGGCCGTCTCCATTTATGAATTCTCGTGCGGATACGGCGATCTTCAGACCCTGATGCTTTCCAATGGAGAAATGCAGGACCATATGCTGGGTGAAAAAATAAGGCGCCTTGCCGATATGAGGGAAAACCGGAGGCATAAGCTGCACAGGGCCTTTGAGACCGTATGGTATCTCTTCCAGATCAATACAAACTATGGTGCATTCAGGGACCTTCAGAGGCACAGGTTCATCAGCATTGTAAGAAAACCTCTCACCGCGCTATATGGTTATGACACCCCCGATCTGTTCCAGGATTCAGCAGAATTCCATGAGCTGATGCAGAAAGGCAAGGAACTGTGGAAAGCAATCGTGAAGAAGGATGGGCCCATGGTTGCCCAGTACTCGGTTCCATACGCCTACAGGTATCCGGTCTCGGCTTACCTGAACCTGAAGGAACTGGCATTTTTCTGTGAGCTCAGGTCCACTCCCCAGGCTCACTATGATCTGAGACGAATAGCATCTGACATGTATGATGCCGTGAAGGCAGTCCATCCTGAGCTATCTTCCATGCTCAAATTTGTGGACACATCTGATTATGCACTTGGACGGCTGAAGTCGGAGCATATGAAGGAGCGTAAATTGAGAGATATTAAGGAAAATGTTGAATAGATATAATACAAACCTGTTCTACAGAATAAGGTCGATTA
>DAJC01000001.1 GCA_002498845.1 Thermoplasmatales archaeon UBA509 | reverse complement strand
CAGGCTACAGCGCTCATAATGGACGCAACAAAGAGGATATATGAGATCCAGAGGGAAGCTCTGGCTGGAAAATACAGGGCGCTGGCCCTTGAGAGGGGTGGTGAGTGATGCCGAAGGATGAAGCCGGAGTACTTTCGGAAATTAAGAGGAATTACATACTGAAGAAACTGAAAGAGGGAAAGAGGGGCGATGGAAGATCACCTGAAAGTTTCAGGGAGATCTCAATAACCACGAATTATGTCCCCCGATCAGCAGGATCAGCCTACGTCAAGCTTGGCAGGACAAAGGTAGTGGCAGGCATAAAGATCGAATCTGGAGAGCCATTCCCGGACACGCCGAACCAGGGGGTTCTGACCACAAATGTGGAACTGCTTCCCATGGCGTTCCCCACCTTCGAGGCTGGCCCTCCCAATGAAGGTTCAATAGAGATTGCACGGGTTGTGGACAGGGGCATAAGGGAAAGCAAGATGATCGATCTTGAATCTCTGGTGATCGAACCTGCAAAGAAGGTCTGGATCGTATTCGCTGATATTGACGTGATCGATTTTGACGGGAACCTCATAGATGCCTGCACACTGGCAGTTGTTTCTGCCCTCAAATCAGCAGTTGTGCCAGGATCCACTGAAGGCGGGAAAGATTTCGCACTTCCTGTAAGGAGCATTCCCATTTCAGTAACAATGGTGAAGATAGGAGATGAGCTTGTTGCTGACCCGGACCTTGAGGAGGAGCAGCTTTCAACGGCACGCATCACGGTCACCACAACCGCCGATGAACACATCAGGGCAATGCAGAAGGGGGACACCGGTTATTTCACTCTTGATGAGATAAGAAAAGCTATAAAGTTATCAAGTGATATCGGTGGACAGATCAGAGAAAAATACTTCAAGTGATATTAATGTCTAAAAGAACTATCAAGGTAGGAGCTGCGGGACGTTTCGGCCCCAGATACGGAGTAACAGTCAGGAAAACCTGGAATGAGATTTACAAGCAGAAAATAGCCTTTTATGCATGCCCTTCATGCAAAAAGAAGAAAGTCAAGAGGCTGGCTGCAGGCATATGGGAATGCAGGCACTGCGGCTATAAATTCGCAGGTGGCTCTTATCTCCCAGAACTGAGAACACCTGTGGTTGCTTCGGAGGAAACACAGAATGTATAAATGTATCAGGTGTGGAAGGCCGCTTGAGAAATCCTTTGGAACTGCTGAAATTGAATGCGAGTGCGGTTCAAGGGTTTTCATCAAGGAAAGACCCAGTATAGAAAAAGTCATACTGGCAAGATAATATTATGCAAGGTTTCTCCGGGGACCAGCATTTCTCCATCTGTTTAAGATGCCTTGGCAGGGCATACGCCACCATCGGGCATGGATTATCCAATGTTGAACGTGGCAGGATTCATCTTTCTGAATCCTATCCCATACTTTCAAAAAATAATATTGCCATTGTGGAAGAAGACAGGTGCTCAATCTGCAGGTCAGTATTCAGTCGCGTGGACGATTTCGTGAATCTGGCCATCAATGAATCATCCGGGTATGAATTCAGCACATTTCTGGCAGGAAGCGCGTTCCCCCTTGAGGTAACAGATGAAGAAGCTATCCTGCAGGGGTTTTTTGGAAACATAGGAGAATCCATAAAAAAGGAGTTCAACAGGGAGGTGGGCAAAGCCATCTCCGACCGCACAGGAAAGTCAGTGGATAAAATATCTCCAGATATTACGTTTCACTTTGACCTGGAGTACTACCAGGTTAAGCTGGAAATCAGAAGCCTCTACATATACGGCAATTATATAAAGAACAGGCGGGGCATCCCGCAGACGCGCTGGATACACCAGGACAACAATGGGGTTTCTGTTGAGCAGATCATTGGCGATGTTGTAATGAAACACTCTCTCTGCACAAACTACTTCCTGCACGGCGCAGGGCGTGAGGACGTGGATGTCAGGATGCAGGGGAATGGCAGGGAATTTGTTCTGGAGGCCCAGAATCCCAGGAAGAGATCCATTGACCTCATGACGATCCGCGACGAAATTAACATGACAGGGGACATTGCCGTTGACAATCTCACTTTCACGTCACGCGAAACCGTGGTAAAGATCAAGGGGGCAAATCATGAGAAATCCTACAGGGTAACCATCACTGCAGACAATCCGCTGGATCCGCAGAAATTTGCCCAGGCGGTATCACGACTATCTGGAAAAGATATTTATCAAAGGACACCATTAAGGGTATCCAGCAGAAGATCAGATCTGATCAGGAGAAGGAACATCAGGGAGATGGTTCTGGAGCAGATTTCCGGGAATACGGCGGTCTGCGTGGTAAGGGCCGAAGCTGGCACTTACATTAAGGAACTGATTCACGGTGATGAGGGGCGAACAAATCCAAGCCTATCCGATGAATATGGATCTCCATTGAGGGTTCAGTCTCTGGATGTGATCTGGATATACAGGTAAGGTGAATTAATGGTTAAGATGTCGCATGGCTCTAGAGCGGGCTCCAGAAGCAAAATGACTAAAAGATATAATGAAAGAGGACTCCCTGCGGTAACGCGTTTTCTTCAGGAGTTCAAGGAAGGGGATCTTGCAGCTATAAATATTGAGCCGTCCATTCATGCAGGGATGCCTTATCATGGTTTTCAGGGACTTACCGGCAGGATCACTGGAAAGCAGGGTGGATGCTACCTGGTCACAGTGAAGATCGGCGGAGTTCACAAGCAGATACTGGCTGGTCCAGTTCATCTCAAGAGAATTAGTGGGAACTAAATGAAAAGCAAGTACGTACCAGTTTCCGAGGCTTATGAGATACTCTCAAAATCCAGGGAGCACACTCCGCCTGAAGCGGACAACCTGGCATACTGCGAGGCATTCCTGAAGGTGAAGGCCAAGGATGCCCAGAAGGATATTTCAGAGCTCATGAAAACATATAAGCTTTCAGAGAAAGTAGCAGTAAAGCTTGTTGACCTCCGCCCCAAGACAAAGGAAGAGGCAGTGAGCATACTTTCTGGCTACAGCGTTATTTTACCCGAGCAAGATTTAAATAACCTCATTAGCTATTTCAGTGACGATTAAACTGGAGGTTATTATTTTTGGAAGAATACGCCTATGTCATAGATTACCTGCCTCAGGGCAGATCAGAGGACAAGGGGTACCGCAAGACTCCTCTGGTTCTTGCAGTGGGTGAGACAGAATTCAAGCTTCTTGAGATCATCCCCAAGGAAAATGCTGTTATAACAATAGGGGATCGCATTTACATAGGCAAGGAGCCAAAACTCAGGGATAAGGTACTTTCCGTCAAACGCCGCATATCATATGCTGACCTCACAAGCGCTGCCCAGAATGAGCTTCCATTTGTTCTGGAAGGGATTGTGAACAAGAGGGAACCGGATTTCATAAAATTCTTCAATGAGGCAGAATCCATCAACGCAAGAATGCATTCGCTGGAACTTCTTCCGGGACTGGGAAACAAGACCATGTGGACCATAATCGAGGAAAGGAAGAAGAAGCCCTTTGCCAGTTTCCAGGATCTTGCTGATCGGGTCAAGACAATTCATAATCCACAGAAAATGGTGGCAAGCAGGATAGTCCAGGAACTTCAGGAAAGATACGAGAAACACAAGCTCTTCGTGGCAAGATAACTTGAAACAGGATCACAAATACACAAGAAGATATGGGCAGGTTTTTCTTTCCGACAAAAACATTGCATCCCTTGAGGTGAGGGCACTTGATCTTCCTGCAGGGAGCCACATACTTGAAATTGGACCCGGCGGCGGAATCATAACAGGAATACTTCTGGACAGCGGATACAGGGTAACTGCTGTTGAAAGCGACCACAGGTTTGTTGAAAACCTCTCCACAAGATTCGGAAACGAGATTCAAGAAGGCAGGCTCAGAGTTGTTAAGGAAGATTTTCTTGAGTTTGAACCTGGCCAATACGATGGAATCATGGGAAATGTCCCATACCAGATATCATCGCCAATACTGTTCCGGCTTGAATCGTTCGGGTTCAGGGCAGCAGTACTCATGTTTCAGGAAGAATTTGCCCAGCGGCTGCTTGCTGGCCCCGGAGATAAATCCTATTCCAGGATCAGCGTGAATGCACAGCTGAGGTACGTCATCAAAGGTATTAGAAATGTTCCACGCACATGTTTCACGCCAGTTCCAAAGGTAAATTCAAGAATAATCCGCATAACTCCCAGGCCATGTGCAAACCTGGGGGACCTGCGAAAAGCAGATCCTATTTTCAGAGATATTTTCTCAAAGAGAAGAAAAAAATTATCAAGCATCCTGGATGGGCTTCCTGGTGAAATTGGTGGAAAGAGGGTTGATGACTTCACCCCCACTGAGCTTCTGGATATTGCAAGGCGTTACTTTAATGGGAAGACTTCTCCCTCTCAAGATTTGCCTTGACCTGGTTCTCCATGCCCAGTATGGACATTGCATTGAATGTCCCAACTGCAGGGGTATTGGCAGGTATCATCATCAGCGTTCCCTTTCCCTCAAGTCCTATTTCATAAAGTATGTTCATCCACCTGAGCTGGAAAGCTGTGGGATTATCCGAATACTGGTTTGCAGCCTCAACCATCTTCTGGGCGGCCTCAACCTCAGCAAGTGCCAGAGTGACCCTTGATCTTCTTTCCCTCTCGGCTGATGCCTGCCTGGACATGGCCTCCTGGAGGTTCTGCGGAACCACAACGTCCCTTATTTCAACGGATGAAACTTTAATTCCCCAGTTTTCGGTCTTCTCATCTATGATCTGTCTGGCTGCCTCACCAATCTTTTCCCTCTCAGAAAGGACTTCATCAAAGGAACTCTTTCCAAGGACTTCCCTGAGGGTCGTCTGTGCGGAATAGTTTGTGGCAGCTGCGAAGTTATCCACATTGAGGACAGCCTTCTGCGGATCCACAATCTGGAAATACATTACAGCATCAACATTGATTGGAACATTATCCTTGGTGAATGTGCTTTCTGTCTTGAATGATACAACCTGAATCCTCGTTGAGAGGATGGGGTTTACCTTGCTTACGATTGGCCACACATAAATCACGCCTGGCCCCTTAAGCATGGAAAATCTTCCAAGGGTGAACACAGCGCCTCTTTCCCATTCCTTCAGGATATGAAGGCCGGAAAGCAGGATTATCAGGATAATAAGCGCTATTATTATCAGAAAAATATCGAGCCCGCTCATTGATGAATATATTAAACGGCCTATTAAACTGTTTTGGACTCTCAGATCTTTCAATTTTCTACTTTTTCAGAAAAGAATTAATATCATGTGTCCAGAAAAACTTGAGCCGCATACGTTGATGGGAACCGCAATTCACAGCGTTTCCCGAACAATCTCATGGGAGAGCTCACCCTTTCGGATAATGTTCTGGTGAATTCATATCTAAGCGTTCACATTATATTTAATGATTTCGTGAATTTTTCAGAAAAACAAACACTGGAGGCCCTCTTAAAAATAGCATCTGTCCAATATTAATCTGTTAAGGCGATCACAGACCAATTGCGAACAAAAAGTTATTTATGCTCTGGGATGAACAATTGTGAACAAAGACAGAAAATACGTTTACCTGTTCCAGGAAGGAAGCAAGGAAATGGTGGATCTGCTGGGTGGAAAGGGAGCCGGGCTTGCAGAGATGACCCGAATCGGACTGAATGTCCCTCCCGGTTTCACCATAACCACAGAGGCCTGCAGGGAATACCTGAAGGCAGAGGACTTTCCGGCCGGAATGATGGATCAGGTGTGGAATGCGCTCAAGCACGTGGAAAAGCAGTCGGGACGAAGATTCGGTGATCCGGAAACCCCCCTGCTTGTTTCAGTCAGATCAGGCGCCCCGGTAAGCATGCCCGGAATGATGGACACAGTTCTCAATGTAGGCCTGAACAGCGAAACACTCAAGGGCCTGGAAAAACGTTCAGGAAACAGGAGATTTGCGCTGGATTCCTACAGAAGGCTGATTCAGATGTTTGGATCAATTGTTCTGGGAATTGACAGCAGAGAATTTTCGGATGCCCTTGAAAAAATCAAGGAGCAGCGTGGAAGAAAGTTCGACACCGACCTGGATTCAGCAGACATATCCGATCTCATAAAGATTTACGGTGGAATCTACGAAGCCCATGGAAAGGTTTTCCCGCAGGATGTCAGGGAACAGATGGAACAGGCCATTGAGGCCGTATTCCGTTCCTGGAATTCTCCCCGGGCACAGGTTTACAGGAAGGAGAATGGCATAGGCGAATGGATGGGGACGGCGGTGAGCATAGTTTCCATGGTCTTTGGAAACACTGGCCCCAGATCTGCCACCGGGGTTGCATTCACAAGGAACCCAAACTCAGGCGAAAAGGTACTTTTTGCAGAATATCTGGTTAACGCTCAGGGCGAGGACGTAGTATCAGGTATCAGGACCCCACGCCACATATCCGACATGTCCAGGGAGCTGCCATCTGCTTACAGGGCGCTGCTGGATTCAGCAGAAAAGCTGGAAAAGCACTATGGCGACATGCAGGATATTGAGTTCACTGTGGAGGACGATGTTTTTTATCTTCTCCAGACCAGGTCCGGGAAGAGAACTGCAAAGGCCGCTCTGAAGATAGCCAGGGATATGGTTTCGGAAGGAATCCTTACAGAAAGGGATGCCGTGATGAGAATAACACCCAGGATGCTTGATTCCCTGATGCACCCTCAGGTGAAGAAGACGGGAAAGGAAACAGTCCTGGGAAATGGTCTGCCAGCTTCACCCGGGGCCGCTACCGGACAGGCAGTATTTTCATCCGAAAGAGCAATCGAGCTGTCCAAGGAGAAGAAACCCCTCATACTGGTGAGGCCGGAGACCACTGCAGATGATGTGAGGGGCATGGTGGTTTCGAAAGGATTCCTGACGCAGAAAGGGGGGATGACTTCCCATGCGGCCGTGGTGGCAAGGGCCATGGGAAAGCCCGCGGTTGTTGGTGCAGAATCAATCAAGGTGAATGTTGCCGAACGAAAGATGGTATCGGGAGATATCACAGTTAAGGAGGGGGATATCATAACGGTAGACGGGACTTCAGGCGAATTTTACCTTGGAACTGTGGAAACGGAGGCACCGGGATCAAACACGGACATGGACATCGTACTTTCATGGGCGGACCGGTTCAGGAAAATAGGTGTCAGGGCAAACGCCAATACACCGGAGGAAGCTATTGAAGCCAGGAAACTTGGAGCTGAAGGTATAGGGCTTGCCAGGACTGAGAGAATGTTCCTTGGCAGCGACAGGCTTCCCATTATGAGGGAGATGATCATGAGCTCAAGTACCGAGGAAAGAATAAGGCATCTTGACAGGCTTCTTCCAATGCAGATCCATGATTTCACCGAATTCTTCAGGACAATGGAAGGTTTTCCCGTCATAATAAGGCTGCTGGACCCCCCGCTTCACGAGTTCCTCCCGGACAAGGAGGAGGTAATAAAGGAGATGTATGATCTCAGGAATGCTGCTAAGAGCGGGAAAGCTACCAGTGAGGATAGGAAGAAACTCCGGGACACGGAGAGGATTTACACGGCCATCAAGAACCTGGAAGAATTCAATCCCATGCTTGGATTCCGTGGATGCAGGCTTGGCATAAGCTATCCTGAGATCTACGAGATGCAGGTGAGGGCCATAATCCGGGCTGCAATGCAGGTACAGTCTGAAGGAAAGAAAATCTTCCCTGAGATAATGATACCGCTGGTTGGGCACAGGAGCGAGATCAGGGTCCTCAGGGAAAGGCTTGAAAAGGTGGTGAAGAGTGAGGATCCAGAGGAAAGTGTGGAATACAAGTTCGGCACTATGATCGAGATTCCACGCGCATGCATAACCGCAGACGAAATTGCGCGCTATGCTGACTTTTTCTCCTTTGGAACCAACGACCTCACACAGATGACCTTCGGATACAGCCGTGATGACGCAGAGGGAAAATTCCTGGCAAGGTACATTGAGGAGGGAATACTTGAGAACGATCCCTTCAGCACAATAGACCAGTCCGGTGTCGGGGAACTCATGAAAATAGCTGTAAGGAAGGGTAGGGAGACAAATCCTGAACTTGAGGTGGGAATCTGCGGAGAGCACGGTGGCGATCCCGATACGGTTGCATTCTGCAGCAGGATTGGTCTTGACTACGTGTCGGCTTCCCCCTTCAGAATACCAATAGCCCGGCTTGCAGCGGCCAGGGCTGCCATAAGTGATGAAGAGCCGGCACCCACAGCCGGGAAAGCCAGGATTCCAGCCTGAAAGTAATCACGTAATGCCCTGCGGTGGCTTTCACCGTGGGGAAATTTTAAGCTAAGCAGAGGATATCAAGGAGGTTAAGAATGGAGTTCAGGGCAAAGGCAGTTTCATGGGATGATATAGAAAGATGGTGTGATGAAGTCAGGAAACAGATTGTGAACACGTTCAGTCCGGATCTCATTATAGGTTTGTCACGTGGTGGGCTTGTTCCGGCCAGAATTCTCTCCGATTCACTGTGGATTAAGGATTTGCTCTCCATAAAAACGGAACATTGGGGAATAACTGCCACCCAGGACGGCAAGGCTGTCCTCAGGGATCCCGGCGTGCTTAATATCAAGGGAAAGCGTGTGCTCATTGTGGACGATATAACGGACACCGGACAGAGCATGAAGCTTGCCCATGAATTTGTCAGGAAGCAGAATCCTGCAGAGGTGAAGACCGCCACCATGCTGCACATAACAAGATCCAGTTTTGTTCCTGATTTTTACGGCGAGGAGATTACAGAGAAGAACTGGGCGTGGTTCATCTTCCCGTGGAATGTATATGAGGACGTTGACAACCTTCTGTCAAGGGTACTCAGGAAAGAGTCATCTCTTGAACAGGTGACGGAGCTCCTTCTGGAGAATTTCGAGCTTGTCATCCCGCAGAAGCACCTGAAGAAGGTACTGGATGATTTTGTCACTGCAGGCAAGCTGGTCCTCAAATCCGGGAAATTCAGGCTGCCAGAGAAAGCGGTAGTTCAGTAGACAACAGTGCCCGATTTCCCGGCTATGACATTTGAAGCATCATCAAGAGATCCAATTATTGAAATTCCGTGGTTCCGTTCCACAAACTCCAGTGCAGCCCTGACCTTCGGCCCGATGCTCCCTCCGGGGAAACTACCCTGGGTGTAAAGCTTCCTCAGATCGCCTGCACTGATTCTTGCAAGCTTTTCCTGGTCCGGCTTCCCGTACCTGAGGTATACTCCATCCACATCTGTAAGAATGACAAATTTATGGGCTTCGAGGATGTTTGCCATCAGGGAAGAAGCAAGATCCTTGTCAATCACGGCATCCACCCCTCTGTATCCGGACACGGTCTTTATTACTGGAATACCGCCTCCCCCCACACATATGGGCAGGTATCCGGACGTCAGCATTGAGAATATGGCGGATCTTTCAGCAATATCAACTGGATATGGTGACGGCACGACTCTCCTGAACCCCTTCCCGGGCTCCTCCTTCACGACCCAGCCACTCTCCTTCATATACTTCCCTGCATCTTCGCTGCTGTAATATGGGCCTATTGGTTTGCTGGGGTTGTGAAAAGCCTCATCGTCCTCATTCACCACAGTCCTGGTGAATATTACGGCAGCATCCTTTGAGACCCCGTACCTGGTCTTCATTTCATCATATGCAGTGATCAGTATCTCGCCGATGAGCCCCTGCGACATTGAGCCACAGGCGTGAAGCGGCATTGGGTGTGTAATATCCCGTGAGTGCTCATTCTGGAGCAGTATTTTTCCGACCTGCGGTCCGTTTCCATGAGTTATGATCACCTCGTTGTCCAGAACAACTTTCCATATTTTCTCCATGGCCTCAGTGGCTCGCTTCAGCTGCATCTCATATGAGGAATCGTCACCATTCCTGAGAAGTGCGTTTCCTCCGAAAGCGATAAGAATCCTTTCCATAAAACTCCCCGGGAGATTATGTGATTCCAGACAGCTATATAACCTGACTGCTTAATTCAAGATACTTGTATTTTTCACAGTAACACGTCTTGCTTGATGGTAAAACATCATATGCAAATAACTCTGCAAGTACGACCTCAGGAAAAAGCTATGTTGCATCGGGCGATTACCATTCATGAAATTCAGAATTGCGCACACGCCTGACCCTGATGATTCATTCATGTTCTACGGCATGTTCGAAAAGAAGATACCATGTGCATTCCAATACCAGCAGACAGTTAAGGATATAGAGACTCTCAATGCAGAGGCCCCAAAGGAACTTTACGATGTCACTGCAATTTCCGCCGGAGGTTATGCCCACTTCCATGACAGGTACAGACTGACCTCTTCTGGGGCCAGCTTTGGCCTGACATACGGCCCGAAAGTCATTGCCAGGAAGGATGTTGATCTATCAAGAGCTGTTGTGGCAGTCCCCGGTGAATACACCTCATCTTTCCTGCTCTACCGGATGTTTGCGCCGGAACCCAGGGAGTTCAGGCAGATGAGGTTTGACCTTATACCCGAAGCTGTCCTGTCGGGCCAGGCTGATGCAGGTGTTCTCATCCACGACGAGCAGCTCACCTTCAGGGAGAAAGGCCTCATGGAGGTGATGGACCTTTACCAGCAGTGGAAGAAATATGCGGGCAGTCTGCCAGTCCCTCTGGGATTCAACGCAATAAGGAAGGCCGTTTCCATGGAAGACGCAAAAAAATACATGGCAGACTTCGACGCGTCAATCAAGTATGGATTCCAGCATGAGGACGATGCAGTGCGCTATTCCCTGAAATACGCCAGGTATCCTGATATGGAGCTTGAGAGAAAATTCATCAAGATGTACGTTAACCCACTTTCCGTTGATTTTGGGGAACAGGGCAGGAAGGCCCTTGATCTCTTTTTCAGCAGGGCATTCAGCATGGGATTTCTTGAGCCATTCGAGGTGGAGATTATCTGATCTCCATTCAGATGACTCCCACCATCACAGGAAATCAGCCAGTGCCACAAATGCGGCTGTTGCCAGAAGTATGGCTCCCATGATGTAATCGATGTATCTCGGGGGTATTTTTTCAAGCCCCCTGGCAAAACCCCTGATTGCACCGTATACCACAAGTGTCAGAGACAGTGCGCTTGCCAGTGCGAATGCAATGATGACAGTGCCCATATCTACAGGAGAGAGCGATGCCCCCGCAAGGACTATTGGCATGAGAGCCAGGTCGGGAAATATGCTTATGGTCAGCACTGTACTGACGGAAGTCCCAGAGACATCATTTCCCGCATCATGTTCAGAGTATCCAGTGACAATGAAATAAAGCCCAACGGCAACAAGTAGAAGAATTGCCCCGTAGTTCAGGTAATTTTCATACCTCCCTGCAACAACGGTGCCGATGAAGAGAGCGATGAGGGCAAGTGTTGCTGAAGTTCCAGCATGAAGTATTCCAAGAAAGGCAGCCGTTGCATATGTCCTCCTGTGAGAAAAGCTGAGCCTTGAAGAAACCACTGTGAGTGGGATCCAGTGATCCGGGGTAAGCATGTGAAGTCCCGCCAGGATGACAGCAAGGGCAAGTATGGCGGCAAAGATGGACATTGCAACAGTATAACTTAGTTATTAAATAGTTGACGGATTACTGTGCCCATAGCAAACTGCAAATACCGTAAATCCATTTGTGTGCATTGGAAACAGTTGCTTTCGATCAGATAGGGAGAACGAGAAAACTTGAGGTGATCACCGTCCTCTCATCCATGGGCGTGTTCATGGATGGTTATGCCCTTTCAATATTCTCCAGTGCTTATCTTTTCCTGAGCAGCAGTTTTCTCGATAAGGCTATATTCGTGTCCTTTGCAGCATCATCGATCTACATGGGACCTTTTCTATAATCTTATG
>DAJC01000030.1:37832-49248 GCA_002498845.1 Thermoplasmatales archaeon UBA509 | reverse complement strand
ATAGCTTTCCTGTCTTCTCCGTTCCAAAGAAATCAATGCCATCTATTTGTGTAACTCCTTTGACTGCCTCGATGGCATCATAAAGTGAACTTACATCTGTTTCATCGTAATTTCCAAGAAACAACAATAATTTCGCTGCTCTTTCTTGCAGATTTATAGGAAGCGATCCCTGATTCAGAGGTATTGGAAGGATTCCTAGAGTCCTAATTGAATATACTCTTTCCAACAGAAGGTCTGTCCATATTGATTGGGAAACTACATTAGCATGCTTCAAGGTTTCAACATACTTGTGAAACAGGATTCTTAATATAGAATTAGGGACCATTCCTGACAATGTCCCAAATATCATGGAAATAAAGCTAACGTGAAACAAACGGTCTATATCATTGTATCTGCGAAAAATAAACCTGTGGCCAAGGAAATAATGAGCCCAAATCAACAGGTTATCCTTGGTGTTTAACCTAAATAGAATTTTCATTATGTAGTAGTCATCAATTGTTACGAAAATTGTTTCCATCTTTGAGTTTGTTTCAACATATTTTTTTAAGTCTTTCCCTTCGATCGTCTTTGCTTCTTTATCATAATTATCATATTTTATCTTTGGAGTATTTATAAAGAATCTTTCTCATTTCACTTCTGTCTTATCCAAAGCGAGACAGAGATCATCAAAAATATTATAAATTGCAGAATACTTATTTCTCTGTGCAGGTATTAATAATATTATTCGCAACATCAGCGTGAATATAATACAATAAATAAATTTTCCCAAGGGTGCCTGAAAGATTAGCCAGTTTTTATCAGCGAATTCTCAGTAACAGGGCAGGATTACCTGCAACTATTGCACTTGGTAGAACATCTTTGGTTACTGTACTCCCCGCCCCGACTATCGCATTTTCCCCTATTTCTACTGGAAGAATTGTTGAATTATTGCCAATTGAAGATCCTTTTCTTACAATGGTCTTCCTCCAATTTTTCTCGTCATATTGTGGGGGGTAAAGGTCATTAACAAATATTACCCCATGTCCTATAAAAACGTTATCTTCTACCGTAACACCTGTGCATAGGAATGAATGGGATTGAACCCTTACATTTTTTCCAATTTTAACGCCCTTTTGAATTTCAACAAATGGACCTATGAAAGAATTATCGCCAATTTCACACCCGTACAAATTAACGAAAGGCATGATCTTAACATTATTCCCTATTGAGATATCTTTAATTATCCTAAACTGAAACTGGTCATCCACATTAGACACCATGCCATGTTTATTTAAAGAAGTTTTGGATTTTATCAACCACATTTTCAATTTCTTCTGGATTAAGTTCTGCGAACATCGGCAAAGAAAGCTCTGTCGACGCCGCTTCTTCAGAGTTGGATAAGCCCATTTTATCTAAAACTGAAACATCCTTATAGTATTTCTGAAGATGTACCGGCACAGGGTAGTGGATTCCAGTCTCGATGCCTTGTTTGCTTAAGTGAGTTCTCAACCCATCTCTGTGCTTAGTCAAGATGGAAAATATATGATAAACACTACTTGAATTCTCAGGTATCTCCTGAAATCTTATCTCTTCTATATCCTTCAACATATTTCTATATTGTGATGCTATTCTGAACCTGGCGGCATTCCATTTGTCAAGGTATTGCAGTTTGACAGAAAGTATTGCAGCCTGAATTGGATCAAGCCTGCTGTTCCATCCCAAGAGATCATGTCTGTATTTCTCTCTCTGGCCATACTCTCTAAGTAAAGTAATTGTACTTGTTTAGCTTCGTTTTCCAGCTTTTTTCATCAACCGTAATTGCAGACCCGCTGTTATATGGAACCGAAAAGTATTTTCATGGGAAGATAATAATGTCTCATGGAATCTCAACCAGCAGTAGATAATTCCGATTACATCCATCAGCTGGAAAATACCATCGAACTTCTTATAAACGAAAATGCAAAACTCAGGGAGGAGAATGATGCACTTAGGAAAAGATTCATAATTTATGATAATCCGCACACACCGCCATCAATGCAGCATTTCAAGCCGAAGATCAGCAACCCTCCAGGAAAGAGAGGTGCTCCAAAGGGCCATAAAGGTGCAACAAGAGTATTGGGGGAACCTGATGAGATCATTCATGTATCGACGGAGAAATGCCCGAACTGCAGTCATATCCTGGGATCTCCCATAAGAACGGAGAAAAAGACAATATTCGATATACCGCCACCACGGGAGATAAAGGTAACAGAATACGATCTTGATGTTTATAAGTGCAGCAACTGTGGATCAGAGATCAGATCAAAACACATTGACTGCCCGCAGACAGGAGACATGGGCATCTACCTCCTCAACTATGTCACGATGCTGAAATACAATTTGAGAGGGGTTGTAAGGAGAGTGCAGGAGTTCCTCAAGGCAAACGATGATCTGAACCTCAGCGTGAAGGGGATAAATGACGCACTGCTCAGGGTAGGGGATGCCTGTAAATCAGAATACAATGCCATACAGGATCGGATACGCAGATCGAAATGGGTCCATATGGATGAAACAGGTTTCCATGTGAACGGAAAGAAATATTGGCTCTGGGCTTTCCGGTCGGCAGAGAATGACGTTCTTATCGTGATAGTGGATTCAAGGGGAAGAGACGTTGTTAAAGATACACTGGGTGAAGATTTCCATTCTCCCGTAATAGTGGATGGGTGGAAGGCATATTCATATCTCAAGATTATACAGAGGTGCTGGGCCCATCTCATAAGGGAGGTTGATGCATTCAAACACTCTGAAAAAGGGAAAGATCTATCGGAAGAGATTCACACCATATTCAGGGAACTTAAGGAATCCCTGAAATCAGGAAACATGGATGAACGTAAATCCATGAAGGAAAAGTTCGACACAGGAATGGAAGATCTCGTTAAGCGTTATGATCCATATGAGGAACTGCACAAACCCGTTGAATATATCCGTAATGGTCTGGGAAGCTGGTTTACCTGTCTGCTCTACCCGGGCATGGAACCAACAAACAATCTTGCTGAACAGGCCATAAGGGAGCATGTTGTGATAAGGAAGATCATAGGCACCTTCAGGTCAGAGAATGGATCACAGAATTACCAGTACATCTCATCCCTTCTATCGACATGGAGGTTACAGGGCAAAAGCATGTTTATTGAGATGGATAAAGTTCTGAGGAAAGAACTGTGCGGTTTTGGCTGAGCTAAACAAGTACTATTCTTTTTAATCAATTGTATAAGTCCCATTAATTTCTTCCAAATGGCAAACAGGCAGAGGACTCCGTACCGCGTAACGATTTCAAATTGCGTTGAATATTCTTGCCAGGGGAATCCTCCCATACTGATCAGGGATGATGGGGATTACCGTGTAAAATCCAATGAACTGTGGCTCAGTTTCATATTTTTCTCATAAATACATCGGTCACAGAATGATCGGGTCCCTTCTTCAGGATCAAATGTGCGTGGTATTTTGTGGGCTCAATATTCTGCCTCAGGTTCACGGCATTGATCTCTTCCCATATGGACGAAGCTGTTGCTATGGCATCTTCAGTGTTCAACTCAGCATACTTCCTGAAGAAGGACTTTGGATCCCTGAATGCTGTTTCCCTGAACACCAGGAACCTGTCGATGTACCATTTCTTGATGTCTGCAACATCGGCATCCACATATATGGAAAAATCAAAGAAGTCCGATACAAGTAGTTCAGGATTGGTCTGGGATGCCATTGTACTCCTGGTCTGGAGAACATTGAGCCCCTCCAGTATGACTATATCCGGCCTCTTTATCTCCTGGAACTGCCCCGGAACTATGTCATAGGTCAGGTGTGAGTAGAGGGGAATCTTGAGATCATCTTTACCACTCTTAAGCTCATAGAGAAAGTGAATCAGTGCCCTCACATCATAACTTTCGGGAAAGCCCTTCCTGTTCATGAGTCCCTTTGCTTCCAGCACGCTGTTTGGAAGCAGGAAGCCATCTGTTGCAATGAGCGAAACCTTTGGTGCAGTGGGCCATCTTGAAAAGAGGATCTTCAGGAGCCTTCCTATGGTGCTCTTCCCAACCGCAACGCTGCCTGCCATCCCCACCACATAGGGTACCTTCTCCCCCTTCTCCTTGAGGAACTCCCGCCTGGAATCGTAAAGCTGCCTGGCTGCGCAGTAATATATGTTCATGAGCCTGGACAGAGGCAGGAAAACTTCTTCAACCTCCTGGAGCGAGATTTTCTCGTTTATTCCTCTTATTATGCTGAGGTCCTCCTCTGACACGGTCATTGGAGTTGAATCACGAAGTGCCTTCCACTCATCCCTTGTGAAAGATATGAATGGAGAGACCTTACTTTCATTGAGAATTTTAAGCAATACTATACGCTCCCTGTATTTTCAAGTTAGCGAGTCAGGTGAATGATTGCGATTTGAGTATAAACATTTCCTGCATGAACTATGCTTATCTTCAGGTTCAGCATGTGTATGAATGCATAAAGTGTGTCCCATATGCCATTCTGACAACGTGACGGGAGCAATGATCATGATCATGGGTCAGTACAAGTGCCTGGACTGCGGCTACAGTGGCCCATTTGTAATGGAGATGGATGACGATGCATACCAGGAGCTTCTCCTGGATGACGCGAGGAAGAAGGAATGATCACAGCAAGGTTTGTAACTATCAGAGGATGATCTTGAAAAGTTCCACAAAGATCACCACGATAAACACGGTTCCTATGGCTGCATATATGCCTTTCTCGGAGGTTTCTGTGAGCAAGATATGAGAATCCAATACCGGATGCAAGGGAAGCCACCCCTATAATGGCAGCAGCAGTAAAGTCTATAAACCCAAGCGAGGCGTAACCAACGGTCCCGCTGAACGCAGAGAAGAACATGGCAAGTGTGGCTGTGCCCACCATTTTCTGTGCAGGTACAGTGAAGAGGAGCATGGTTATGCCTATGAACATGATGCCTCCGCTTGTGCCTATTGTGCCCGTCAGAAATCCCACTGGAATGCTCAGGGCAAAGGCAAGTGGAAGTGCCTGCATCTCGGGAATGGATAGGTGAATATTCTTTATTTCACGGGATTTTCCAAATGCCCTTCTGTACATCTGGAAGGCAAGCACCGCTGTGAGAACAACAAATGCGATTTCCAGTGGATGCTGGGATATGGACACAGCTACCCTTGACCCTATCTGTGCCCCTATGATCGCGCCAAGGCCCATGAAAACCCCGCTCCTCACATAGACGCTGTGCTTCCTGAGATATACATATATGACTATGGATGTGGTTATGACGTCCACAAGAAGGCTCGCCCCCACCGATCTCTGGAACGTGAATCCCATGAGGCTCAGTGCGGGCACAACAACCAGAACGCCACTGCTGCCAGTCATTCCAGTAAGTGCGCCAACTGCCACGCCGACGATTATAAGGATAAGGATATCCAGCACTGCCTGTGATTTCACCATAGCTTAAAAACAATCCTCAAGGAATATTATAATTCATGAATGAGCAAATTCAAACATACAGGGAACAAAATCAGTAACGCCGGGGGGGAGATTCGAACTCCCGAGCTACAAGAGCAATAGATCTCGAGTCTATCGCCTTACCAGGCTAGGCTACCCCGACCCAATGTGTATGGAACTTCCGGTTAAGATTTTTATGCTTTGCTGTGGTATTTCCTGTGCTCCTTCATCATGCAGCGATCCATCACTACCTGGATGCCGTGGGATTTCGCAAGTTCAGCAGCCTCCTGGTTCACAACCCCTTCCTGAAGCCATACAACTGCGGGCTTCAGTTTCAGGGCTTCCTCCACCACCTGCAGTGCCGCATCTGGTTTCCGGAAGACATCCACTATATCCACCCTGACATCTTCTGGAATAGATGAAAGGTCCCTGTATGCCTTTATGCCCAGCCACTGGTCCAGCGCTGGATTAACCGGCAGTATGTTGTACCCGGACTGTTTCAGGTATTCAGCTACCCTGTAGCTGTCACGGTCAGGCTTGTCGGATATGCCAACAACTGCCACTGTTCTGTACCTGTCCAGAATTTCCAGAATGTGTTCCTCGTCAAATTTCGCCATGCCTCACAATATTCAAAGTGGTAAATATCATTTTTGTACAACATCTTGCCGGAATTAAGCAATTTGTAAAGGTCAATGTATATATACTATCTCGGAATTCATCCTTTCTATGTTCTGTCCTAAATGCGGTTCACTCATGACACCCTCAAACGGAAAGATGGTCTGCACCAATTGCGGGTACACCCAGACAGCCGGAACAGGCAAGTCAGGCAAGATAGTAAGTACCTCCGCAGCCAAGGAGGTAATAATGATCAAGGAGGAGAAAAATGCGGAGCCTCTGGATTCCGATGCAGTCTGCCCAAAATGCCACCACAAGGGCGCATATTATCTCCTGAAACAGACCAGGTCTGCAGATGAACCGGAAACGAAATTTTACACCTGTGAGGAATGCGGCTACAGGTGGAGAGAATATTAAATCCTTGGATTCATTTCTACCAGTGATGCTTAATGGTTCTTGAAGGGCTGGCCGGATCGCTCAGGGAGACAATACGCAAGATATCACGTGCAAGCTACATTGACAAGGAGACAATAAAGGAGGTCTCCAAGGAACTTCAAAGAGCGCTCCTGAAGGCTGACGTGAATGTAAAGCTGGTCCTGAATCTTTCTTCCACCCTTGAACGCAGGGCCAGCGAGGAAAAGCCCCCTGCTGGCATGACCGAACAGGACTACATGATCAAGATCATCTACGAGGAGCTCCTGAAGATTCTGGGGGAGGACTCAAAGATAGAGCTTGGTGAGCAGACCATTATGCTCGTTGGTCTATACGGTCAGGGCAAGACCACAAGCGCAGGCAAACTTGCCAAATTTTTCCACAGGAAGGGGCTCAGTGTTGGGCTCATAGCAGCAGATGTCCACAGGCCGGGAGCCTACGATCAGCTGGAACAGGTGGCAAAGCAGGTGAATGTCCCGTTTTATGGCGAGAAGGGGCAGAAGAATCCAGTCAGGATAATAAGCAACGGCCTGGAACAGCTGAAGGACCTCAAGGTGAAGATCATTGATACCAGCGGCAGGGATTCACTGAACCAAGAACTTATTGACGAGATCACGGAGATAAAGAAGAAATTCCAGCCAAAGGAGGTCCTCCTGGTCATGGACGCCACCATTGGGCAGCAGGCAGGCCCTCAGGCAAAGGCTATAAACGATGCAGTAGGCATAACAGGAGTCATAATCACCAAGATGGACGGCACTGGGAAGGGTGGAGGGGCCCTCAGTGCGGTTGCAGATATCCATGCGCCCGTGTATTTCATAGGTACGGGTGAGCACATGGATGATCTTGAGGTCTTCAATGCGAAGAAGTTCCTGTCACGCCTGCTTGGCCTTGGTGACCTGGAAACACTTCTTGAGGCATTCCAGGAGACCCAGATAACAGAGGAAGAGGCTGAGGAATCAATGAACCGCCTCATGTCCGGGAAATTCAATCTCAAGGACATGTACGAGATCTGGGAGAAGTTCGCGCAGCCCGGAATAATGAGGAAGATGTTTGATGCCCTCCCGCTCTCAAAAATTCCCGGCGGAGGGAAGATCGGTGCGGAGGACCTGGAAAATGCTCAGGACAAGCTGAACAACTACCGTGTCATCATGGATTCCATGACCTTCTATGAGCTGGAGCATCCAGATGAGATAAATGCCAGACGCATCATCAGGATAGCCAGAGGATCAGGAAGGGAGGAAACTGATGTGAGAAACCTCCTGAGGGAGTTCAAGGCAATGAAGAACAATCTCAAGGCCATGAAGGGGAACCGCGGATTCAAGAAACTCATGAGGAACCAGATAAAGGCCGGTAATTTTGGTCTGGAGAATCTTGAGGGGCTTCAGTGATCCCCATTAAGGAGGCCCATAAGCCCGCCAATATCCATGTGCATCCGTCTTTCTATCTCAGCTACCGATATTTCTGAATATTCTTCTGCGGCAAGTTCTTCGATGAATCTTTCAATTTCACGGGGCTGTGCTTTCATGAGTTCGCTGTAGAGAAGGAACTCATCCCTCAGAGATGGTGCAAGTTCTGCCTGAAATCTCTCCGTGTATCTCTGGACAGCATTTTCAACCCTGCCTTCAAGCTGGGCAGTTATGCATTCCGCCGCAAGCTCAGCCGTGGTGACAGACTGGTGTAACGCAGTTGAGAAAAGGGGATTCCACAGGCCTGACTGCAGACCCGCAACAATGGCACCGCCGTATTCTGGCACTGGTGCAGCCGGTAGGGCAAAGAACTTCTGTCCGATGGCAACTGAACCTGATGGTGATACTGCATCAGCAACGGTCACTCCAGGCCTGCCGGGCATCAAGCATATTGAATCGTGAAAGCCTCCGGGAACCGGGTTTTCAATGTTGATGCAGTGATCATCGCCATTGAAGGCCATGGAGGCAATTCTTCTTTCATCTGTCCGGGCTACTGTCCTGCCATAACTGAAACCTGGCCGGACAATGTTTTGCAGCAGTGGCCGGCCTGCAAAGGCAGGCGCACTGTCCCACGATCCGCCAGCCAGCACCAAAAAACGCGACCTGAGCAGTTCCTCATGGGAACCGGTCCTGACCATAACTTCAAAGTCGCCCTGGGTGTTCAGCGAAACGGCTTCTGCACGGGACCGGATATGGACATCGGAGCCTTCCAGCGCAGCAAGTGCCGTGATCTCCTTTTTGAGCCGGTCTGTTTCAACAGCGGCATTGAATGCATCGCCTTCCTTTCCTGATGCTCCCATGGTCAGCGCAGCCGATCCGCAGCGGATTTCAACCTCATCAAGCATCTCAATGGGCATTTCATCCGGATCTGCCCCGGCAGACCTGACATCGTTGACGTTTACAAGATCATCGCATGTCATGGGAGCGCCGATCTCCATCCTCATGTCAACGATTGCCGTGGCGAAGCCGCGCTTCTGTAGAATCCTTGAAATCACTGACCCGGACGGGCCACCACCGATTATGATGCAGTCAGGCAATGTCAACGTAATGCGTCTGGTATCATTTTGTTTTTCATTGATTCTGTCACTCCGGCCGGATCAAATAAATTTTAAATATGGTGCCATATACTCAGGCAGTAGTCGATTTTCATGAACAGCGTGGACAATTATGATATAATAGTTGCAGGAGCAGGCCTTTCCGGCATGCTTGCAGCCACTGTTGCTGCAAGGGCCGGCAAGAGGGTCCTGATGCTTGACAGGAACACGGAGGAGGAAGTTGGGAAGAAGACTGTATGGGGCTGGACATGCGGGGATGCAGTTGCCGGATCCCACATAGACTTCGTTACCAAAAAACTGGGAGTTTCATTTGGATTCCCGGAACTTGACAGGAGGGTTGACGGCGTTTATGCAATTTCACCTGACCTCAAGACAAGGTTCATGTTCGAGGGGGTTGGATTCACCCTTGACAGGCCTGAGTTTGAGTCCAAGCTCCTGCAGATTGCCAGGAAGACAGATGTGGAATACATCAGCCAGTTCGACATTTCAGGGCCGGTCCTGGACGGAAAGAAGGTCGTGGGAGTCCATGGCAGGGACAGGAACAAGGAGGAGAAGGAATTCAGGGCAAAGGTTGTCATAGATGCCCTTGGCGTTTCAACAGTCCTGAGGAGGAACCTGCCTGAGAACCCTTACATAGAGAGAACAGTGGACATAGACGACATTGAATCAACAGGCAGGTACATCTATGAGTTCGATCTTGATCATGCCGATCTGAAGTATTACGATCCTGACAATGCGCTGATCCACCTGAACAACGAGATCGCCCCAGGCGGATACGGCTGGGTATTTCCCAAGAGCGGGAACAGGATAAACATCGGCCTGGGTGTCCAGAAGAGAAGCCTGGACATCAGGAACGCCAAGATGAAGAGATCAGACAACCTGCAGACCCTCATAGACAATTACGTGAAATGGAATCCTGCCCTCAAGAACCTGAGGATATTCAACAAGAACAACAATGGAAAGGGCATATGGTCAGTTTCGGTCAGGAGGCAGATGGAGAGCCTCGTGTACGACGGGTACATGGGAGCGGGAGACAGCATGGTCATGCCAAATCCCATCAGTGCTGGAGGAATCGGCCCGGCGCTCATATCGGGAATACTTGCTGGAGAAAATGCAGTCCGCGCTGTGGAGGAGAACGACACGTCCGTGAAGGGCCTGTGGAAGTACAATGTTGACTACAACCAGGCCTACGGAAAGAGAACGGCTGGAATGGAGGTTTTCAGGATATACCTGCAGTCCCTGAACAACGATATCCTGAACTACGGCATGAAGACATTCCTCACAACCAAGGAGGCATCGGACATAACACTGGGGCTCATCCCGGAACTGAGCCTTGCATCAAAGTTCAAGATGGTGCTGAAGGGCGCCACCAACGTTAGGGCATTCTCAAACCTTGTCTATGTTGTGGGAAAGATGAAGGAATTCAACAGCCTCTACGATTCATACCCAAAGACGCCGGAAGAGTTTGCTCCATTCAAGAAAACCGTGAAAACAATCATAGAGGACGCCAAGGAGAGGTTCAAGCCTAACCCTGTCTGATCCTATTTCTTACCCAATTTTTTCTTTCCATATTGGCAGATGCCGTTGATCAGGCATTCGCTGCATCTTGGTCCAACCGGGCGGCATATCTTTTTCCCGAATTCAACCATTGTTGGATTGAAGCCAACCCACATGTCCTCAGGGACTATTTTCATGAGCCTCTTCTCCGTCTCCTCAGGCGTTCCGGCTGGTGCCCATCCTATGCGTGCAGCAATCCTGAAAACATGGGTGTCAACTGCGATGGCAGGTTTCCCGAATGCGTCAGCCAGTACCACGTTTGCGGTTTTCCTCCCAACTCCCGGTATCCTGGTGAGTTCCTCAAGCGAGGGCGGCACATTCCCGTGAAAATCATCCACTATGATCCGCGCTGCCTCGATGACCCTTGCTGCCTTGACCCTGCTGAATCCCACCCTTGATATGATGGCGAGGACATCCTCGTATCTGGCCCCGGCAAGCCCCGCCGCATCATGATACCTCTGGAACAGCCCGCGTGCTGCTGCGTCGGTAACCTCATCCTTTGTCCTGTGGGACATTATTGTGGTGATGAGAACCCAGAAAGGATCATGGAATTCAAAGTGATGTGGAGGAGCCTGTTTCCTTATTGAGGAATATACCTCCATGAATGTTGCCCTGGATTCACTGAGATTCATCACTGCATCACCAGTATTCCCCTATTTCCAGATATTCCGGCTTTGATTCCGCCTCAAGTGCCCTGGCAAGGCTCTCAGCCAGCCTGAGGTTTGTTATGAGTGGTATGTTGCTCCTGATTGCCATCTTCCTTATCTCATTCCCGTCCCTGATTGCCCCGGACCGCATGTTTGGCGTGTTGATTATGATGACAGGCTTCTGGGAAGCAATGAATTCATCAATGCCAGG
>DAJC01000030.1:0-37773 GCA_002498845.1 Thermoplasmatales archaeon UBA509 | reverse complement strand
GTGGCATATATGGAGAAGCCCCTGCCTGCAAGTGATCTTGCTACCGGCACAAGCGCCGGCTTGTCCCTGTCGCTGACCGAGACCAGCACTTTCCCCCCATGGGGTATGCTTATCCTCATGAGCTTCAGGGCCTTTTCCATGGCTTCCTCAAGGGTCTTTCCGGCACTCATCCCCTCACCGGTGGATTTCATCTCCGGTCCAAGCACCGCATCAAGGTCCAGGAAACGGTTGAATGGAAATGCGGGAACCTTGACGAAATACGAGGATGGATTTCCCGGGTCTTCATGTATCCTGTGGCCCGTCATGGCGGAGATTCCGATTCCGATCCAGTCTCTGCCAGTGGCCTTGCTGACGAATGGAAGTGACCTGGACGCACGGGCGTTGAGCTCTATTATGTAAATCCTGTCATCCTTCACTGCAAGCTGCAGGTTGGAGAAACCCCTGAGAGAGAATCTTTCCGTGAACTTCCTGACAAGTGAAGTTATCCTGGACGCAATTTCCGGTGACGGAATGCCGGGCCCCATGACCATTGTTGCATCCCCGGAATGGGTTCCGGCCTCCTCTATGTGAACGCATATTCCTGCTATGACTGAATTTCTGCCATCCGACACGAAGTCAACATCAATCTCCGTGGCGTCCTCAACGTACCTGCTCAGCAGTATGGGATACTGTGGCCGCTCGTTGAGCAGGTCCGAGATTCTCCGGAACAGGTCATCCCTGTCATTGACAATGTCCATGGCCCTACCGCCTATTATGAAACTGCTCCTCACTATTAGCGGGAGCCTGACCTTCTCCATGGCCTCCACCGCCTGCTGCATGTTTGAAATGGTGACAAATTCTGGCTGCAGCATTCCCATGGCATCCAGCGATTCAGCAAACTTCTTCCTGTCCTCAATCTCATCTATGCTGTCCGGCATTGTTCCCATGAAGATGCTTGCACCGAAGATCTTCTCAAGATCCGAGGCAAGATTCTGGCCCGTCTGACCTGAAAACTGTATAATGATCCTGCATGGCTGTTCCCTCATGATGACGTTGCTGATATGCTCCAGATCAAGAGGCTCAAAGTAGAGGGAATCCGATATGTCGAAATCTGTGGATACGGTTTCAGGATTGCTGTTCACCATAACTGTCCTGTAGCCCATGCGCCTCAGCTCAAGGACGGCCTTCACCGCCCCATAATCGAACTCCAGCCCCTGGGAGATGCGGTTCGGTCCAGATCCAATGACAACAACCGTGCCCCTGTTCTTTTTCGCCTGGAACTTCTCATCCTCACTGTCATAGGTTGAGTACAGGTATGGGGTCTGGGTCTCAAATTCACCGGAGCATGTGTCTATGGCCTTGAATACCGGAAGGATGCCGGATGTTATCCTGTCCATTATTATGTCCGTCTCCCTGATGCCTGTGAATACAGTTATGATACTGTCAGGAATGCCAAGCCTCTTGAGCATGGCCATGTCCTCCGGCACGGTGCCCCTGCTGATTGCCCCAAGGGCCCGGGTAATGTTTGCCATCTTTGCTATGAAATACTCCGGATAACCGCTGATCCTGCTCACATGGGATATGTCCCAGTTCCTGAAAAGCGCCTCAAATATTGCGAAGAGCCTCAGGTCTGACGGAATTGATATGAGAGAGGAAAGTTTTGCATCATCAACACCAAGCCTGAGCTTCCTTGATTCCGGTGTATCCAGTGAGGCAACAGCCTTCATGAGGGCTTCCTCAAATGTCCTGCCGATTCCCATGACCTCCCCGATGGATTTCATCTGGACCCCGATTCTCCGGTCCACGTCAAACTTGTCAAATGGCCATCTGGGTATCTTCACAGTTATGTAGTCCAGCGACGGCTCGTATGCCGCATATGTATTCCTGGTTATGGGGTTCCTTATCTCCGGCAGATTGTAGCCAATGGCAATCTTGCTGGAAGTCCTTGCTATTGGGTACCCGCTTGCCTTGGACGCAAGGGCGGATGATCTTGATGTTCTGGGGTTAACCTCAACAATATAGTACCTGTTTGTGCTGGAATCAAGGGCAAACTGGATGTTGCATGCTCCCCTTATTTCAAGTGAAGAGATGACACGTATGGCTGAATCCCTGAGCATGTGGTACTGTATGTCGCTGAGCGTCTGCGACGGCGTGACCACAATGCTCTCTCCGGTGTGGACACCCATTGGGTCAAGGTTCTCCATGTTGCATATGGTGATGCAGTTCCCGGCATTATCCCTGATGACCTCGTACTCTATCTCCTTCAGCCCCTCAAGGGATTTCTCCAGCTCCAGGGTCTCTTCGGGATATATGCTGAAGTATTCCTGGCAGATCTTCTCAAGCTCCTGGCGGTCCCTGATGATCCTTCCCCCTGAACCTCCAAGGGAGAAGGAAGTCCTGACTATGAGGGGGTAGAAGTCAATTGACTGGAGCGATGATTCATAACTATCTTTCCTGAGCCTTGCAGACGGCGCAACCGGTTCTCCTATGCTGATCATGAGCTCATGGAACTTTTCCCGATCCTCTGCAATCTCAATGGATTCGGCGGAAGTCCCCAGCACCCTGATGCCGGTCCTCTCAAGGAAACCCCTCTTCTTCAGTGAAAGAGCCATGTTGAGGGCAGTCTGGCCTCCCATGGACGGGAGTATTGAATCCACGTTCTCCCGCAGTGCAATAGCCTCAACTGCTTCTGGAGTAAGCGGCTCTATGTATACCCTATCAGCAATCTCATGGTCGGTCTGGATTGTTGCGGGGTTTGAGTTCACCAGCACAACCTGGATTCCTTCCTCCCTGAGCGAAAGACAGGCCTGGGAACCTGCATAGTCGAATTCGGCAGCCTGCCCTATGACCACGGGGCCTGACCCTATTACAAGTACCTTCCTGATGGTGGGGTCCCTGCTCATTGCAGCGCCTCCATGTCTGCCAGGATCTCCTGGAAGAACACCCTGGCATCATGCGGCCCCGGAGATGCCTCCGGATGGTACTGCACAGAGAAAACATGGAGATCCCGGTGCTTTATCTTCTCAACTGTGCCGTCGTTTATATCCCTCTGAATGACCTGCAGAGGCGTTCCGGCAAGGGAGGCCTCATCCACCGCATAACCATGGTTGTGTGTGGTTATCATCACGTGAGTTCCGTCGCCAACAGCATGATTGGATCCCCTGTGCCCGAACTTCATCTTGGTTGTCCTGCCGCCAAAGGCCTGGGAGATGATCTGGTGGCCCAGGCACACGCCGTACACCGGCATCCTCTCAGATGCATGGCGGACGAAGTCCACAATGCCTGAAAGTGACGGATGTGACGGGTCTCCGGGACCGTTTGAAAGGAAGACCGCATCATATTCTCCTGCCATCATCTCCAGATCAGCATCATACGGGACAACCAGGAGGCTGCCAACTGCTGACATCTCCCTTACCAGGCTTCTCTTTGCTCCAAGATCTACAAAGAGGATATTGTGGCCGTTCCTGCCAGGAACATGGTATTGGGTCCTGCATGTCACCAGCGACACAAGATCGGCATCCATGGGATCCGGGAATGCCCTTGCTGTTGAAGGAGAATTGCTCATGTGGCACCTCAATGTACCTCCTTCCCTGATCTTCCTCACCAGCTGTCTTGTGTCAACAAGATCAATGCCTGGAACTCCCTTGGCCCTGAGGTATTCCTGGAAATGATCCCAGCTGGAATCCGACCTGAGCACTGAGTGGGCATCCCTTGTCACTATGCCGGCCACCTGCCCCTGGCCGCTCTCCTCGGAACCCATGGATATATCATAGTTCCCTATGGTTGGGCTGGCAAAGACAAGTATCTGGTTCCTGTATGACGGGTCGGTTATGGATTCAAGGTACCCGGTCATTGACGTGGTGAAAACAAGTTCCCCGTAGGATTTCCCATCATGCCCGAATCCTTCTCCCTCAATGACGGTCCCATCCTGAAAGACGAGATACCGCTTCATATGGCCACGCCCACCCACATGGAATAATTCACAAATTCAAAAAATCCAGAGATTGTAGATGCATTTACAAATTTCAACGTCTTTCGAGGTTGTGAATTGGAAGGTGACATAAAATGATTTTCATAGGGCCAGTGTCAGTGGATCCTGTTCCCATGTTCATCAAGCACAGGAATCCTGCCGCAGTACGTGACATGCAAACCATCAAAGGCGAACTTCAGTACCCTGACTGGCATTCCGGCATCCAGGCATCGGTAGAACTCCCGGGAGAAATCCGGATCGGTACGGGAATTGGGCATGAAAGCCGTTGCATCCCTGCGAAACATGAGCACCATGAGTTCAGCTCCGTATCCCTGCAGCATGAGCTGCAGCAGCAGCCTGAGATGATCGCGCCCCCTTGTGGTTGGGGCATCCGGAAATACGGCTATTCCGTTTTCCAGCAGAGTTCCGCCCTTAACCTCAAGATATGTGTCGCCGTACATGAAGTCGATCCTGTGGTTCCCTACCCTGACTTCGCTCCTCACATCCGGCGGAAGGAAATGCCTTGCAATGGGATGGTGGAATCTTGTGTCGGTGATCACCCACTGGCTTCCAGCCCTGGCCGCCGTCACCGAGTATCCGGTCTTTGCCCCCGCCTGTTGCCTGATGAGGACGGTGTTGCCGGGATAGATAAGCTCCTTGAGCCTGCCGGGGTCGTGGAGGTGGCACCTGATCTCTTCCTTTCCATTATGCGCAACCACAAGGAACCTGTTTGGCCTATCAATGATCCTGGCCTCTGCCATGGGGAAATCCATGTCCATGACAACAGTGCCAGCAGGGATATCATTGAAAATTGCAGTGTTGATCAACACCATCCTGACTGCAATGAGCAATAAAGTTTTTGCATCATGTCCTTATGTCAATCAATGGCAGATGGCGCACTTATTATAATATCGTCAGGCAAAGAGGCTGTTGACAAGGCAATGACCGGAATGATGTATGCATACAACGCATTGAAGTATGGATGGCTTCCGGATGTGCAGGTGGTGTTCTTCGGCCCCAGCGAGGAGCTCATAATATCGGACAATCCCGAGGTCAGGGCAATGCTGGAGAAACTCATGGGCCAGGGTGTAAAGCCTTTCGCCTGCTCTGCAATTGCAAAGGGCAGTGGCCTGGAGGCCGGTTTGATGCAGATTGGAATGGACGTTCTCCCTGTTGGCCCGCTTATCAGTTCCTATATAAAAAAGGGTTATGCAACCCTGACTTTCTGAGGCGGCTTATTTTATTATTGCCAGTTCCCTGCCGGCACTTGTGAATGCCTCAACGGCATAGTCCAGATCCTTCCTGCTGTGCAGTGCAGACGGCATGAGTCTTATCCTGGCGGTGCCTGCCGGTACGGTGGGGTAGACAATGGGGGAGGCAAATATCCCGTGTGCCGCATAGAGTTTCTCGCTCAGTTGGAGGGTTTTCTTCTCATCACCCACCATCACCGGTGTTATTGGGGTCTTGCTGTGGCCAAGGTCAAATCCAGCGTCACTGAGGTTCTTCTTCAGGTAGTCTGAATTGCTCCACAGCTTCTTCAGAAGGCTGTCGTCCCTCTCCAGTATCTCTATGGATTTCAGGACAGCTGCAGCATCGCCGGGATTGAGGCCGCTGCTGAACAGGAATGGCCTGGACTTCCTCTTCAGGTACTCCACCAGGTATTCAGGGCCTGCCACAAATCCGCCCATGGAACCGATGGCCTTGGAGAATGTACCCATCTCTATGTCTATTTTGTCTGAAACCTTGAAATAATCCGCTATCCCCCTTCCATGGTCTCCAAGCACGCCTTCCCCATGGGCATCATCCACGTAGCTCATTGCACCATACTTGATGGCCAGGTCAACAAGCTCAGGAACAGGGGCAATATCGCCATCCATGCTGAAAACCCCGTCGGTGATTATGAGTTTTCTGGATGAGGATGATGCATTTTCTCTCAGGTTCTTCTCCAGGTCAGCCATGTCCATGTGCTTGTACACTATTCTTCTGGCAGAACTCAGCCTGACTCCATCAATTATGCTGGCATGGTTCAGTTCCTCGCTGAACACCAGATCATCCTTTCCCACAATGGCCGGTATGGTGCCGGAATTTGCCAGGAGCCCTCCCTGGTAGACCAGGGAAGCTTCCATGTGCTTGAACTTCGCAACCTTCTCCTCCAGCTTGATATCTATCTCATTTGTGCCTGCTATGGATCTCACGGCTCCCGCTCCCACTCCATATTCCTCTATGGCCTCAATGGCAGCCTTTTTCACCTCAGGGTGGTTGGCAAGCCCAAGGTAGTTGTTTGAGCACATGTTCAGGAAGTCCTTCCCTGAAATCCTGACCCATGCCCCCTGGGGCCCCTCAAGAACCTTGATGGGCACAAATCTGCCGGCACTCTTCATGGATTCAATCTCGCCCTTTATCCAGTCCAGTGATCCCATAATTGTCACCAGATCATGGCTAAAATAGTATTAAGCATGTCCATACATGGCTGAATTCACGCCGGACCCGTAACAAAATTATAATACTGTGATTGCGTATTTATATCATATGGCAGATTTAATCGTTTCCGGAAATCTCAAGCTGAAAAACCTTGCACAGGTCACGTGGAGCTGGTATGACAAGTCCTCCGGCACTGTGATGTGGACCTTCAGGAATCCGTCAGCCAGGGTGCAGAGCATAATCCTCTTCAGGTCAGGGTACTATTTCGGCAACGCCTACTGGCCCATCTACCTTGCAAACCAGAATTTCAATGTCAGGTGGGGAAAGAATGATCCCCTGGTGAATCTGGGTTCCCAGCAGAATTCTCCGCCCCTGGGCGTTGTGAATTTCAACTCCAGGAAGCTTGTATGCTTCATTTTCACACTGAATCCAGGCCAGGACTGGTCAATGCTCGAGGGAGGCTTCCAGGGCACCGAGCCGGAGTCCGTCAAGAGTGTGCCAGTCTCATACGAGGGGACAGCCGAGTTCTGCATAACCTATGACAGGAACCAGGTGAACGACTGGGATCTGCAGACAGGAACAGGGCTGAAGGGATACCTTCCTAACCCCAGCACCTTCAGCACTGCATATTACGGGTGCAGGGATGAATACTACCAGCTTTTCAACGATGTCATAACAGCAGGGAAATGCTGAAGTGCATCAGGCCTTCCCGTGATCTGCCATGATCCTGACGCTGTAATCCCTCCCCTCCCATGAGGAGCTGTCCTTCCAGAAGAAGGTGAATGTCACCGTATCTCCAGCCTTCATTTCGGATGTGGGCAGGTCAGTGTAGAACTGGTTCAGGCATGTATGGTCTGTATCCTGATCCACTATTGTTTTCCAGCCATCGCCGGACCAGTGTATGGTGGCCGTTGCACGCAGCTGTATTCTCAGTGTCCTTCCCTCCTCAAGCCATGTGAACTTGTTGCTGAATGCCCAGATTGACAGTGTGCTCCTGTTGCTGCCTTCGAGGTAGCGCATCCTGGTTACTTCCGGCATGTCGTATATCCTGCCGTCGTGTATGGATCGTCCCAGCTTCAGGTACTCTGCATGCGCCCATACCAGCGGCATGGCAGAACCCGAGGGCTTGCCGTTGAACAGTCCCTTTCCAGGTATGTCGGGAGCGTCCCATACCTGCTCCGGCAGCATTCCTCCGCTGCTTGTCATCTTCTCCATTGCGGCCATCAGCTTCTGAGCCTCCTCACGCCTGCCTGCAGCAAGCTCATAATGTGCGCGTTCTCCCACAAGCAGAGGCCATCCCCTGCCCTTTCCGGTGCCGTTGAATGGGGCCCCGTCATCATGCTCGCCATAGCCGTCGTAATTGTACCTGTGCCATACGGGGCCAGATCTGGTATCGGTGCGGAGAATCCCGTCAATCACCCTGATGGTGTTCAGTATTTTTGGATCGCCTGGAGACCTCAACCCGAACCTCACAAGTGCCAGGGCATCGGTGCTGACAATTTCCTCCGCCGGGACATCAGACTGGCCAACAGGCCTGTTCTTGATGGGAACATATCCAAGGAGCGCCGAGGAAGCAAAATGCATGCCCCGGTCGGGAGGCGCAATCCTCACGTAGTAGCCGTCAACGCCGAACCTCCTGGAAACGTCAGTGCCCGTGGCATATGTCCACCTTTCAATATTTGAGTTTATTGAATCAGCGGTCTCCCTCAGGAATGCTGCAGTATCAGCTTCCCCGTTGAATTCCGCGAATTCTGCCGCGGACAGCAGGGCCGCCACCTCAACGGCAATTGTGAATGGGGAGTATCCGCCATCCTCCTCCCACCTGTCCTCCTGGGTGCACGGTCCGCTCCTCACAAGGAACTCTGCTGCCTTCCTGACCATGGGCCAGGCATTATGCATGTCTATCTTCTCGAGCTTCCATAGCTTGTGTGCAAGCAGCACGGGAAATGCGGTTTCATCTATCTGTATACCCTCCCAGTACCTTCCGCCGTCAAGCCACATGTTCTGCTGCCAGTGCCCGTCGTCCTCCTGTGTAACAAGAAGGAACCGCAGGGCTGATATTGCGCCGTCTATGTCTCCCACTGCAATCTGGGCTTCGGCAGCCTCCACCATGTCACGAGGCCATATGAGGTGGTATCCGCCTATGTCGTTGTCGCCCTTGGAATTGCCCCATGGTATGGAAAGGCTCGCAATTAGGGCACCGGGAAACTGGTCCTTGGCCTGGTGGGATTTCACCACTGTTATGCTCCTCTCATCAAGGGCATTGTTCCATTCCTTGGCGTACTGCTTCCCCAAGTAAGCATGATAGGAGGACCACTGGGATGTGAACTTCCTGAGCACATCCCTGTAATCCTTCATCCTTGTGCTTCTTGCCTTAAGTGCGGCCTCCTCTGCGGTGTTGCCGAATCCCAGGTAGAATGTGAACTCTCCGGATTCAGGCACCTCCACTTCAGCAGTTATTGCCACATTTCCGTTGTCAGCACGATGGAACTCCCATGTCATCTTCCTGTTCCTGCTGATGTCCTGCCATCCATCGGAGAATCCGGAGAAGCCGCAGCTCATCCTGCTGTGCGGAACATCTATGCACGCTGCCATGAATATGGAACCGCGCATGGCGTACATCATGGGTACGCCCTTGTAATCTCCAATCCACGCTGTATTCCCGTTTCCCATGTTGCCGATGTGCGGTGCCATGAGCGAATATATGCTCATCCTGCCGGACTGCTTTCCGGAGGGTGTGAATTTAACATGCTCCACCAGGACATCCGCATCCGGATCAGTGAAAACGGTTTTCGTTATCCTGAACCTGCCGTTCCTGGCAGAATTTTCAACAACAAAGGCCGGTACCCCGGGCTTGTATGGTCGTATCCTGTGTATGGTGTCCCTCCTCTCCTCGGCAAAGAAGTCGTCCCCTGCCACAAGGAACTGGTGATCCCTGAGGTCTGCCGTATCTATCCTTGGAAAGTAAACCTCATTCACGATGCCGTGTGACAGGGTGAACCATATCCTGCTGTGTGATGAAATTGCAGTTCCCACGCCGTCCTTTGAACTTGATGTCCACCTGGGCTCTATGCCAGGCGAACCGAATGCCTCGCCGTTATCCATGAAGTCGCATGCCCTTTCCGGTTAAAAGGCTTGCCGGAACCCTGGATGCCTGATTCCATATTGCAAGCTCCGTTCAGGTCAACAGTGTTACTGGCCTTTGGGCCTTGATTGCTTTGCCTGCGCTGCCGGTTTGCTCTCCACTGTGCGTGCAGCCAAACCTTTCCCGTGGTGGCCTTGGTGTGCAGAATCCAGCAACCTGCAGGAAGAGGAATTGAGAGCAAGCAGAATCTCAAGGCCACGTGCTGCCAGCCTGTCAAAGCATTTTCCAGACATGATACTGCCATGAGCTTTTACCTCATAACTCTTGCTCATGGCCCATTGCCAGAGAAGCAATGCGAAATGAAGTAATTTCCTTCCAAATAAAAATATAAATCGTCAGACACTACCTGTGAGAGTAAGGGATGCAATGAACGATCTGCAGGGAAACCACATAATTCTTGGCACCAGATCAAGAAAATTCTCCTCAAGCGGCCATGCCTGGTTCATAAGCTACCTTCTCTCAAACGTGTCTGACGGTCTGACATCTCCCTTGATTCCGCTGTTCGTTGTCATATATTTACATTACAGCGTGGTGTACGTGGGGATAATATCCTCGCTTTCCTCCGCCGCAAGCGTGCCGGCACTGATTTTCTGGGGTAATCTCTCGGATATCCTGAAGAAGAGGAAGGTCTTCATCGTCATAGGATTTGCAGGGTCGTTCCTTTCCCTGCTTCTCATACTGATCACCCACACCATAGGCATGTACATAGCTACGCTTGTGGTGTACCAGATCATAGCAATGGCCAGCACCCCGGTTGCAACACTGCTCATACTGGAGAGCACAGTTGAGAAGAAATGGCCCAACGTCATGTCCAGCTTCAATACCATATCATACATCGGACTTGTTGCCGGATTGGCAGCAGGCACCATTATCCTGAACATATTCGGCCATGGGGGGCCGGCAATCCTCCCCATGCTGTATTTCTACTCTGCCATAGTGTACCTGGCTGCAGCATTGAGCGCAATATTCCTCCTGCCAGAACCTGCCAGGAAGCTTGACAGGAACGCGGGCAAGCTGAACCGCGTGGCATCATTCAGGATGGTTGAGAGAATACGCTATTTCCCATCCAGTGTCATACACATAATATCGCTCCGCCAGGGCAACGGCAGGAAACTTTCATCCAGGACCAGGACGTACATATTCTACACATGCATGCTCATGTTCGGCTTCCAGCTCTTCTTCGTGCCATTCCCTGTCTTCCTCATAGACAGGCTGGGCGGGACTGAGACGGAGATATTCATAATGTACCTGCTCAACAACATCGCCTCCCTGCTTGCCTTCAGGATCAGCGGAAAGACGGTTGAAAGAGCCGGCCTGGGAAAGACCATGTCAATGGCAATATTCTCGAGGGTCTCCATCCTTGCCTTTTCCACGATTCTGGGATTATGGCTGGTTCACATCTCTGGAAGCCTGTGGATCGGCGTGGCATGTTACTCAATCATGGGATTCTTCTGGAGCTTCATAAGCGTCAGCTGGGTCACATCAATTTCAAAGCTTGCCATACCTGAGAACAGGGGGAAGGCCATTGGATATTACAACTCATTCCTTGGTATAGGGCAGATAGGCGGTGGCCTGGCATCCGGTTTCATTTCAGGAATTTTCGGGTACCCTGCCGACTTCCTTGTGGCCATGTTTGCAGTGCTCATTGGCGGGATATTCCTGGTCAGGTTCCAGAAAAACATGGATCCTTATATGAATCCGGGACAGCAGGTACCGGCATCATGACACTGGCTAGAGAGCCCTGATCCTCTGCCTGTCTATGGCTATTCCGGGAGGAGTGACCACAAAATATGTGCCGTTTGAGCCCACACCGGCCACATCGCCGTTCACGTCCCTCACTATCCTCTTGATCTCGTCCTTGATTCTGGTCATAAGGTACTCTTCCCTGGAAACCGGGGAGCAGTCCAGAATGAGGATGTTCCCCTCATAGATGAAAGGGCTGATCTTCCTGATGTCCTCAAACCTTGCGATCTCAGCCACCCTTACCATTCCCCTGGTCTCGTCCTTGAGCTCTGGAAACTTGTATTCATTCAGGTCTATGAATTTCCTGGTTCCTGGTTTTTCGTTTTCTTCCCTGGAGTTCTTCCTCTTTAGGATGGCCATGGAAAGTAATTATCAAGGCAGTTCTAATAATTTTGCCTGACGCAGATTCAATGCGCTGGAACTGCTGTTTTTCCCTTGGACATGCGGAATCTTATCATCATGACGGCCCACAGGGCTATTGCGCATGTCCCGAATGTTTCAAGTTCCGCGCTTGATGGCCAGCTTATCCCGAAGCCCGCTCCCGTTGCTACTGCTGCAAGGAGCAGTATGTAGCCTCCCCTGGAGAGGCTCTCAATGGACATTCCCATTCCCCATGTTATGATGGCGATATCGGCAATGATGAAGAACCAGAGGCTGACAAAATCGTGGGGATAGGTGCCTCCATGATAGATGCCTATGAGCGCCAGGAAAAGTGCCGCCATCATGAAGAAGGAGCTGCCTGCTGATTTAATTTTGTTGCGTGACCACAGCAGAAGCCCGCAGGCAAATATGAAAAGCAGGACTGCGGTAAACATCAGCCCCACGTTGTAGACCCACGGAAAGTTTGATCCAGGTGACCCAAGCTGGCTCAGGGCGCCGGTGAAGAAGTCAAAACCGGGATTCAGGAGCATTGCAGCAGCTATCCATGCGAAGGCAGCCACAATTGCTGCAATTCCAGACAGCATGAGCTTGCCGGAGAGGTCTTCTTTCAACACAGTGAAAACAGCTGAATCGGGGATAAGAGGTTTACTTTCATAACAGATTCCGGTCACGAGTTGCCGTTGACCCTCTTGACGAAAACATAGAACAGGTTTGAGAAGCCGTCGTGCCAGGTCTTCAGCTTGGGCTTGGTTATCCTGATGCCATATCTTATGGGGACCTCTATGAACTGACCGAGCCTGATGGCCTCAATCTTTATGTCCTGGGAGAACGACATGCCGTTGCTGAGGTTTCTCATCTGCCTGTAAAGGCCGCTCCTGAAAATCCACATGCCGCTCTGGGAATCCTTAAGGCTGGTCTTGAAGAGGAGGCCGATGCTCTTGGTGAGTATGCTGTTTCCCACGAAGTGCAGCGTGGTATAGTTTTTGCTGGTCCTGAGGGTTATCCTGTCGCATGAGATGAAGTCCACTTCGTCATATATGAGCAGATCAATGAGTGGCCCCACAACGTTTGTTGGATATGTTCCATCACCATCCAGGCAGACCACAATATCTCCGGTGATCCTGTCGAGCCCGGTCTTGTATGCCCTTCCATAGCCTTTTCTGGGCTCCTCTATGACAAGTGCGCCCTTCTCCCTTGCTATCTCGCGGGTCCGGTCAGTCGAATTGGTGTCAACAACTATTATTTCTACATCGCCGAGCTTGCGTAGGCCGTCTATGACTTCGCCTATTGTGTGTTCCTCATTTATGGTAGGTATAACTGCACTGATTTTCAACTCAAACCGACTCCATGCCGAAACTCGATGTCTCCAAATTGGCAGGAAATATATTTAAGTATTTCTCTGTGAGCATCGCCAGCGTGGTTTCGCTTCCGGGATACTGCTAATCACCGGGATCATTCAGCCGGCTGCACAATGGAGCTGCCTTTCTGCTTGGTCACCTCGAATACGTTGTTGGAGACTGACCTGAGTTCTGAATGGTGCGATACTATGATCATCTGCGGGATGGGGTTCTCCTCACCGTTGAATGTATACTGCAGTATATCGGTCAGATTCTGTCTCCTGTCCTCATCAAGGAACACAGTGGGCTCGTCCATGACCATTGTCTTTATGCTGTCGTTCACATATTTGACAATTGCAAGCCTGAGGGCAATGGCAAGAGCTGTGCGTTCTCCTCCGCTGAGCATGTCAACGCTCTCCATATTGCCGTTCTGCGATACCTGTATTCCCATATCCTCCTCCACCCTGACATCATCAAAGTTGAGGTTGAAAGCCAGGGAATATTCCCTCATCATGTTGGTTATGAACACTGCGGAGTCCTTCCTTATGGTTTTCTGGATTCCATCCCGATCAAAACAGTACCGGACCTTATCCATTGAGGAAATGGCGCTCCTGATCTTCTCCAGTTTGGCCACACGTTCTGCGGAGACCTTTTCATCCTCCCGGAGCATACTTAGCGATTTCTCAAGGGTCTCAATCTTGCCCCTGATGATGGAAACCTCCGTCATATGATCATCCATTTCTTTGCGAGCTGTATTATAGGCATCCTGTGCTCTGATGTGATCATTCTCTGCCTCCGGGCGTGATTTCAGGAGGTCCTGCAACCTGGATATATCGGCATCAATGGATGACATCTGTGATTTCTTTGCACTTATATCCGCATCCAGGCTGGTTAGCTTCTCCCTGATACCAATGGCATCCTGCTGTGCCCTGATGCTTGCCGCCAGCCTGTTCCCGGTTTCGGCATCCGGCGAGAATCCCAGGGTGGAGATAATGGCCTCAAGATCTGCGGACATTCCTGAATTATCAGCATCAAGCGCAGACTTTCTTGCCTCCAGTTCTGCCCTGCCTGAATTCTGTATGGAGTACATCAGCGAATTATGCCTGTCTTCCTGTTCCTTCAGGTCCTTCAGCTTCTGTTTCACCTGACTGTAGGTATCCTGAATGCCTGTGTATTCCTCATGCTCCTTCATGTATCTCCTTATGGTTGCCTCAAGGGTCCTGATCTCGCTCTCCTGGGTTGAAAGATCACGCTTCAGGGCAAACAGCTGCGACAGTTCGCTGGAGGACAGTGCGGAAAGCTCTGCTTCAATTCCGGCTTTCCTGGCTTCAAGGTCCTTCTTTTTTGAGGAAAGCTCCTGTATCCTGGTCACCAGTCCGCTATCCTCAATATTGTAGTCCCCCACGATCTTGCTTCTGTGTTCCTCAGTGATTTCCTGCCTGCAAAGTGGGCATACGCTTGAGTGTTTTATCTCCTCTATGCTGTCTTTAATCTTCTTTCTCTGTTCATTGATCTGGCCTACCTGGGCTTTGATCTCCCCCATGCTCACATTCAGGCCGGATCTCTCCGCATCAAGTGTTGCTTTCCGGCTGGATAGGGAGGCCTCATCAAGATCACCTTGTATGATTCCGGACAGTCTTTCCTGCAGGGACTTCAAATCATTGCCAATATTTTCCGCTTTCTTCTTTGCCTGGGCAAGGGACCTGAAGGCATACTCGAATTCCCTGTTGGCAGGTTCCAGGGATTTCATCCTTTCCTCAAGGGCCTGGTATTCCTTCTGGATTTTTTCATAATCAGCATGGGCGGGCGCCAGTTTCTTCAGTTCATCTTCGTCACTGGATATCCTTTCAAGCCGCCGAATCACATCCTGCAGCACTGTCAGGTTGCTTCCCAGTCGGGCCTGGATATCAAGGTACCGCCTTATGCTTTCCTGGTTGTCAACCAGAGTCTGGTCTATGCTGCCTCCCTTTTCGGAAAAATCACGCTTCAGTTTTTCCATTTCGGTAAACTTACGTGACAGTTCACTTTCAAGGCCGGCCTTTTGCTTTTTAAGTTCGTCAAGCCTCCCGGCGGCAGCCTTGAGTTCCGTAACCCTGTCCCTGGCCTCCTGGAGATCAGAGTCGGCTTTCCTCAGTTTCCCTTCAAGGTCTTCACGCCTGGAATCAGCATCCATGATCTGTGCCTCATGTCCTTTGATCTCTTCTGTGGTATCCTGTATCCTCTGCTGCGTGTCGGTAAGCTGCTGTTCCGCATCACGCATGGCCTCCAGCTTGGACTTAAGCTCCTTTCCCCTCTCCTGGATATCCTGCGCAAACTGCTGCAGGAGATTCAGCCCAAGGATATGGCTGAAAGTCTTCTCCCTGACAGCTCTGTTCTCAGAAACAAGGGAGGCGATTTCTCCCTGTTCCACGAAGACAGAGTTGAGGAACAGGTCTTCGCTGATGCCAAGAAGATCCTCCACGGCAGAGTTGACTCCGGTCACGGTGCGGGCCATTTCGGCACCGTTCTTCAGCAGTGTTGCATCCCGCCCCCTTATGCCTGACCTGCCAACGGACATGGTCCTGGTGATCCTGTACTGGTCAGGGCCTACACTGAATTCAAGCGACACCTGGGTCTCAAGCCTGTTCCTTGTGACAAGATCCTGCACTGAGCCGCGTTTTGTGTCACCGAAGAGCGCGAATTTTATCCCGTCAATCAGGCTGCTCTTTCCAGCGCCGTTCTTGCCGGTTATGAGGTTTACACCCAGATCGAAATTGACGGTGCTGTTCTCATGGGAGAGGAAATTCTTCAGTTCAAGTGTATGTATGATCACAGGTCACCGACCCCCAGCTTTTCCATGAGGAATTTCATTGCAGCTTCCCTGTCCGATCTTGCCATACTGTAATACCTGGCGGCAATTCCAGCAAGCTCGGGATCACTGCTGAAATATGCATTTATGTAGTCAGCAATATTCTCCATTCCCGGCCTGGATTCAACTTCCACTTTTTCTGAGATGAATTCGGGAGGCCTGAAAATTATGTTATCATAGGACTTCAGTGTTGATCTGATCCTTTCCTTGTCTGCGTTTCCAACTATTCTGAGGGTGAATACAGGTTTCTTGTTCCCAAACCTTGAGGAGTATTTTTCAATGGCCTTATCTATTTCCGCCTGGTAGTCCGCGGGGTTGCTCTCAATGGCGTACTGGAATCTCACAGATTTGAGCTTTCTCCTCTCAACGGTGGCGATGCCGTTTTCCAGGCTGACAATGTTCACGGACTTGCCGTTCTTTATGAATGCCGGGATCTCCCTTGTGCTCTTGAGCTCCGTTGACCCGGCATAGGAGAACACCGGTCTCCGATCCTGCTTAAGGGCCCAGTCATGGACGTGGCCGAAAGCAAGGTATGAGAAGTTAACAGGAAGATCCTCGGGCCTTGCTTCGCATGCTTCATCATAAAGGTAGCCTGTTATGGCCTGGTGCGAGATCAGGACAGAGTTTGTGCTCCCCTCAGAAATTTCGTCTGCCCTGCGGTACTCTTCAAGGAGTGCATTGCGCCTGAACCCCTTCATATTTGATATGCCGGCAATAAGGACACGGTCGTTCCCAACCTCATGGGTCACACTTTCCACCCCGTCCTTTCCAAGAAGCCTTATTCCAAGGAAGTTGAATATTTCGGCAGCCGGGTAGTCTGTTCTCTTTGGGCGATCGTGATCTCCCATGATGAGGAACATCGGGATCCCGGCCTCCCTCATCCTCAGTGCTGAATCCCGGAATTTGGAAAGTGCATAGTTGCTGGGGCTCCAGGTGTCGAAGAGGTCCCCGGAGTGCACTATGAAATCAACCTTCTCACTTATGGCTATATCCATGGCTTCGTCAAAGGAATCGTAGAAATCCTGTTCCCTGTCATCGCTCATGTATATCCTGCTGCCCAGGTGCGTATCCGACATGTGAAGAAACCTGATCATCTCAGTCACCCAGCAGCCTTGAAATCCTCTGCCTCTCTGCCTTTGGATCGTTGCGCCTGTCCCTTTCTTCCCTTGCTTTGCGCAGCATGTCAACCACGTCTATGTCGCCGCCGCCTTCCATGCTCTCCCTCTCCCTGATCCTTACGTTAACCGGGACTTTCACGAACTGGCCCACTAGTATTGCCTCTCCCACATTAAGTGAAGGAAGGTCATCTATGACGGCCTGGCTTATTGCTTCTCCACTCTCCAGGATGGCGCGCTGGTCCAGCGGGTTGGTGATCCTCAGGATGATCTCGGAATTGCACTGGCTGAGGACATCCTGATCGATCTTGCCCGGCCTCTGCGTTATGACAACCAGGAATATGCCGAATTTTCTGCCCTCAGATGCAATCTTCTTTATGATCTGGGCTATCTGCGTCTGCGATCCAGGAGGCACGAAGTTGTGTGCCTCCTCAATGAATACAAACACGGGGTACTGGTAGGTTGAGGTGACCTTGGAATCGTAAATCTCATCAAGCACCCGGTATGAGAAGTATCCTGCCAGGAACTGATCCATGCCTGATAGATCAAGGATGGACATCATTCCAGGTGCAAGGTAATCTGACAGACCCGTGGTTCGTTCCGAAAAGATGCTCCTGACCTTGGAGAGGAGCCTTATCCTGCCGGCAATCCTGTGATAATCCTCAGGCTCAAGTGCCTCGGCAGTCTTAACGAAATCATCAAAGTCCCTCCGCCCGTGCATGTTCTTCACGGTGGTTTCCACGGACTTCCTCAGGTTTGTCCATGATTCCTTGATGCCCATTATCTCAGAGATGTCATCCGCCTCAAGATCGGAAAACCTCAGGGTGAACTCGTCAACTATACCCTTCTGCACGGAATCATACCTGCCTGTGCTCAGAGGTGTGCGGAACACCCTTATGGAGCCGTTGTAGAATGATCCTGATCCGGTCCGCCTCATCAGGACATAATCGGCATGGGGATCCAGCACTATGATGGACGCGCCCTTCCTCAGGAGTTCCTCCATGAGGACGCCTGCAGTATGGCTCTTGCCTGCACCTGTCTGTGCCACGATAGCCACATGCCTTCGCATCCCCCTGACATCAACGGACACATGGACATCCGGCCGGTCGGCCAGGTATCCAATGTTCAGCCCCTCTTCTGTGCCGAATCCGAAGATGCCTTCAAGCATGGATGACGGTGCCCTGTAAACCGCTGTCCCAGGCCTGATGAAATCCCTGGAGAGCTCAAGATCATGATTTATGACGGAACCCAGGGTTCGGGCAAGGCACACGTTCACCGCATAGTTCAGATCGCTCTCCACATAACGGGCTACGCTGTTGAAATCCATGCTGTCATTGAGCAGATCGCTCTTGGAAATGGTCCGTTCCACCCTTCCCAGGACGGTCTTGCCGGATGTGGTCACATAAACATATTCCCACTTCCTCACCTGGGCATCCTCAGCAATGACAAATCTGAACATTTCGCTGGTGTTATCGCCCACCACATAACCTATCTCAGATTCTGATTCTTGCACGCCTTTCGCCCCTGGTCTCATAGAAACTGATGCCTATTTCTCTCTCAAATGTTTTCATGTAGATATCCTCCACTTCTTCCTTCCTGAACTTAACCAGCCTGTCTATGTCTGCAAGCCAGAGGTTGTGGACCTTGGAACCGCCATATGCCCAGAAGGCCATGGATATTATGGATCTTGCAAGGCTTCCGGAAGAATCCATTTCCTCGCCGGGGAGCACAAAATCCATCTTGAGTGGTAGGTCCCTTGCATCCGGCAGGATATGGGTCGTATGGTAAAGGTACTCCTTTGCAGCATCCCCGTCACCCAGGATTGATGCCTGCTGTATGGGCCGGGTATATCCGGGCCCGGTTGCCAGGGACTTTATGAGATAATGGTCATTCAGCCCTGAATCCAGTTCCGTCCTGATCTGTTCCTTCATGCCCGCGCCTTTACCTATCTCTCCCAGCAGGAATTTCTTGAAGACCCTTGATTCAGAACTCTTGGCTATGAACACCAGGGGAATCCCAAGTGAATCTGCCCTTTCAATCATTGCTGCAAGTGACTTCACGTAATCATTATGGAATTCAGTGTATCCTTCTGCAAGAAGTCGGCGCCTCTCACGGTTTATCCTTCCGCTTATGGAACCGTCAATCAGCACCATGTCAGGTCTTTCAATTTCAAGCATCCTGAGCACGCTCATGTGCTCAGAATGTTCCATGAGCATGGTAATGAAGCGCTGCAGATCATCCCTGCCAACGTTCATGACCCTGGGCACAAAACTGCTGTAAATAGTCTTCCCAGCTGATGTATATGATCTCACAAGAATTATCTTCTTGCCGTTGTAGAGCTCCCTGACGAATTCGCTGCTGTCGGTGGCCGATATATTCTTGCCGAAGCCATGGGATGGAGGCGGAAGAAAGTTTCTGCGAAATGAATCCGAGTAAAGGTCTCTTCTGGGAGATGATTCAGGCATGATCAGGTCATCCCTGATCCTTTCCCGGTTTTCCCTGAGAAATGATACAAAGTCCCCGTATGTTTCGTTCATCTGCTAATGAAGATATTCAGGGAAGTATTAAATGATTCATGCATCAGGTCAGTGGATGCTGATGGGTATGGGTGTGAAAGTGAGGACAAACATTATGAGTGCAAACACACCCAGCGCTATATCCATGGGCCTGATCTTTGCATAATCGTCAAGTGCAGGAGGATGCGTTAGCCCCAGCAGCACAACAAATATGGCTAGAAGCCACCACCCGTCATATCTGAACCCCAGAATGAAAAGGAAAGCAACGAAGACGTAGTCAACAATTGATGCCTTTCTCCCAAGGAGTCCCCTGACAACATGGCCGCCATCAAGCTGCCCAACAGGGATAAGATTCATGGCTGTGGCAAACATCCCAACCCATACGGCAAGCACCATGGGGAAGACGGGAACATCATGGGGCGTTGCAAAATGGAGTACATGGTAGATTAAGGGGAAATTTATGAAGAAACCTATCCTGTAATCGTGAAGCGGTGGAAATGAGTGTGAGAGAAACGAGGCCACAAAGACCAGAGGAAGTGCAGTCAGGAAACCGAAAATCGGTCCGGCCACGCCTATTTCGGTCATGGCTCTCCTGTTTGGGATTGGATCTCTCAGTGAGATGAAAGCCCCGAATGTGCCTAGAGTCACAGGAAATGGTATGAAGAATGGAAGGGATGCCCTCACCTTGTGGTGGCGGGCTACAATATAATGGCCCGTTTCATGTATTCCAAGAATCAGCATCAGGGGCAGTGAAAAGAAAACAAATCCGTAGAGAACCCTGAGACCAAGGTCCCTTGGATCTGAAACGAAGTTGATGGCGTATATTGAACCAACGTAGATGGTGGACGCCAGGGTCAGGACAAGCATTATGATGTTGACATAGACCCCACGGAATTTCACGTTTGGTCTCCTGGTCACCTCCAGGAAATGCTCTCCATCTTCTGAAAGGAATGGTATATAGCCCTTGGGCACAAGTTCCTTCCTTATCTCATCGAAGGCTCGATCTATGTCAGGGTTGTCGCTGTTGACATAAAGGAATTTAACGTTTACCGGAGTGACCTGTATATCATATGCATTAAGGTACTGCTTTACAGTTGAAACGACGTATTCCAGATCATCGCTTTGCATTTTTGTAAGAGTGCTGCTGTTCTCCATTGGTACTCCTCGGAATGACTTTTCCCCAGTTTAACGGGAGCTAGTCACGTTTCGTAGTTCCGCTGACCCTCTGGGGAATTTTTCGTATGTCGCTGATCGGGAGATCACTGCCAGATGACGCATCAGATGCTAATCCCGAGGCCCATGACTAAACGAATTTTAGTCCCGGGTCGTCATATATGATCACAAATCACATATACTAATTTCCAGGACGTTACACCAATGTGGAACTGGGATAAAAATATTGCAAGTAGAAATTAACACAAAATGTGCAAAGTTATTAATGCGGATTCAATTTTCCCCAGACAGAGGGCTTGTGGTCTAGCGGTTATGACATCGCTCTCACACAGCGAAGGCCGCCGGTTCAAATCCGGCCAAGCCCACTTTCCGTTGTTTCCGGACTACTGATTATGGTAGAAGGTTGAAAATATATAGCATTTTAAACAGAAAGTCTGTTTGTCGTTTTTTTAGGGTGTCCAAACATTCGTCAAACAACGAGATCCATTATTTCCCTCTTTGATCTCTGCCCTATCTGATTGACCAGGACAATGCAGTTGTATGCCACTATCCTTTCACCAACGGCAACATCATAGTTCCTGTTGCGGACATACCATATGTGTTCAGAATGCAGTATCTCCTCAAGAATTGAAAATGTCCGCTCTATTTCCCATCTAAGCCTGTATCTGGCTTTCTCCCTATCTCTGATGATTATGCCCTGCTTCCTGCTGAACGTCAAGTTATCAGGAACGATTCCTCTTCTTCTGTTGGTATCTATCACCGGGATGACATGTGTGTTGTCCAAGATGTAATCATAGATGCCAGCTGAATTATAGGCGGCATCCATGAGGATGTATTCATGATCTCTGACGGCATCAATCATTGGAAAGGCCATTATACTGTCATGAAGGGAAGCTGTGGTGGCCTTCCATTCCCCTAATGCAGGGGAATCAATATCCTGTGCAACATGTGTTTTCCTGCCATATTCAAAGCCTTTTGTTCCATAACCCCATGAACTCTCAGGATCTTTATATTTGCCTGATTTCCTTCGTCTCTGCGCAGTTGCATACCTGCATGTCTTCGCAATGAAGCTGTCAATTGCAGCATTCTCCACATTGGATTCAATGAGATCAATGATGCCGGCACTGATCTCATGCCAGTCAATTCCAAGTGCCCTGTATGACAGAGTGCGGAAGTCTGGAATCTTCCCTATGCCAACGAGATTCATGAGTTCTGGATGGTTGTTGAAGAATCTGCATGAGGATCTGTATGAAATGCCATAGACCTGCAGGATCACAATGATCTTCACAATAATCCTGCTGGGGAATTTCCTCATCCGATCTTCAGAAACAATCTTATCCAGCCTTTCCATGATCAGTGGGATATGGTTCGCTTCCATATCCCATCAATATTATTGGATCAATAAGGCCGGACGATTGTCGAACGTTGTATGGAACCTCGGGCATCCTATAGTAATGATTATCTAAAAATTCATACAGAGGAGAATATGCTTTATTTACAGAAATAGTCCTTTGCTGTCACATGGCATACTAGGGTTACCACAATAATTCATTCAGTAAAATCGTGAGAATTTACGGCAATGTAATACAATATCTCTTTGGAAGATTCAGCATTTATCAGGTAATGAGATTTTCTCTGTTTCCAAGGGGAACTTATATTAGGCTCCCGAGAAGTTAGCTAAGACACCATATTCTACAGACTTCAAAAACCAAAAAATTTCCAAAGTTCATCGCCTGATGAGCTTCTGAATTCCAGACCCGTACTGAGCAGCCTTCTTTGGAATCATTGCCAGATCGACCGGATAGCCAAGACAGACAGCAGCCTGCCTGAGCATGAGTTTATTCCTATTTCCCTTGATGTTCTGTTCTCTCTGAGCTCCTTCCATAACCTTGAGGATTTCAGGTCTCAGGTAAGGTGTAACAAGCTTCTTTCCCATTGCGCTGGCCAGTCTTTCTTCCCTTGGGAGAGTTGAACTGTATAGCTTCTTCAAGTGCCCCTCGTTAGTGAGATCAGGATTATCAATGAATCGCCTGTACCCATAGAACAGTTCGTCGGATCCCTGTCCGGTGACAAGGTATTCTTCTTCTATGCTGTCCAGAAGGATGGCAAGAACAACCTCATATCCCATATCTGATTCTGAGATTTCGGGATCCGCATCACGTACCATTTCCCTGTACTTTTTAATGTCCAGCCCAGTGGGGTCGATGTGCGTGAACTTGAATCCCAGGCGTTCAGACACCATGGTTGCGTTGGAGAGGTCCCTGGATCCAGGAACGCTTACATTGTAAGGGTGAAGACTGTTTCCAGCGATGAAATTTATGAGTGAACTGTCTATGCCACCGGAAAAACCAAGGGCTGAATCAGGTGGAATCATGCCAGGAAATGTTTTTCGAATAATTTCTGCAAGCTTCCCGGCAAAAACATCTTCGCATGGGATGGAATCCATTGCCAGCCCTATTCGATCTGATTATATAATTATGAATACTATCTAACCCGTGGATTACGTTCCAGATACTTCAGTGATTATTGATGGTCGATTTACTTCATTTCTTTCCCGGCAGTCGGAATGCCGGGTGATCCTGTCGGAAGCCATGATGTCGGAGGTGGAGCATCAGGCAAATGAAGGAAAGTCAATAGGTTTCGCGGCCCTGGAAGAGCTGAAAAAAATCAGGAAAATGGCCGATGACGGCATAATTTATGTGGAAATTCAGGGCCGCAGGCCGGCAGACTGGCAGATTAAGCGCGCCAAGAGCGGTGAGATTGATGAGATCATCAGGATGGTGGCATTCGAGAATGATGCGACCCTTGTTACCGGAGACCAGATACAGAGGGACATTGCGCTCATAAAGGGCATCAAGGTTGAATATATTGCGCCGGATACAAGGGAACCAAAAAATATCGAGGAATTCTTTGACGAAGTAACAAGTTCAGTGCACCTTAAGGCTGAAATGGAACCTGTTCTCAAGAGGGGTCCTCCCGGTGAAATCAAGTATGAGAAGCTCCACTACAAAATAACAAGGGGAGATCTTGAGGAAATAGCCAACCATATCGTGAAGAGAGGCAGGAACGAGGATGATTCATTCATTGAGATGGATGCCCGTGGAGCAACCGTCATCCAGCTACACAACATACGTATTGTCATAACCAGGCCTCCTTTTTCTGATGATCTTGAGATAACTGCTGTGAGACCCATTGTGAAGCTCTCCATTGAGGACTACAAATTAAGGCCAGAACTCCTGGAAAGGCTGAAAAACCAGGCAAACGGAGTTCTTGTCGCCGGTGGTCCGGGGGCGGGCAAGAGCACATTTGTCCAGGCGCTTGCGGAATACCTCAGTTCACTTGGTAAAGTCGTGAAGACAATGGAGAGGCCGAGGGACCTCCAGGTTTCAAAGGAAATCACTCAGTACACTGGGCTTGAAGGATCCATGGAAAAGACCGGGGACATTCTCCTTCTTGTGAGAGAGGATTATACGGTTTTCGACGAGATGAGAGTGACAAACGATTTTCATGTGTACTCTGATCTCAGGCTGGCAGGCGTGGGCATGATTGGCGTCGTCCATGCCACACGTGGAATAGATGCAATCCAGAGATTCATCGGAAGGATAGAGCTTGGGATGATTCCACAGGTTGTGGACACAATTATATTCATTGAAAGGGGAGCCGTTGCATCAGTCCTGGTGACGCAGTACTCGGTCAAGGTTCCAAGCGGGATGCAGGAGGAGGACCTGGCGCGTCCTGTAATAGAGGTCAGGGATTTCTTCAGTCAAACCACTGTCTTCGAGATTTACACATTCGGGGAGCAGATCGTGGTGGTGCCAGTCCAGAAGGGCCAGGAAAGAGGTTCTTTCTTCAAGCTTGCAGAGGATCGCATAGTCCAGGAGATAAGGCGCATAACAGGCTCGGGACGAGTTGTTGTTAAGATGGTGGGGGAGAACAGGGTCCTTGTGCAGGTGGATGAAGCAATCATTTCGCGGCTCATAGGCAAGAAGGGCGCAACAATCTCAGAACTGGAGAAGCGCCTCGGTGTGAGAATAGAGGTTGAACCGCTTGAGGAGTCTCAGGAGGAGCAGAGGCAGGAAGCTTACACTGAAATCAAGAACAAGATAATCTACCTGACCGTGGGCGAGCCTAACATGGATGTAAGGTTCTATGTTGACAACATACTTGTACTCCAGGCGAAAAGTTCCAATAAGGGAATTGTCAGGATAAAGATAGCCAGCGATACAGGCGCTGCCCTCTACAACTACATCAAGCAAGGAAAGAAGATATATTTCACGCCAGCAAGAAAATAAGAAACAGGCCACCCATCAATTTGAAGATCTGGTGGTGGTTGCAGGAGGCAGGTTTCTTGTGGAATAGTAGTACACAAGCAGGAAGAAGCCCGCAAAGAAAGGCAGGAGGAGCAGATCACTTATGACCCTCACCGATTCAATATACCAGAACAGTGAGAATGATAGCAGCAGGGCAGAAACAGCCACCTTCATGTTAGCCTGCTTGACCTTTCTTATCTGGCTCCTCAGTATGTATGCTGCTGCAACTACTGCCACGATGCCTATTACGAGCCCAATAAGGGTTGAATCATAATTCTCAGGGAACAGAGCTACAAGGACAATGGCAGCCTCAAACGCCTCCACAACTCCCACGGAGAACGCTGTGCTTGCAACGCTCCTACCTGTGTCACCGTGTCCTCCGGGTGGAAAGCCGATGCGCTGGAACTTCATGGATCGCTTTGCGCTTTTCATGAGCCTCTGGCCGAAATATAGCAGGAGAGTTGCAGATGCGATCCTGACGTAGAAAAGCGGGAACAGGGCAATGAAATTTCCTGCAACTGCAGTGGGAATAAGGATTACAATGACACCAAGGGCAACTGCAAAGAAAGGAATGTTTGATCTCGAATCTCCATGCAGTGCAAGAGCCACAGCCGAAGCTTCTGACATCTCAAGAAGCGTTATTCCCAGGGCAGCAAGCAGTATGGCAGGTTCAAGAAACATCTCATCTTGGGATTGGCTGGGAATATGAATAATTTTCCACATGTCGGCGGAAATCCCGGGGAAACCTGCACAACTCCTGCCACATTGAACCACTGAAATTATTCTGGCAGGTTCAGGGAAAGCATTTAAGTAGGGATGGCATAACAAGAAGGGAAGATGGGGCTAAGCAAAAGAGATTTGACCAGGAAGAAGAAGAGTCTTGAGATGAAGCTTGAAGAGCTTGAGGCGAGGGCAAAACACAATCCCATGAACAAGGAGCTTCAGGCAGAGATCGCCGACCTGAAGAAAAAGATCGAAAAATCCTGATTGCTCTCCTGCCCGTAATTGTTTTCGAGGGCGAGAAGGTTGCTCGCATAAGTTAAATATTATCATTTAATAGCGTGAAAAAGGTACTTGACACAGTGATAGCATGGTTTACATAGGAATTATTGGAGGAAGTGGACTCTACAATCTCATTGAAAATCCAAAATCTTTTGATATAGAGACTCCATACGGCAAACCCTCAGCCCCAATTGAGGTAGGAAAGATCAATGGCGTGGAAGTTGCCTTTATCCCACGCCACGGCAAAAAACACACAATCCCGCCGCACAAGGTGAATTACAGGGCCAATATATGGGCACTCAACAGCCTTGGCGTGAAGAGGATCATAGGCGTTAATGCGGTGGGCTCCCTCAAGGAGGAACTCGCTCCGGGCCATGTGGTTATTCCGGATCAGTTCATTGATTTCACCAGGAGGAGGGAACTTACGTTCTACGACGGCCCTGAGGTATACCACATATCCATGGCAGACCCATTCTGCCCGGAAATGAACAGGGAGATTTTCAAGGTTTCGAAGAAGATAGATGGGAATTCCCATATGGGTGGTTCATATGTGACCATTGAAGGGCCGAGATTTTCCACAAGGTCTGAATCCAGGATGTTCAGGCAGTTTTCAGATATAATCGGAATGACTCTTGTTCCCGAAGTCAACCTGGTTGATGAAATGTCAATGTGTTATTCCGTCCTGGCAACTGTCACTGACTATGATGTCTGGTCGGAAACACCGGTTGAGGCAGCAGAGGTCTTCAGGATCATGAAGGAAAACGAGGATAAGGTCACCAGAATAATCAGGGAATCATTACCCATAATAAATTCCGAAAGGCATTGTCACTGTAAAGATCGCCTTAAAGATGCAAAAGCGTGAGGAAACCAGAATGAAAGTAAAGTTTTTAGGAGGAGCAGAAGAAGTTGGCAGGCTGGCAATAAAGTTCCAGGATGATAGCACCAGGTTCATGGTGGATTACGGAGTGGTTCCAGAGAAGCCTCCGCAGTATCCAATGCCCTACGAACCCGTAGACGGCATATTCATAACACATGCGCACCTGGATCACATAGGCGCTCTGCCCGTGTGTTATCACGGAGACAGGGCAAGCCTGTACACAACCACCATGACGGCAAACAGCATGGAGCCGCTGCTGAACGATTCCATCAAGATAATGGATCTGGAGGGCTACCCCAAGAGGTTCGACGTTACCGATATTGATACCATGTTTGAATCGCTGACCGCAGTGCACTATGAAGATACGGTCCAGGTGGGGAAGTACTATGCTACACCATACTCGGCCGGCCACATACCGGGGTCTTCCATGTGGCTTTTCGAGAACAGCAAGAAGATCCTTGTTACTGGGGATCTCTATACAAGGGATTCAAACCTCCTGGTAGGCGGGAAGCCTGTGAAGGCTGACATACTTGTGATGGAGAGCACGTATGCTGGGAAAAACCACGAAGACAGGCAGCAGGTCATAGCAAGGCTCAAGTCCAGGATAAAGGAAGTTGTGGATAACGGCGGCAAGGTCATACTTCCGTCCTTCGCGCTGGGAAGGACGCAGGAACTCATCATGATTCTTGCAGACCTTGGATACAGGATAGCAGTTGACGGCATGGGCAACCTCATAACAGGAATATACCTCAACACCCCCGGATACCTGAGATCAAGGGGAGAGTTCAGGCGCAAGGTTGGCCGTGTGCGCCAGGTGAGAGGCAGGAGGATGAGGGAAGCAGCCCTGGATAACGACATCATCATAACAACCTCAGGGATGCTGGATGGCGGTCCCGTCCTTGGCTATATCCAGAAGCTTGCCGATGATGACAAGAGTGCAATATTCCTGACGGGATACCAGGTGGAAGGCACAAACGGAAGGAGCCTTGTTGAGACAGGTACAATAAACATTGCGGGCGTTCCACTGAGGCCAAGCATGCAGGTGGAATTCTTCGATCTCTCCGCCCACGCCGGCCATGATGATCTTATCTCATTTGCCAAGGCAGTGAGCCCTGAAAAGATAATCCTCTGCCATGGGGAAAGCAGGGAGAAGCTTCTGGACGATCTCTCTGAATTTGAAGTGATCCTCCCCTTCAACGGGAAGGAATTCACCATCGAATGAAGGCAGCATCATCCGGCCACATTCCACTGGCTGGTGCCCGCCTCAATTTTTTCCCAGCATCTTTATTGCACTGATTTTTCCCAGTTTATATCAGCAGTTTTATCAGGGAACATATTTAAATACAGGTGAGTAATTTTCATATAGATGAAATATTATGGAAAATCATGATAATGAATCTCCATGCAACCAGAGCTCGCCGGGCAAACTTTTCAGTAAATTGCAGTCCGGAGGTTCAGCATGATAATCACACTTATTCAATATCTGTATTCCGTGATTTCCGGAGTGCTTGTGGGCTTTTCGCTCGGGCTCATCGGTGGTGGAGGATCAATCCTGGCAATACCGCTGCTCCTCTATTTTGTGGGCATTAATGATCCCCATGTGGTCATAGGCACAACCGCCCTTGCTGTTGGAATAAATTCATATATCAATTCCATAAGCCACTGGAGAAGGCACAACATAAACCTAAGGGTGGGGCTGGTCTTCTCAGTTATGGGTGTCATCGGCGTACTCATAGGCACCACTCTGGGCCTGCTGACCAAAGGTGACCTTCTGCTGTTCCTGTTCTCGTTCATGATGATGGGAATAGGCCTGTACATATTCCTGACAAAGTGCAGGAAGGCGAATGAGGACGTTTCCGGCCAGACCAAGGTGGAGAAAAGCAGCGATGCAAAGGTGAGTTCTTTCGGCGTTCTGGCAGGCTTTGCATCAGGGTTTTTCGGTATAGGAGGCGGTTTCCTTATCGTACCATCAATACTCTATTCCTCCAACCTTAACATGAACCGTGCTGTTGGCACATCCCTTCTGGCTGTTGGCACATTCGGGATGGTCACTGCCATAAGGTACGGCATAGCAGGCCAGATAATCATACCCATCGCAGTTCTGTATGTGGTGGGAGGCATATTCGGAGGCATGGCAGGAGCAAGGATATCATCAGGAATGAACAAGACCCTCCTGAGGAAAATATTCGCAGTGATAATTGTGGTGGTTGGCATATACATGGCTATACAGAACCTCTCGGCAATCTGAGATTGCCGGTTCCCAACCTATATCAGTGTATGACGCCAAGTGCTATTATGGCATTTATGAAGTACTGTATGGCAAATCCCGCCACCAGCAATCCAAACATCCTTGTCAGGGCTTTCAGAACCTTGTCACCAAGGACCCTGGTTATCCTGGACGAGAATGTGAAGAATATGTAAATTATGAGCATCACCAGTGCAAGTGCCACAATGGTGAAGAGGTCATTCAGCGGATTGGTGAAAACTGCTCCCTTCATGAGTATGATTACCAGTGATATGGCACCGGGGCCGGCTATGAATGGAGTGGCAAATGGAACGATCCCTATATCCTCCTGGACCTGTCCTCCACCCATTGATTTCGGCCTGTCCCCCTCCCTCACCATCTCAATACCCATGATTAACAGTATGAGCCCGCCAGCTATCTCAAGGGCCTCAATGGATATGCCGAAGAAGCTCAGGATGTATGATCCCAGTATGGCGAAGAAGAGCAGGATTAGGCCGCCGTAGACCACAGCATCATTGGTTATGGTCCGCCTGGTTTTCGTATCAGTTGTGCCCGTCATTGCCACAAAGAGGACAAGTGATCCGAAGGGATCAATGACCACGAACAGCCTCACGAATATGCTCACAAAATCAAGTACCGGTGAACTCAATGAGGGAGTTATAATGAGAAGCACATTAACTTAGTGATACATGGCAGCCCATGTCCCGGCAGCATGTGTTTCCTGCTGCAATTTGCATGGGTGTCAAACATTTTTATCCGCATTTCCCCTATGGCTGCATATGAAGGTAATGATACTGGGAATTGACGGTTACATCGGCTGGCCCCTGGCCCTCAGGGAGATAGAGAAGGGAAACGAGGTCTCTGGAATTGACAACTTCTTCACCAGGAGACGGGTCAGGGAGGTCAATTCTGACTCCGTGATTCCAATCTCAACCATGCAGAAGAGGATATCTGCCGTGCGTGAGAAAATCGGCGCAAAAATCAATTTCTACAGGGGCGACGTTGCAAACCCGTCCGTGGTCATAGACGCCGTGAAGAAGGAGAAGCCTGATGTTGTCGTGCATCTTGCTGAGCAGAGGTCTGCACCTTATTCCATGATCGGCCTCAGGCAGGCGACGCAGACCATGGTGAAGAACATAGTCAGCACCCTGAACCTCATATATGCCATAAAAGATGTTGTGCCCCATGCACATATACTGAAGCTTGGGACAATGGGCGAATATGGAACGCCCAACATAGACATTCCAGAAGGATTCTTCGATGTTCAGTACAACGGAAGGAAGGATTACCTGCCCTTCCCTAAGCAGGCCGGTTCCTGGTATCACTGGACAAAGGTACACGATTCCAATAACCTGATGTTTGCAAACAGGGTATGGCGCCTGGGTATCACGGATGTTATGCAGGGCGTTGTATATGGTACAAGGACACCTGAAATCAACAGGACAGGCCTGCGGACAAGGTTTGACATAGACGAGGTCTGGGGAACAGCGTTGAACAGGTTCTGCGCCCAGGCGGTGGCGGGGCTGCCCATAACGCCATACGGCAAGGGAGGGCAAACGAGAGGTTTCCTGTCATTGGAGGACAGCATTTCCTGTCTTGACCTTTCAATATCAAAGCCTCCTGCAGAAGGGGAATACAGGGTATTCAACCAGTTTGACGAGCATTATTCTATCATGCAGCTTGCCCAGATGGTTAAGGAGGTCTTTGAGCATGACACCGGAAAGGAGGCAGTTATCAGGAACGTGCCGAATCCCCGGATTGAGGCCGAGGAGCATTATTACAATCCGGAACATAAGAAACTGGCAGAAATGGGCTACAGACACTCAAGGGAGCTGAAAGAGGAGATCTCAATAATGCTGGAGGATCTCGCAGCCCACAGGCCGCGCATAGAAGCTCTCAGCGACGTTATCAGCCCGCATACGGCATGGAAGGCAAGCGGCATCAATTGACATTGCCGCGGCTTCTTCCCAGGGTCTCGGAGAGAACTCTGACATAGTCATCTACTCTCCCAACACTGACCCAGTCGTCATGCTTCACAACCTTGGCAAATGTCGGTGTTCCTTCCCTGATCATGCTGTTTATGGCAGGGGTCAGCTCCACGTTCTCTGACACATCGGCAGACAGGTGGGTGAATATACCCGGCTCAAGTATGTAGAATGCGCAGAGGGCATAATCCGAAGGAGGATTTGCAGATTTTTCCACAACCTCCCTGACAATAAGCTGTGATCCCTCACGATCTATCCTGGCAGTCCCATAGTTCTCGGGGTTCTTCACCCTCCTCACAGTCAGGATGTTGCCCGGTGTTTTCTGCCTGATGCAGTCGGACTGGGTTTTTTCGTCCAGAAGTATTCCATCCCCGGCATTGAGGGCGAACCTCTCACCATCAATGAACTCCATTCCGGCAAGGACGGCATCCCCGAATCCCCTCTGTTTTTTCTGGTGCAATACAGTTACTTCAGGGAATTCGCGTGAAATGTATGAATGCGTCTGGTCATCAGATGGTTCCAGAACCACTGCAACGTCATCTATGCCCATGCTGTGGAAACGGGTTATGATCACGTCAAGCATGGGGCGCAGCACAAGCCGTCCATCCCTCATATCGTATACGGGGAGCATCTCCTTTCTAAGTTTCCCGTCCAGGCCGGATCTAACGCCTCTTCCTGCAGCAGTGATAAGTGCTTTCATGTGATCAAGTGGTTATATCGTCCTATCTTAACTATTCTCGTACACTGGGTTTCACCAGAAGTACCATGGTTATATCCTGCAAAGCCCCCGTCGCACGGGAATTAATCCATGGGATGCGGCCGGTGGCTTCATGCGCCTGACAACCTGCATTTCATGCATGAAGGAAACGAATATATGTTGGGGAAACGATTACCAACAAATGCCCAGATATGCAGGTAATTTTTTCACGCTGGATAGCTTCGATCTCAGGGGCAGGCATATTTACCTGAGGCTCGACGTCAATTCACCAATAAATCCAATTGACGGCAACATAATGAGTTCCGCCAGGTTCGAATCACACCTGGAAACGCTCAGGGACCTTTCCGAATCAATGGTGGTCCTCGTTGCCCACCAGAGCCGTCCCGGGAAGAACGACTTCACTTCCCTGAACAGGCACGCTGAAAAGCTTGAGCGAATACTTGGCAGGCCGGTTGAATTCATCGATTCCCTCTTCGGGAAGGAGGTCAGGAACAGGATAAGGAAAATGGAGCCGGGTGACATCATCATGCTGGAAAACACCAGGTTCTACAGTGAGGAGGTAGACATAGACGCCGGAGATATCGACGCCGTGGAATCCACTCACATAGTGAGGAACCTTGTGGATCTATTCGATTACTTTGTCATCGATGCATTTCCCGCAATACACAGAGCCCAGACCTCACTTGTGGGTTTCCGCCGGCTGAAGCCTAACCTGGCCGGGAGGCTCATTGAACGGGAAGTCTCAATGATCGACAGGTTCAGGGACAGCAGGGAAAGGCCCAAAATTGCCATACTTGCCGGAGCAAAGATAGACGACAGCATACAGGTAAGCAGCAATTTCCTCAGGGATGGCACCGTGGACAGCATACTGGTTGGCGGAGTGGTTGCAAATGCTTTCCTGTGGGCAAGCGGATTTGATATCGGCCGCAAAAATCGTGAGTTCATCGAGAAGAACAATAAGGATCACAAGAAGCTCATTGAAACATGCAGCAAGCTCCTGAAGTCCTATCCCGGAAAGATAATCATGCCCGAGGATTTCGTGCTGAACCCCATGGGCAGGCTGTTCAGCATAAACGATCAAATACCGGATGACCAGCTTATTGCCGATATAGGTCTTGAGTCAATAGCCAGGTTCTCGTCCCTGATATCGGAAGCCAGGGGGATTTTCCTCAACGGCCCTATGGGAATGTACGAGATTGAGGAATATTCCGTGGGTACCAGGGAAATCCTGGAGGCCGTGGCAAACTCAGATGCACTGACAATAGCAGGAGGCGGACACACCCTGAGCGCTCTTGAGAAGCTCAACCTCATGGGGCGTATAACACACGCCTCAACCGGAGGTGGCGCCCTCATAAGTTATTTATCCGGCGACCCAATGCCTGTACTGGAATCACTGGTGGAAAGCCGGAAGATTTTTGGAGTGAAAGAGGATGGAAAACAGTAACAGCGTGGGAATATCCGAAGAGCTTGACTACCTTAAATCCCTGATTGATTCCATCGACAACCAGCTTTCCGTCCTTGTGAGGGGCATGGATGAATACAACCGCGCCCTGGTGGTCCTCAAGGAGAATTATCTCAAGGATTCAAAGGACGTGAAAATCGGCATCGGAGCTGGCATTTACATGAAGGCGGATCTTCATAACGAAGAGAAGCTGTTCGTTCCAATAGGTTCTGATCTTTATATTGAGGAGGATTCCAGCGTGACCCTTGGCAGGCTGGACAGGAACATCAAGGAAATACAGGATTCGGTTCAGAACATTCAGCAGAGGCGTACTGAAATTTCAGACAGGTACAACTCACTTGTTGCTGCAGTTCAGAACCAGATGGGCAGAAACAAGGGATAGACGCCATGTTTGAGAATTTCAGGAAGAAGCTCTCAGGCCTTTTCAAGGGATCAGCAGGTAGCGATGAGGTTCTCAGGAAAGGGGATATTGAAAGTTCCGTCAGGGATGCCCTTCTGGAATCTGACGTGTCCCTTGAGACATCTGAAAGGATCATAGCTGATCTGGATAATTTTCTGGAAAGGCCCGGAAAGAAGGTGAGCCAGGCTGATCTCAGGGATGCCCTGAGAAAATCCATCAGGAAGATACTTGATGAGAATTCAACAGGCATTGATATACTCAATCCCGGAAAGAAACCCTTCGTGATCCTGTTCCTTGGGATAAACGGAACGGGGAAGACCACAACTGTGGCAAAGATAGCAAATTATCTCAAGAAAAATGGCAAGCGTGTTGTTGTTGCTGCTGGAGATACTTTCAGGGCAGGCGCAATTGAGCAGTTGAGCTTTCTATGCCAGGATATCGGGGTGAATCTCATAAAGCATGAAGCGGGAAGCGATCCGGCATCCGTGGCATTCGATGCAATTGATCACGCAAGGGCCAGGAACCTTGACTATGTTTTGATCGATTCAGCTGGCAGGATGCAGACCAACAAGAATCTCCTTGAGGAGATGAAGAAGATGAAGAGGGTGGCAAAGCCTGATCTCACTGTCCTTGTGCTGGATGCAATGATAGGCCAGGACGCAGTGTACCAGGCTGAAACATTCATGAAGGAGACATCATTTGACTGCGTCGTCCTTACAAAGCTGGACACCGACGCCAGGGGAGGCGCCATAATAACAATAGCTGACCAGCTTCGGAAGCCTGTGCTGTTCCTGGGGGTAGGCCAGGGAATGGACGACATCATGGAGTTCTCCACCGAATGGTACCTGGATCGGGTGCTTCCAAATTAGAAAAGGGGCTCAGGGGCTGTTCTCTGTGGCTTAATGATCTGGCGGCTTCTGGTTCTCTACGTTCTTGGTTTCACCGGATATGTCCATTGACGCAACGTATTTTTCATGGCCTGTATCCCGGCTCTTCTGCGACAGGGGCTTGATGTCGAATTTGATTCCTATCCTGGTGTTGATGATCTCCAGGTTTTTCCTTACCATCTGGGAGAACTTAGTGAGGTCCTTCATGAAATCGTCCTGGTCATTATTTCCAGTTGCCAGCGGTGTGGCAGGCTCCATATGATCTTCCACCACAGCAGGGTGATTCTCAGGTTCGGAAGGCTTTTCCTCAGGGGCAGCCTTTATGTCTCGGCGTGACCTGCTCTGAGTAAAAGTCACTATCCACAATGCTATGGCTATTATGGAGAATATGAGGGCAGCCAGTGTGAAAGGATTCATTGTCAGACAATAGCATCTGATATTAATTCATTTTCTCTTGCGGCCTTTTCCCAGATATGGATACGGGAAGAATATGGCCAGGAAAATCAGGAAGAGTGAAGCTCCAAGGTACTCATAGCTGTGGGCAGGTACCTCATTATAATAGGGCCAGTCTCCCTCAAGCCTCATTAGGTTGAGCTTTATGAGGCCGAACCATGGTATCTGCCCCCTGGCAATTCCCACAACCTGGCTGGGTTTAACCGGGGCAGGAGTGATGCCCACGTTCTGATCAGCCGCCAGGTATGCGTCATACTTTGCATTGAAATAGAAAGATGGGGCAGTTGCCAGGTTATGATCACCAACGGTGATGAATCCGCTTTCGTTCACAAAGCCCGAGACGTTTACAAGGAGATTCCTGTGGGAATAGCCGCAGTCATAAATCACGATGTTCATGCCGTATATCTTCAGCCAGCTCTGGTCTGTGTATCCCTGCACAACGGGCCTGCTGCCATTCCATGTAAGGTAGAACATGGCACGATGGATTACGGTGTTTCCGTCTGGATCGTGGTAGAGTAAGACATCGCCATATTCACCGTAGGTGGAGAAGTTGGTGATTCTTCCGGTCACATATGTTACAACATCCTCGATGGGATTTGGGACATACTTCACTATGACAATATCACCAACATTTATTGTGCCCCATTCCCAGCTGGAAGAGTGCTCCATGCTGTAGGATTCCACAACAGAAGCTGGAGGGAATTCGCCTGAATATGCCGTGATCCCCACGAGAATAGCAACTATTATGATCACGGCCAGAATCCCCGGTGCAGATCTCTTCATCAGAATATCCTGAATGAGCCATCAGTTATAATTTTTGAGATTTGCCTGAACAGAACAGGCGTCAGGCAACACCGCGCCTAACAGTGCAATATATGAGGATTCCAGTCAGTAAATGCTGGATTATTTATTATGGGTGTAATTATAATAAGGAAAACTGCATTTTCCCCGTTTATGGCCTATCAGGAATGACAGATCGGTCATTTCAGTGACGCCATAATCTTTGATATGGCAGGCGCATCAAGTTCCGTAACGATCAGTGGGATATTTTCCACGTCTGCCAGCTTTACTGCCAGGTCATCTATTCTGTCCGGCTGAATATACACAACAGCGGCAGGTTTCAGTGGATGCACCCTGATTGCAATCATGGGGCTTCTTCCAAGCTTAACTTCTGTGAAGAATATTATTCGCTGGCTTGACCATCCGTAGAGCTTGCTGTATTCCGAGTATGAGAATGACAGGATTGCCTTGATTCCATCAACAATAGTATATCCCCGTATGTACCTGTTCAGGCCTATGGAGGAATAGTTTGTCCCGCTTATCATGCGGATCACCCTCTCGAGCGATATGTCATGGCTATAATCACTTATGTCGATGATGGCATCAGAAGGCATGCCGCTGTTGTACCGCCTCAGTACCTGCCCACCCCTCTTCAGGTCGATCTCCACCAGTGCATTGACTATCTTTCTTATTGATGTAACACCAGGTGATTTACGCCTGCCCGATTCATAATCACTGATGACCGATGGCGATATCTCCAGATACCTGGCCAGGTCCAGCTGAGACACCTGAAACTCTTCACGCCATTTCCTTATGGTTTCGCCGGGATTCTCCGCTATTGTGATCTCACCGGCTATCTTTTCCTGTATGTCCACATTGAGTAAGATTTGTAATGTTTAAAAATTTGTCGAATGAAGCTACGTTTAATGACGAAAACCACGTTGCGCGTTCATTTCAGCAGGCCCAGTCCGGAGAAGCCTATTTCCTGTTATGTTAAATCAGGACCCACCGGTGTCTTCATTTCCTTTTATCATGGACGCAAACGGCATCACATTCCGAATTTTAACACTCCAGTTCAAGAAATCTTTACGTGATCTGGAAATCTTTTTGATATAGTCGGAAACAAATGATTTGGGCAGTATGAGAGTTATGGTAAAGATCCCTCGGGACAGGGTGTGAATCCGCCGGAAAGACGGTATCATTATGCTGTGGTCGCTGGACGACAGGAAGCCCAGCATCTCGTTTCTGGTTTCAATTTCATATATATTGTCCACGATTTTAATTGCGTCATCCCTTACCCTATCCGAACCTGAAAAATAAACGGCCCTGATGGAGCTGTCCGTGCTTCTGTACTTTATCTCCCGAACCCATTCCGGCCCAATGGGGTTTCTTTCAGGAGACAGTTCCTCAGGCGGCGGGATGGTATCAACTGTTACTTCGTATAATTCCACGTGGCTGTCTATCCATTTCAGGACGTCAATCATCCTGTCATTCCCGGAAAGGCGATGTACATTTATCCCGGAAGGGACCTCTGATGAAAGAAGCGTGTCTGAAACCTGGCGGAGAAATTCATGCCTGAATATGAAGTGGAAATAATGCTTCCCTTTCCATACATAGGACGCATAGTTCAGCACTGAGGGTATGTCAAGAATTCTCTTTAACATATTATATTGCGGGAATTTGGAACTGGAAGCGTAAAGCGTCAGTACGCCTCCGTTATTCCTGGCCCCATACCTGTTGAGAAAAATTTCAACATCTCTCTTTCCCTTCACGGCTGCTTCCGAGAAATAATACATCATGGATACTTTTCCATTACCGGCAGAAAGGACGGCAGGGACGAAAAGATCGTGATCGCGGCTAAACGCCTCAATAGGGAAATTTCCCTCATTCTCTATCACCAGCTCCATGTCGAGGTTGTTAGCAGCAAGGAATGATTCCTGAGAATTCATCAGAGATTCACTTTGTCTCCCGGATGTGATTAAGGTTAAGCTATAAAAAAATTTTCATCAATTGTGGAAAATTTCGC
>DAJC01000036.1:45678-52198 GCA_002498845.1 Thermoplasmatales archaeon UBA509 | reverse complement strand
CATATGGCTTTTATATGGAAAATCATTGACACATGAAGCCCATGAAGAAGGTCAAGCCGTCCCAGCTGAAATCTATTCTTACTGAGGTTGCAATTAATGGCAGGCTGCCGGTTATGGTGTGGGGTGCACCGGGCATCGGGAAATCCCAGATCGTGAGAGAGACAGCTGCCGGACTTGGAATGAACATTCTTGACCTGAGGCTCAATTATTATGAGGAGACTGATTTCCTTGGCATACCCATCCGCACTGAAAGAGGCATGGAGTTCATCAAGTATTCCCGATTCCCGCGAAGTGGCAGGGGTATATGGTTCCTGGATGAGATCACACATGCAAGGACATCCACCCAGGGGCTTGTTTTTCAGCTGATTAATGACGGGATGATTGAAGATTATACAGTCCCGGAAGGATGGAGGTATTTTGTCGGTTCATCAAATCTGCCTTCACACAGGAGCATTTCAAACACCATGCCATCGGGTCTGTCAAGCAGGTTCACCGGCGGGCACTATGAACTGATCCCTGATGTGGATGACTGGGCAGAGTGGGCCATTGCAAGTGCTGTGGATGAAAGGATCATATCATTTGTAACCTACATGGAGCACAATGATCAGAGGCCCTGGCTCTTCCGGCAGGAGAATGATTATCCACTCACGCCGAGGACATGGGCAACAGGCGTGAATTATGCCGTCAGGAACCTAAAGGGGGAGGCACGTGACATTGCAATAATGGGAATGATTGGGGAGGATAACGGACTTGAGTTTCTTCATTACCTGAAACTTGCCGCCGACATGCCTGACCCCATGAAGATCATAGAAGGCCAGTATGAATGGTTAAACGGGAACCATGATCCATCCCTCTGGTATCTGCTGGCAGGAAGCATTGCCAGGGTAGCCTCGCAGGACCGTGGAAGGATCACAGGATGCCTGAGGGCGCTGCTTCACATGAAGGACGAATACGCTGCTCTTGGATTCAGCCTCATGAGAAAAGCTGTGGAAAAAGAAGCGCTTGCATCCAATGAGTTTCTTGCCTCCAACATTGGCAAATTCAGGGAGATCATGGGTGTTTCAGGTGCAGAATCCTGACAGCACACTTTCCTCCATAAGAAGAAGCCTTCTGGTGGAGTTTCCCTTTCTCGGGTCCATTCTTTCGTCAATTGAATTTATCTCCGACGGCAGCGTCCAGAGGTTTGCCTTACAGGATGCCGCGTTTCATTACAACGCTGATTATCTTGCTTCCGTTGCACCTGTGGAGGCACGATTCCAGCTTGCCAGATCAGTCCTGCATGTGGCTCTGAACCACGGCCCCAGAAGAGGCCGGAGAAATCCTGATCTGTGGTCCTTATGCACAGATATTGCAGTGGATTGCATCCTGGTAGAGGCAGGGCTGGCCAATGGCGTTTCTGGCGTACTTTACGTGAGAAACATGAGAGAAATGTCTGCCGAGGAGATTTATTCAATACTTTCAGCTGAAGCTGGTATTACGGCGGTGAGCCTGTTGGGTGATCCATATTCGTCCAGTGGCGGGCCAGCCCGTGAAATACTTGCAGACCGCATCTCAGCGGCGAGGAAGATTAACAGATCGCTGATTCTGAAAAGCATGCTGGAGAGCCTGGGCACTGATTCCGAAGGTGGACAGTATTCAGCCAGAATGCGCGAAATAATTGCCGGTGCCAGGATGACTGCCATCATGGCTGGTAAGAACACAGTTCCGGCTCAAATCCGGGTTAAGGATAATGAAATTCAGCGGATTTCAATAAGAAATCTTCTGGAACCTTACATAGAACCCGACAGATCTGCAAGGAGCAGATCAAGGTTCAGCAGGAAATACATGGATGCCGGCATCTATATTCCTGGTGGGGGAAAGAAATGCCTGAAAGCAGTCATAGCCATTGATGTTTCTGCATCGGTGGACCCTGAAATGGCAGATGCTTTCTTCTCCGACAGTGCAGAACTGATCTATGGCCTGCAGCCGGAGGATGAGGTCAGGCTCATTCAGTTTGATTCTGATATTGTTTACGACCGGATGTTCTCAGGACAGCTATCCCGTGGCGGTTTCCAGTTCGTAAGGAGAGGTATAGGGGGCACGGATTTCAATGCTGTTATCTCATGGCTGGCAACGGATGGGAACACATGGCCCCTTGTATTCCTCACGGACGGGAAAGGAGAAATTCGCACCAGAGAACCAGATTTTCCGGTGATATGGATAACAACCGGAGAATGCCCTCCTATGGGAAGATGCGTTGTGTACGGGGATTACCCATGAGAATCAACAATATTCTCCGCATATTGGCAGATTTCATAAAGGACTACGGACCTGGCAGCGTTTCACTGGTGGAGGGGTCTGCAGTTCTATCATTTCCTGAACTGGAGCCTATGCTGAGGAGATACGGAAGCCAGTATGGCTACACGGCAATGCCGCTTATGCGCGTTGTCTTCAGCGTGCCTGCCATGGTGGATCTGTCAGGAAAAGCCTACTCTGGTGAAATTACCGTTGATGCAGTGGAAATTGAAACTGGAAGGATCATGATTACAATGGGAGACGGCAGCGGGGGAATTGTAGTGCTGGATCCGGCTGCAGTGGACAGGCTGGTATTCCGTCCTGGCGGAAATGAGCAGAAAAACATGGGCAATGTGAAAAAATTCCTTGATGACATTGATGAAACAGGTCTCTGATTAAAAAAACAATAGATCGTCCCAATTCTGACCTGCACCATCAGGTTGAGCTAAAAAAAAATTTAAATGGTGCAATAAATTATAGCAATAATGACAGAGTATAATATAGTTGGAAACGAAGTGCAGTACCTTGAAACAAAGCTGAGTGAGGGAGATTCTGTGCTCATTGAACCGGGTCACCTCATATCCAAGAGCCCGTCAGCAAGACTGGATGTCAGGAGCGGAGGGCTCAGAGGAGCGTTCTCACACATGCTTGCCGGTTCCGCAGTATTCCTTCTGAAGGTTGACGGCCCGGGCGAGATCAGGTCTGCAGGTTTCCTTCCCGGGAAAATACTGAAGATTGATCTCACCGGTAATGCAATAATAGCTGAATTCAATGCTTTCCTCTGCATGGATTCCACCATCAACTATTCCACGAAATTTGCAGGCATATGGCAGGGCATTCTGGGAGGGGAAGGGCTATTCCTGGAAAGGTTCAGCGGAACCGGTTCAATCATGCTTCACGGCCATGGTCATGTTGTGGAGATGAATCTCAAGGAAGGCGAAGAGATACAGGCAGAGCTAAGCCATGTACTTGCTTTTGATGAATCTGTCCAATACAACGTCGGCCGAATTGGCGGCCTTAAAACCATGATACTTGGCGGAATGGAGGGAGAGGGGCTCTTCTTTGCGGATATGAGGGGGCCTGGAAGGGTCTGGCTTCACACCATATCCATGTTCCAGTTGGCCGCAAAACTTGCCTTCAAGAGATGATCTTTCAGGAAAGCATGAAGGCCATCCCTCCATTTCCAGCGTCTGAACAGTGACAGCCTGCAATTTACGAAAAAGGAATTAAGCACTGCATAATTCAGCATACATGAGAGCCACAATAATGCTTGACGTGGGTGCCGATATTGCGGAAAAATGTTCCGCTGTTGCAGGCATACCTGTGGATGTGAAGAACCCGGATGGCGCGGATATACAGATCGGCATGCGGGATTTTGTCCCAACACCCCATCTGAAGCTTGTCCAGACAGTATCTGCCGGCGTGGACCACCTTAATTTCAGAAACTTTTCTGACCGGGTATTATTCTGCAGCAATGCGGGGGCCTTCTCCGATTCAGTGGCGCAGCATGCCTTCGCCCTTATCCTTTCCAGCACAAATAGAATATGCCGATTCAATGATGAAATCAGATCCGGCGTATACAGGAAAGACCTTGTACATACACTTTACGGGGAAACTCTGGGAATACTTGGATATGGAGGAATAGGCCAGAGCTGCGCCAGGATTGCCAGAAGCCTGGGCATGAATGTGCTGGCGTACACCCGAAGCAGAAGGGATGATGGATATGTTGACAGGTATGCAGACAGCCCTGAGGAGGTCATGTCAGGATCATCTGTGGTTATCATAGCGCTGCCGCTGACGACTGCCACAAAGAACTACGTTGGCAGAAAGCTTCTGCAAAAATTCAGAGGAAACATTATTGTGAACATCGCAAGGGCAGATATTGTGTCAAAGGGTGACATGATTGCATTCCTCAAGGAAAATCCAGGGGTGATGTTCCTTTCAGATGTGTGGTGGAACGAGCCGAATGTTGAGCTTCCGCTTCCTGAGAACTCCGTGATCACGCCCCATGTAGCGGGCATATCGCAGGAATCCATGACAACCGCACTCATGAGGGCATGCGGCAACGTGAAGAAATATCTTGAGGGGAAACCTGAGCATGTTGTGAACGTAAAGGAATATCTCTGAGGTGCAATACAGCTTCTTTCGACAATCAGAACTCGAAGAGGCTGGTCTGCTTCTTCCCTTCCTCGGCATCGGCGACAGGCCTATTCGCCTTAACGTCGGGCTGATCCTTTAAAGCCCCGAAATTCAGAAGGTTTGACTGGCTTTCAGCCGATACGTAGTCCTCTGCGATTCCTTCCAGTACCCTGTCAAGGGTCTCTTCCACCCTTCTTGCGTAATAATCCCAGTCCGGTTTGCCCTGAAATTCAGCACCGTCAATGTATGGCTCAACCTCCTGGGGTGATTTCCTGCTGTTTGTGACTATCCATGAAACTTTCATGCCGGGTATGAATGTCTCTCCCCTTTCCATGAGCATCTTGGCAATCCTTACATTGGCCAGAGATTTTTCCTCCTTGTAACTGCGGAACTCCTTGACCGTGCGGGATATCACCAGGCTTTCTATGTCTATTGAGCTGTCTCCCTTCCTGATCTTGTCAACTATTTCTCTCTTGTACTCCACCGCCCCTTCTATATTACGGTCAAGTACCAGATCAAAGACGTGTGATAATGCCTGGCTCTGCAGATCAAACGAATCTGTGCGCCGTACCTCGTACCCGCGCACCAGTATCTCCCCCTTCTGGGATTCCGGGTAAATTATCTTGCCTGCATAACGCTTCTTGGCCCCATGTGAGAAGAGAGGGTCCATGACCTTCTCGAATTCAACGGTGACACCTTCGTCCCTTGAAACCCTCTCGCTGAGTTCCATGCCAACCTTCACGGCTTCACTGTCACTGCTTGCTCCGGATTCTATGAATATGCTGTCAGTATCTCCGTATATGACCCGGTAGTTCTCGCTTTTGAGCTTTTCGATAAGTGAAGTTATTGTTTTCCTGGCGAACGCCGTTACCGCACCGCCTATGTCCAGATTTGTGAATCTGTAGAATGAGGATGCCAGAACGCCGTAAAATGTGTTCATGAGGATCTTGATGGCCCCCTGCACGCCATCCAGGTATTCCTTTTCTCCGGGACTGGCCGTCTTCATCTGCCTCTTCACGGCATCCCTCTGATCCATGAGCTCCTTCAGCAATCTTGGGACAAGCCCCTCCCTCCTTTCCTTGGCGAGGAAATGGACTCCGTTTGGAGCAACTATTTCCCCGGATGGATCAAATGTCGTGAAGCATATATTGTATTTCATGATCATTGAGGGATACATGCTCTTGAAGTCCAGCACAACAACGTAATCGTAAATTCCGGCACCAATGCTGTGCACATATCCCCCCTCTATGGGGGCTTCCTTGTAGTTGTGCTTTGTCATTGGCACGCCTATGCCTTCCCTGTCAGCTTTCCTGATGAGGAGCGAATCCACATAATTGCTTGTCCCGCCGTTTGTGACGTCGTCAAGGGGGAGCTTGGCCACAGTGCTCATGAACATGTTGCGGTCTACAATGCGTATTTTCTGGAAGATTCTGAGGGTCAGGTCAGCATCCTTGATGCAGTACTGTGTCACCTCATCAGGCCTTGTTGCCCACTCTTCCTCAATCTTCAGCCTGTTGATGTTATCCTTGCCCTCGCCCAGCAGTTCCCTGGAAACATAGTTGAGGCTTTCATGCTTCGGGTGCAGCACCTTCTTGACACCCCACCATGTATCTGATATGATGCGCCCGTGCAGGCGCCAGTACTGCCCCTGCACCCTGTGAGGAGACTGGTGATCCCTGCCTATGCCAAACCTGACGCCGTTCCTCTCCATCCTGTATTTCAGAACCGGAAGGTCGTAGCCATCTATATTGTACCCGGTGAGCAGATCAGGATCCTTGCTGTTCACGAGCTTAACGAAGTCCCTGAGAAGGTCCCGTTCCTTCCCTGAAACTGCACCTTTTTCAATGGTCTTTCCGTCCGTCAGTGAATAGCCTATGACAAAAATCTGTCCATACTCCTCATCTGGGCCTTTCTGAATGGCATTTTCTATATCAAAGCTCATTATCTTCAGAGGAGAGTTGAATTCAGGTATGTTCCTGATATTCTGGATGCGCAGCACATAATCCGTTGTATAGTTCTGCCTCTCATCAGGCATATCCTGGCCCTCTATCTCAACACATGACCCAAGATCCATATCATATATGAAACGGTGATGGAACGGTATATC
>DAJC01000036.1:21804-45576 GCA_002498845.1 Thermoplasmatales archaeon UBA509 | reverse complement strand
GGTGACTTTACATAAATCCTGATGACACGCTGGTCTGAGCCGGAAACCCAGAGCTTCTTTTCCTCCTCTCTGACATACTGCTCATCGAGCCTGTATTTCTGCAGGCAAGCATCAGTGGGGTTCACAAGATCGAAATAGGGCTGGAATCCAAAGTAAAGTGCGGTCACGGACTTTCCATCATCGGTCCTGCCATAGATCTCCATGGCCACATCTGAACGCCTGTACGAGGCCACCAGTATCCGGACATTCAGCTTCATCATACTTGCTATTGCGGTTACATTGAAATATATGTTGATCAGAAGTTCTGGTCAATCTATGCCATGGTTCCCGGTATAATGCAAATCTGGTACCCCATAAACTAAGCTCTCAGTCTTTTCAGAAATTAGCAGGTATGGGCTGGCGGCTGGATTGATGAGTGCTGATCTGTGGGACAATATTGCCTGAATGTTTACGTTGAGAGATTTTCTTCACAATCCGAGAGCATAACCATTTCATCAGAGGAGTGAATTTTCAAAATGTTAAGCATAGTATGATTAATCATTGACATTTCAGCATAGTCCCTGTGTGTGGAATATTCTGTTGATAGATTCACAAGCAACTTCCTGAGCAGATCATGATCCCTTGATAGCTTCAACAGTGTCGCATCCATCCTAGGGACTGCCGTCTTTATCTCCACGTAGAGAGATGCCTCCTCTTCATCTGCGTGAGCTATAACCTTATCATGCCAGAGATCAATGAGTGTTTTTACAGCAATACCGTTGATGGATTCTGCATTTCTATTATAGCCATCAAGTACAGCCAGCGCCTCTTCAATCTCTCCTTCGACTGCTCTGTGAATCATCATGTGTGATCTTTTTTTCTTTAGCGCTGGACCTGACATAATTACCTCCTTTCATTCCATAGTTGTCTTATATTTCATTGGAACATTATCTCTGCTTCTTCCGGTGAATATCCTGACAACAAGACCAATGAATTCATACACCCATGCCACTATGGCTATATAGACGAAATAATCCGAAATAACCTTGAACTGAGTGAAGGTCGTTGCTTTTGCCATCATATACGTGGAAACAGTGTACATACCCATGGGAAATACCCCGCTCCAGAAGAATGGATCGTATCTCAATATCCTGTCATGTCCCCGGGTATATTTCCAGATGCCAACAATGAATAGCCATGGTATCCACCAGCTGCCGTATGCCCATATCATTAAAGTGGCTCCAAGAAGAAACGGTCTTATCACAGTAAATTCAGCAAAATCCGGTCCCTGACCCTCTATGAGCAGGAGCGCTCCGGCAAGCGTGGTTATGGCTGTTGCCCCCATATTAATCCAGTATGGGCCAGTAATATCGGAGGCATCCAGCTTCATGAACAGCAACCTGTAATTTATCAGTGACATCACCAGGATATACGTCATCCATCCGATCATGTACATGACAAGAGCAACAAGATACATCCAGTGATGCAGTGGAGATAGCTGTGCAGCAAGGACTGCTACGGATTGCGTTGATACGATTGCGACGAGCCAGGCTCCATTGATTCCCTTCTCCAGCGTGGGTTTGTTTTTATCTAAGGAAAGTGCAGAGAATATGAAGTATTGATAGAAAACCCACAGTATGAAACCAAATATCCATAACCCGAATGCTATGGTGTAATTCTTCTCAACCAGTAGAAAAACAGATCCCAGGGTATTGTTCCCTGCTATCACCGTGAAAAAGCCTGGGCCACGGGCATGATCCATAAGATCCGCAAGATATCTCTTTCCATGTACGGCCATTCTGTACAAAGAAAGAGCCCACAAAACAGCATAGCCGATCAGATCGACATAAAACAGGAACTGTGCAAAATAATTCATTCCATAGATGTGTGCAGCGATGGCAACTATGCCAGTTGCCATCACCATGGCAAAGTATGCTGGCAGAAGATCTTTTGCAGTGCTGTCCCATCTTCCTAACAACCTAGGCATAAATTCAGTCATTTTTGTCCCTGCAGTTCAAGTTCGCCAGATTTGGCAAGATCGTTGTTCATCCTCCGGAATACCAGTGGTTTCCTGTAGAGGTATCTAACAGGTGTTGTGAATATGTGAATAAGCCTTGTGAAAGGAATTGACGGGTAGAGAAGGAAAGACAGCAATATGTGTACTTTGAAAATAAGTGGCACGCCCTGCATCAGTGACGCATCCGGCCTGAAGGTGAAGAATCCAGTCATCCACTGGCCCACGTTTGACATTACTGAATTGTATGCAGCGGAACCATTGATAAGATCATATCCCAGTGGAAGGGATAGGCCGAATGACATGATCACAAGAAGCAGGATAAGGACATATGTATCGCCGAAGCTCGAATTCTGCCGTATTCTTTTAACGAATAGCCGCCTGCCAATGAGATAAGCCAGTCCAATCCATGCCATAACGCCGAAAATGCCGCCAGCGAGAACAGATACAGCATAATTCATGTAATCAGACACGCCGAACCTGTTAAGCAGTGATATGGGCACGAAGAGTCCGGCGAAATGCCCCAGGATAACAAAAATTATGCCGTAATGGAACAGTCTGGCTCCCCACCGCAATCTTTCCTTTTCCAGAAGTTCACTGGATTTGGATGTTATGCTGAGAGGCCTGTATTTGAACCTGTAAACCACGCCAATGATCATCAATGAGAACGACATATATGGGTATATCACCCAGGCAAGCTGATTCAGGAAATCCATCAGTACTCGCCCCCTTCGTACCTTAACGGGTACGGCATCTCGCCAGTATCAGCCACGACAAATTCCCTGGTGGCAGTGTCTGTTTTATTGGTGAGTAAGGCTTTCATGAGGGAAAAGACCCCTCTGTACAGTTGAGAATCAATCTTTGTCGCTATTTCAGAAAAATAATGGGCCAATCTGATTTCCAGGGATTCGGGCAAACTTCCGTCCTGAAACGAACCCAAGAACGATAATAAGAGAGGCACATAATCTGGTATCTCGTTCTTTTTCAAGGTGAATCCACTTGATTCAATCATCCTCTTGATTTCAACCATTGCATCTCCTCTCTTCCTAGAATCTCCATACTCAAACGCAGTCAGATATAGAGGGGCAGATTTGCTCATGTCGAACGTTTTGACGTATTCCATCTGCAGGTCCACTATATCAAGCCCAGAGATATTACTCATTATTGTAGAAATAGCCGGGTTGTCGGACGGTGAGCATATCCTGGTTACGTCCTCAAGGAGTTCTCCCACAGATACAAAATCAGGATAATCCAACAATATAGAACCCAACCGAAGTAGATCGGATTTATTTGAGATCAGAGTTCTCTACCCCCCTTCAGTTTAGGATAGATAACCCCCTCTTCCGGCGCTATCCCCTCCAGGCTGCATGCTCCCTGGAGGTACGATGCATCTGCTGTTGCCTCTCTTCTTCCGGTAGGAATCACAAAGCGTTCCTCATATTTGGCAACTCCGAAGAGTCTTGACATTTCCACAACATCTTCCGGAGATAACTCAGATTCCTCTAGCAGTTTTGCGCCTCCAGCCTCATTCAAATTCAAGGATCTCATATAAGCACGCATTGTACTCATTTTCACCAGAACCTTCCTGATGGTCTCTGTGTCACCTGCAGAGAGGATTGATGCGAGATATTCCATGGGTATTCTCATGCTGTCAACAAGGGTGACGTAATCATACGCTCCGATCTCCTCCTCGTGATCCACAGTATTCAGAATGGGGCTCAGAGGTGGAACGTACCATACCATTGGGAGTGTCCTGAATTCCGGGTGCAAGGGAAGAGCGACCTTCCACTTGACGGCCATTTTGTATACGGGTGATTTCTGGGCAGCTTCGATCCACGCATCATTTATTCCTTCTTCGTGCGCGTGTTGAATCACCTCAGGATCAAATGGATCGAGAAATACTGATAGCTGCGAATCATACAGTTTCTTGGGGTCATTCTCTGCAGCAGCTTCTTCTATCCTGTCTGCGTCGTAAAGCACAGGGCCAAGGTATCTGATGCGGCCGACGCAGGTCTCAGAGCACACAGTTGGTAGACCTGCCTCTATTCTTGGATAGCAGAACGTACACTTCTCTGATTTGTGCGTGTTCCAGTTATAATATACCTTCTTGTATGGACAAGCTGTAACACAGAACCTCCAGCCCCTGCATGAATCCTGGTCGACAAGAACTATACCATCCTCATCCCTCTTGTATATGGCACCGGCAGGGCATGCCGCCACACAAGCGGGATTCAGGCAATGTTCACATATCCTTGGAAGATATATCATAAATGCTTTCTCATATTCGAAAGCAAGGTGATTCTGCAATTCCCTGAGATTTGGATCCATGGATGAAGTTGCGGTCCCGCCAGCCAGGTCGTCATTCCAGTTCGGCCCCCATTTAGGATTATCTATGAACTCGCCGGTCAGGGAAGAGAACGGTTTCGCAACAGGTTGATGTTCCTTCCTGGCGCTGTCCAGAAGATTGCCATAGTCATAGTTCCAGGGCTCATAATAGTCATCTATTGTTGGAAGATCCGGATTGAAGAATATATTGAGAAGCCGCTGGAGGGAGCCGCCCGATCTCAAACGCAGCTTGCCGTTCTTCAGAATCCATCCTCCCTTATACTTGTCCTGATTTTCCCATGCAGTGGGATAACCGGGGCCTGGCCGTGTTTCAACATTATTGAACCACATGTACTCCGTGCCGGGCCTATTGGTCCACACGTTCTTGCACGTTACACTGCAGGTGTGGCATCCTATGCATTTGTCAAGGTTCATCACCATAGCTATCTGGGACTTAACCTTCAAGCCATTTCACCTCGTTGAGTTTGCGGATGAAAGCTGTTGCATCTCTCTGGTGACCGGTTGGCCCGTAATAATTAAAAAAGAATGCCAGCTGCGCATATCCGCCTATTAAATGGGTTGGTTTCAGTATCACACGCGTAACACTGTTGTGTGTTCCGCCCCTATCTCCGGTTATCTCACTTCCTGGTGTTCCCACTGTACGATCCTGTGCGTGATACATTATTGCATCTCCTCTGGGTATCCTGTATGACAGGACAGCTCTTGCAACAACAACACCGTTCATGTTGTAAATTTCCACCCAGTCGTTATCTTTCAGATCAATCTCCTTTGCGTCATCCTCATTAATCCACACATACTGCCCTCCGCGGAAAAGTGTAAGCATGATGGGCGTGTCGGCGTAGGTGGAGTGAATGCCCCATTTCTGATGTGGTGTCAGATATCTTACTGTAAGATGTTTGCCTGTTGCCAGTCGCGCGCCGTCCTCCTTGTTTGTATAGAATGCAAGCCCCAACGGAGGCTTATAAATGGGCAAATTCTCGGCCATTTCCGATATTAATTCGTGGTCCAGATAAAATGCCTGTCTGCCTGTCAATGTTCTCCAGGGGATTGAAAATTCAACGTTCGTTGTAAATGGAGAATAACGCCTCCCACCACCTTCATTGCCGCTCCAAACGGGGCCGGCAATTGCACGTCTGGGCTGCCTAACGAGGTCATCGAACGAGATATCCGTTTCATAATTCCCCCGGAATGATTCAGTGAGGTTCTTCCCCATCTTCTTAGAAAGGAAGGCCCATTCTTCTTGAGACCGGTGGCCATTGGTCGCACCGGAAAGTGTCATCATTGCATCGGCAACCTGCCGCTCTTCCTTAATTGATGGAAGGCCAAAACTTGAACCCTGCACATCATATGCCGGCAATTTGCTCTCAAGCAGATCATGGAATGCATTCTCTCCGGGGATCGTTATGCCTTTTGCAGTTATCCTTTTCTTCTCCAGAGGGCCAAGGGTTACCATCTTGTCATAAATTTTGGTATAGTCCCTTTTTACGAGAGAAACTTTGGGAAAGTTCTTTCCAGGTATTGGGGTTGTTTTTGAACTTAACCAGTCATCGACAGTTCCAAATGGCTGCGCAATTTCATCGATTGAATCATGCTGCATGGAATTCAGCATTACATCCTCAACCTCAGGAAGCTCCTTGGCAGCCATTTCTGAGAAATTCTTGGCAAGTATCTTGAAAGTTTCCCAGTCCGACCTAGTTTCCCATGGCGGTGATATAGCCGCACTGAATGGATGGACGAAGGGATGCATGTCAGTGCTGCTAATGTCATATTTCTCGTACCATGTGGCTGCAGGCAGCACGATATCGGAATATAGGGCGGAACTTGTCATTCGGAAGTCCACATCTACCATTAGGTCAAGTTTCCCCTCCGGTACTTTCTCTGGTATGGAAACAGTTTCCGGTTTCCAGCTTTCGCTTAAGTCACCAAGCGGATGGCCACTTGATCCAATCATGTGTTTTATGAAATATTCATGGCCTTTCCCTGCTGCACCTATTAGATTGGAACGCCACAGGAAAAGCACTCGAGGGAAGTTTTTTTCATTATCTGGTTCCTCGACGGAGAATTTAATATCACCGGAAAGGAACTTTTTGACAACGTATTGACCCACCTCCTCATTTGTCTTGCAGCCTGCTTCCCGGGCTTCCTTGGCAATGTCCAGAGGGTTTCTGTTGGTCTGGGGATAACTTGATTGCCAGCCTTCCCTCACAGCTAGAGCCAGAAGATCCGCAGGGTGCTTGCCGGCATATTTCCCCTGAAATGGAGTTAACTGTGTGTAGTCATATTTCTGCTCATACCTGAACTGATCTGATGCCAGATAGAAAAATGAGGTACCATTCTGAAGTCTTGAAGCTGGTTCCCAGTCCATTGCAAAAGCAATATTGCTCCAGCCTTCGAACGGTCTAACCTTTTCCTGGCCCACGTAATGCGCCCAGCCACCACCATTAACTCCCTGGCTGCCTGTGAGAAGCACCAGACTGATGATACTTCTGTATATGACGTCGCTGTTGTACCAGTGATTTGTGCCCGCGCCCATGGCGATCATTGATTTTCCATTGGTTTTAGCGGCGTTGTCAGCAAATTCTCTGGCTACTCTAATAGCCAGATTCCTGTCCACCCCTGTTATCTTTTCCTGCCACGCTGGAGTGTATGCCCCATCGGATTCATAGTTTTCGGGATAGTCACCTTTCAGGCCACGAGGTACGCCCAGACTTGCTGCAAAGAGATCGAATACTGTGGTGACGGATATCATACCCCCGTCTGCGCTTTTTACTTTTTTCACTGGAACCCCACGCGTTGACGTATATGAGCCAGATTCGTCGAAAAATGGGAATTTAACCAGCTCAACAGAATCCTCCGATCCCACAAATGTTAATGCAGGATCTATTTTCTCATTATCTACTCCGACAAGGTCCAGATTCCATCTGGATGACTCATCCCACCTGTAGCCTATACTCCCGCCGGGTATACTCAATTTCCCTGAGGCGCTGTTCCACACAACCGTTTTCCATTCAGAATATTTCTCGCCGACCCCGAGATCACTGGCCCTCAGGAATCTGTCTGACCTGTAGTCATCGCCTTCCTTTTTAAGGATGACAAGGAATGGCAGATCAGTGTACTTTTTTGCATAGGAGGCGAAATATGGTTCAAGCCGATCTGCATAAAACTCCTTGATAATCACGTGTGCCATCGACAGGGCAAGTGCGGCATCTGTGCCGGCCTTTGCGGGAAGCCAGAGGTCACTGAACTTTATGTATTCGGCATAATCAGGGCTTACGCCAACAACTTTTGTCCCGTTGTATCTGGCCTCAACCATAAAATGTGCATCAGGTGTCCTTGTTTGGGGGAGGTTTGTTCCCCATATGATAAAATATTTGGAATTGTACCAGTCCGCACTTTCAGGGACGTCTGTCTGCTCACCCCATATCTGCGGTGAAGCGGGGGGCAAGTCAGCATACCAGTCATAAAAACTGAGCATGCTTCCTCCTATCAATGATAGGAAACGTGAACCTGCTGCGTAGCTGACCATGGACATGGCGGGAATAGGTGTAAACCCCAGTATCCGATCCGGTCCATACTTCTTTATAGTTGAGATCAGAGAAGCGGATATTATCTGGGATATTTCATCCCAATTGCTTCTGACAAAACCTCCTTTTCCACGATCCTTGACATATTTATCCCTTTGCTGCGGATCGCTGGTAATACTGTCCCACGCAGATACAGGATTCCCGGTTTCACTGAGTGCCTTTCTCCACATTCTTACAAGAGACCCACGTATATATGGATATTTTACTCTCATTGGACTATAAGTATACCAAGAAAATGTTGCTCCCCGAGGACAACCCCTGGGCTCGTATTCAGGAAAATCCTGACCATTGGATGGGTAGTCTGTTTGCTGTGTTTCCCAGGTTATTATTCCATCTTTGACGTACACCTGCCAACTGCAGGAACCGGTGCAGTTCACGCCATGTGTTGATCGGACGATCTTGGTGTGATCCCATCTTGATCTGTATACATTCTCCCATTCTCTTGATCTGGGATCGTACTCTATCCATTTGTTATTGCTTGCCTGTCCTTTCTTCTCGCCTATGGCTTCAGTCATTGACTTTCCTCCTGCTCAGTGGATTGAATCTATCACCTGCTATTTTGAACGAATCCTTATTCTCAAGTTCCTGCAGAAAATCCCCATAGCTGCTGACGTTGGCGGCTACAAGTATCAAACGATTCAAGGTGGAAAAATCATTTATTTCTTTTATCATCTGCCTTGCACGCAAATCAATACTGCCGAACCTTCCTTCGAGGACATATAGCAAATCCTCTACGTCCGATTCTTCCATGTAAATGCAATTCCTGAAGGGATATAGTTTTTACCCCGCAAAAATACGCTTATAGGGCAACTAATACTGTTTCTGGTTTTTTATCTTTATTCCACTGAAACACAGAGCTGACAAATTTCTTAAGCACGTGAAAATAATATTCTCTTGGAAGATGGAGTATCTCAGAGATTTCGAAATCATTCTCGTTATAAGGTTCCTGGAAATGTAGCACGTGACTACAGGTAAATATTTTCATAAAAAACACAATTTAACCGAATGGAACCTCGACTCAACTATGGCAGCTTTTCTCCGGAAATACTGAGATCACTGCACACCATGGAAAAGGCAATTTCCAAATCTGGGATAGACAACAGGCTTCTGCACCTTATTAAGATGCGGGCTTCACAACTCAATGGCTGCGGATGGTGCCTTGATATGCACTCCAAAGATGCTCTGTTGGACGGCGAAACGGTCCAACGGATTGCACTCTTGAGCGCATGGTGGGAATGCCCGCAGTACACGGAAAAGGAAAAAGCTGCTCTGGCATGGACAGAGAGGATCACCCTTATATCAAATATCAGGGAGGATAGTGATATTTACAAGAATCTTCAGAAATTCTTTTCTGACGAAGAAATAGTTGTCCTTACATGGGCCATTATAGCCATAAACTCCTGGAATAGGCTGAATGTGTCCTTCAAGACCATCCCGGGTACTTACGAAGCAAAGAAGAAGAGCACAAGCCCATGATGGTCGCCAGATAATCTTCAAGGGTACAACACTCAGGAAAATTGTGGAGAACCAAGCAATTAAACTTTAATCATACAAACAGTGGTCTAAATTGATGGTAAAACTTGAACTGAATGATCCGCCTAAGGAGTTAATTTCTAAAGCAATAGAGGGAATCTCACCGCAATGGGCAGAATGAAAGGACAACTGTAAGGCAAAATTTTTAGGATTTGATCTAGAAAATGGTTACACTGGATAGGCGCTATTGAAGCGTCGAAGGATGCGTGTGTTGTGAGAAAGGTTGGATACGAATGGCTCAAGGTATGGAATAAATCCAGTTATGAAGGCCGTGTTCCGAGATTTGCAGACGGTAAGCCGTCAAGATCCTTTATACCTTAGGTTCAACAAAACAATCTGGCGTGATCTTGCCAAGGAACTTATCTATTATGATCTGTATCCTCTTCTTTTCCCTATTCCAGATGCTGTGCGCTATGTACATGTGATATAAATCTTCGCTCTTCCTCTGGATAAGTGTTCCCTTCTTCTCGTACTTCAGTACACAGTCAGAATAGTCAGCCATGTTATGCGTATACAAAACATTACAATATTTAGATTTATACGTTGGGTTCAGAAAATTACAGTTTCTGTAAAAATATTTCATGTAAAAATGAGGGAGTTAGATATCAGTTCAGAATTGTAAAGGTGTGCTGACCGAAGCTACCTCATATTTAAGTAATGGAGATTTATATTTACAGCGGCCCTTGTGATTGAAGCTGAATTGGAATTCGAACAAACCATGGACTCTTTCAGGACCTTGGTGAAAAAGCATTCCGCGATGATTAAGATCAGAGATATACGAAGAAGTCAGGAAGGTATTAAAGATCTCGTGGATTTCTTTGTGCCACCAGGTGACACTGAGGGCTCTCATGACGAGATACACCGGCTTGTTGGAGACCACAATGAAAGCCTAGTTTTTATTGATGACAACCACATAACCGCTATCGTAAATGCAGATGAGTGCAATGTTTGCAGCAAGATGTTGAACTGGGACCTCTTTCTTACAGAAGCTCATACGACTGAAACTGGAAGTATCGTCATGCATCTACTTGCACCGGATGAGGCTACTCTAGCAGGATTCTTGGAAAGGCTTGAAATTGATGATGTTGCATTTAGATTACTTAAAAAGGCGCGTTTGACCAGGAAAAAAGAAATAACAATCAGGCAAGAGTATGTTGTGAAGACAGCATTGGACCTGGGATTCTTTGAATATCCAAAAAAAATAAATCTAGAAGGTTTATCAAAACGATTGAACGTTTCATATGTGACTTTAGCAGAAATCTTGAGGCGTGCTGAGAAGAATATCATAACCTCATATTTCAAGCAAGGCAAAAATTGATTTCACTTTAAGAGCACATCCGGATACCATTTTGAAAAACTATGTTAATCTTGCATTTTCCAGATCGTATATTTCCGAAATACGCTGCGGATTGCCTCCGTTCCCCCCACTGTTCGTATTTCCGCCTATAATGGAAATGCCGTCAAGAATTCAGATAACAGACATAAAAGTTGGATTCATAGGCTGTAATAAACGTAATATCATCCTCCTCCATTGCTTCACACCACACGACCTACTATTTACTGTTTTGGACACAATTTTCTGTCATTTCACCTTGTTTTGCAGGCACCAGAACAATGGGCATATCATCAACCTGAGTGCCCTGTTCATCGGATATGCAACATTATTGTTTGCATTCTCGCATTTCTAATAAATGACCAGATTCCCTGGTGATTCACAGGAAGAATCATGTTGCTGGTCCCATCTTGAAAGATATTACATTTCCTGCTATTTTGCCAGCTTGCGCATTTGAACACTGTTGGTTGTGTCATGGCGCCCACAGTTACAATCAGACTGAGTATTGCTGTGAAATACGGAACTCCCAACTTGCTATGATTCCGCGTTTTAGATATGTTCATAGATATTCTTATTTCCAAGCCCTACAGAGTTATTGTCATGGCACCGTGACCTCAAGAAAATACAAAGCCCTTATTTTCCATAAGAGGATAGTCTTACACGTCTGTTATAGTTCTTGGAAGCAGGAATATCATCGGGTTCAATCTCATGGGAAGACTCATGGAAACTGGCGTCAGGGTTATCGAGTCACCTAAAGCTGGAGATTTGTTGAAGGTAAGGAACAGGCACGCAGATGCTGTGGTGAACGCCCTGTATGGGGAAGGAATAGGTTCTGCAGTTCCCGAGGACAAACAAACTGGTGAACTGGTTATCGCTGGCCAGAAGTTAATATCATATCTCTTCCCAGAGAGCAAGAACATCCTCGTTTCCTCGGACCTGGTGTACAGACCATGGCCTTCCGAGAAGGACGAAGACTGTGAAGTAGACCCCTCCACACCACTTGGCGAGAGTATGCTTACAGCGGAGAAACTTGCAGATTCCAGTGCACTCATTGTCAGGACTGGCATTCCTCTTGGCCACTGTGCCCCGAATCTACTTGACAGGTGGGCCCTCAAATCCGTGCAGTGGTATCCAAAGAATGGAAGGAAGAGGGCATTTGTGCTGAATAGAGACCTCTCTTTGGCTCTAATGTCACTGCTGGACAAATCCGGCGTATACAACGTATGTGACTTCAACATGTATGAGGAAGATTTTGCAGACTATACAGGCATTGAAGCAGATGCCACTGAACATGATCCGGCTGATTACTCCCTTAGTTGCAATAGACTTACCAGGGAAACTGGTCTCAGACCTAGCGGGCCTGATGTGGTATTGTGGAATGATGATACAATTTGATTACGAAGCTTACTAAAAATGTAACTGAAGGGATTATGAGTCTTTATAGATAGGATATTGAAGGACTTACAAGTATGCACCTGTGTTGAATAAGAGAATATTTTTCCGGAGCACCTACTGAACACCCCAGGATTCCAGCAGGATTTGACGAACTTGAAATCTAACATGCATCTATGTGGATGCTCGTGAACAACATACAGAAGGAAATTGATACAGGCGCAGTGAACAGGTCTCCCAAGTATGCCGGTGAGATCTGCAATGCCCTCCAGGACCATAACAGGCAGGAGGAAAAACAAGTATATCTCATAACAAGCACCGAAAGGGATTTGATTTCATTCTATGAGTCTGATGGCCGAGTATTAAAGAGGACGATATCTTTCCTCAACTAATGCACGGGTCTTTCCGTTCGCCTATGCTAAAGCGACATATCCGGGGAACTTCTGCAAGCCCATATGGTGTGCCTGCATTCCTTACTCCAGTAACCTTCACCTTAAATCTTCTCATTTAAACAACCATAATGCCGCCACCGTATGAACAAACCAATATGTGCCATATCATGACCTTCACCTTTGATTTATTTGGCCCTGATCTACAGGTACCCGAAAATAGCCTATTGAACTACAAGGGACGTGCTAAAGACGCGCCTTCAGGCTCATTTTTAATCCTCATTATGTTCAGCAGAAATAGCAATATCGCAAGAATGAGAATGTATATTGACAGGTATGATAAGAAATTTCCAAATTTCCACACCATAGCAGATAAATCTCCTCCCACTCTCAGCACAACCGCTAGATCCAGAGCAATGATGGGTGAAAAGGTAACTCTGTTGGTATCTGCCCTTAGTTTAAGAATAAGGGGGAAAATAACAGGGCTATGGGCTATTATGAAGGACCCTATGAATCCCAGCGCGATCGCATGGGTTGCTGCGTCCATATAACCATGTGATATGTTCACCTGGATTATGTACAGAATAAGGCCAATCCAGATCCAGATATATGAAGAAAGTATGCCTGCTCCCATAAATCTCTGCAATTTCCCGCGTGGATGCCTGATTCTGAACACGGGGTCAAATATGGTGACAGCGAAAATAAATAAAAACATTGGCAACAGTGCCAAGTCGAACAACAGTCGAATCTCAATTTCGTCTTGCAGAATGGATGAGATGAAAAGTAGCGATGGAATTAAAACCGCAGATACCTTCATTAAAAGCATGTAACCATGTTTGATGCCTCTCATCAAACCGAGTTCAATTCTCTCGCCAAAAATATAGAGAATAGGGAATGAGAGCATCAACAGAGCCACCGATGGCGATGATGTCGCTGACTTGAACGATACAGAAATGGCACCTAACGCCAAAGCCAGCAGCGAGACGCCCATGATGAACTTTATATCAGTGCTGCCAGGATTCCTCCTGGAAATCATGAACCACATGAACAGTAGTCCTGCGGTGGCAATAAGCGCTGCTCCTACGAAACGTAGGTCCTGAAAAATTGTGTAATATGTAAGGGAAAGAATGGTAACACCGGAAATCATGCTGGCTACTATGGGATATGATATTGGAATCTCTCCTAGAATCTTGAATTTACCCATCATTTCAAGCTTTTCGCTGATAAGGAGACCCCCTACCACACCAAATACCATTATCACCGGATGCACATGGATATACCCTGCAAGTACTGTATCAATTGTGAATCCATGCTGCTGTGCAAGTTTTGAGGCACCTAACGCAAATCCGATTATGAGCATCGCAACCGTAACTGCGAGGAAAAATGATACCAGACGGTTTATGTGACTGACTCTATTTGCCAACGTCATCGCCTATTTGCCCATCAGTGTTCTGTTTTATTAACCTTGCCAAGTTTCTCCCTGCTGCCGACAGATATCATGTCGTAGGTATGAATCAGCACCGAAACCAGAAGTAAAAATACTGCGGGGATAAAAATGATTCTCAAAGCTGCCACATTGAGCGCCAGCATGAGGAAAGTCACCCCCAGATCGAGCAGTATTATCTCCACTTTAATCAGCTCGCGGCTGAAAGGAACCCGGCCTGCGTATGATGGTATCATTATATTTGTTATACCGAAGATCATTGATACAACAAAACCGAATAGCCAGAGCATTGATATGCTACCTCCCACAATATGGAGACATATAGCAGCTCTCAAAAGATAAAGTATTAACCCAGCCAGAAGGAAAATGAAGGCCTGACTGAAATACACCGTATTCACTGCAATATATTCTCTGTCCATATTTGATCAAACATCCATGCCAGACAATCAGTGCGAAAATTACTCTTACCGGCCACATTCAATAAATTTGAGGTCTGTGGCCGTTAAGTCTGTCCCGTTTCAGGCATATTCTCCCAGTGACAGTTTTCTCTGTACCTCTTCGTGATCCTGTTCCGTTGGCATAGGCACGACAATATGCAGGGCCTCCATGTCAGTCCTGGCTTTTATGCCCCTCCTTTCACCTGCCGGAACAATAATTATACTTCCGGGCTTTATCTGTGCTGTTTTCTCGCCAATAGTCGCTTCCCCTTCTCCTTTAAAAACCTGGAATATTAATGCCGTGTTTGGAGAGTGCACTGGTATGAACTGGCCTGACCTTATATATGTGATGATAACCCCATATTTCTCATTAGTGAAGACAGGCACGGCGGAAAAATGATCTGACAGGAATTCCCTGCTTTCATCATAATCGGTCAATATGCATTTACTCCCTGCTTCTGCATCCATAGAACTCACAAAGTAGGCGTGCCACAGGCCATCTTCATCTAAAACAGCTTCATACTTTGAAGCATCTACAGGCAGGCCGAGATGCTGCATGTGAAGAAGGAGATGATCCGGCCTGTGATCCACGACAACCTCTAATGTTTCACCGGCCCCTATCTTCTGGAATTCCTTGAAAACCAGTTCATGTCTCTCATTTGCAGCTACACTTCTTACATCCACAACATTTACTACAGTCTTTCCCATGAAGTCTGAGCATTCTGGTTAGGATAATATTTATGCCTAAATATTTAGGTATCGGTTTTGTGTCTGCATTTTTTCGGGAAAACCATGACGAACCTCATCATTTAGGGGATTCCTATGAAAATGATGCACAGTTTCTACTCGGGTATCATAAATCTCTGGAGAAGAACTCCCCAATTATTTTCCTTTCAGCCCTGCGGAGAATCTCCGATATCGTGGTGTATGAAATACCCAGGCGTTCTGATAATCCTTTAAGATCAATTCTTTTTGGATAGTCAAAATAGCCAAGTTCCAGAGCAGTTTTAAGAATAAACTCCTGACGGGCAGTTATTTGCGGCTTTATGTCTATATCACTCTTTCTCACTATGATGTAAGACATGCCATCACCATTAAGACAACCCAGAAATTCTGATAATGTTTGTTCGTCAGGCGATAGAAAGACCATACTAACATCCCCTGAAGGGTGGGAACGGGCATCGATGAGAAAAATGTCAAATCTCACAATGGCACTGCATACAGGGCAATTATGTGCATCTATGATTGCAGTTATCCTATTCTGATCTATTATCTTTACTCGATCGCTTCCATTTTGCAGACCTACCGGAAGTCCTTTCGTGGGCAAACTTCCGTGTCCATCCGGGAGGAAAATATCAACAAGATCCATCACACCTCCGCGTCCATTTCTAACATCTCTTATCCTTACAGTGGAAGAATGATTCTCAGCTAGTTCAGATATCCATTCAACGGGCCTGACGAATCGAATCTCTGCCTCTATCAATTTACCCTCTTTCCTATGATCTCCTCATATTTAAACTGGAACAAGTTTGGCAGGACTTCATCCATCTGTAATCATCCAGGATCGGTTCTGAATATAATCTGCCCATTCGTTCTCTGCGGTTCGATGGCACAGAATTCCATTGCGAAATCGCCAGCTCTACTCTGCGATCAAGGTCCTTCAAGCATTTTCTCTTGCGCCAAGATTAATCTTATTGCGTTTTCAGCCCGGTAATTCTCTGGATTAACGTACCTTTACAGGATGAACATAGAGGTTCCGTCTCATCCCACCACCTGAACAGGGTCTTGAAAAGCGCCTTACATTTCTTTGATTTGCATGTGGAAACGATATGGAATAAAACCACGTACACTGCATGCAGGTCATATTTCGTTTCTGACTTACAGTTTCTTTAGGAGCTTTTTCGCAATTTTGTATGACACGCATTCGGACTTGCCATAAATCTTTCAAGCTTCCGGCGGTTTTGTTTTGACTGAATTGCAAAGGACGACAAAGAATAATTCAGCCATAATCCACATCCGTAATAGTTTTCAGCATATTTCATATTAAGTGATGTTAGATTTCCCTGGCGGGACGAATTCGAGATTTCTTGCCTTTGAAGTGATTCCCTTTGAAAAATTTCAGATGAGCATTCTTCGCTGGGAAAACCTATGAATGAGGTGTCAAGATTAAATACCGGGATATGCATTGATTGGAGCACACTGCCTTATCATGGCGGGGGAAGGTTGTATCATGAGTGAAATCCTGAAGCTTGTAAAGAAGCATGAAAAGTACAGATCAGAATCGTTGAATCTCCAGGCATCTGAAAACGTTATGAGCATGGATGCCAGGGAAGCTCTTTCCTCAGATCTTGCATCCAGATATTCACTTGTGCTTGATCCAAGCAAGGGCGATGCCTATGGGGGAACACAGTATACGGAAGAGATACTACATGAAACTGAAAAACTGGCAGCCACCCTGTATGGATCAAAGTATGCCGAAGTGAGACCCCTGGGGGGGCATATCGCAGCCGAGATGGTTATCCTCTCGCTAATGAGCAAGAGGGAGAACATGATGTCAATCGCTGAGAAGAATGGAGGATATACCGGCTATCAGAATGGATATCTGCCCCAGATGTTCGGTTTCCAGAACTATGAGATCCCCTATGATGAAGCATCCCAGGAAATAAATCTTCAGAAGCTTGAGAAGGCCATGAAGGCATCCAGCCCCTCCCTTATGGTTCTGGGACAGTCCTTCTTCCTGAAGCACTATGACCTGAAACCCATCAGGGAAATGTGTGATGCGTACAATTCATACCTTGCATACGATGGATCACACGTAATGGGCCTCATTGCAGGCCAGGCCTTCCAGAAGGACGTGCTTGAATACTGTGATCTTCTCTTCGGATCGACACACAAGTCGTTCTTCGGCCCACAGGGCGGCATCATACTGACAAACAATGAGGACATTTTCACCAGGATAAGAAAGAACATCACCTGGAGAACCATGGACAATTATCACCCGTCAAGGATAGCTGCACTTGGAGTTGCGCTGGAGGAAATGACAAAATACGGCAGGGACTATGCAGCAGGTGTTGTCCGAAACTCAAGGCACCTTGGAAAGGAACTGCATGAGAATGGCGTGGGAGTAAAATTTTCGCCGTGGTATTCGGAGACACACCAGATTGCACTTGATGGCAATTATTTCCAGAGCAGGGGTATGAGCTTTGAATCAGCATCCCGGATTCTTGAAGATAACGGAATCATCGTGGACAGGGAAGGGAGGATAGGCACTTCTGAGATAAGCCGGATGGGATTCAGCGATATGGGTCGGATTGCAGAACTCATAAGCAGTGCCCTGTCCGGGAAGAATGTAAGTCAGGAAGTCAGTGACCTAATAAAGGAATTGAGAATACACTATACAGGTGCATAATATGAAAGTCAGTGACATAATGATCACCAAGGATCTTGTAACTGTGAGCAACACTGAAAGCGTTGGAGAAGCCCTGTCAAGAATGAGGGACACGGGCGTGCACCAGATTCCTGTACTTTCGGGAAAGCGCTATCTTGGTATGCTGAGCTACAGGGAAATCCTGCGCAGGAGAAGCATATTCCCCGCCTCAAAGGTTGAGACAGTAATGATAAAGACTCCGAAACTGAGTCCCGGCGATAACATCAATTCTGCCATAAGGCTTTTCAGGGAAGCTGGAGTTCCGGCACTGCCTGTGGTACAGAAGGGACTTCTGGTTGGCCTCCTTTCAAGAACGGATATCCTGAAGAACATCTCATCAATTGTCAAGCCTGGACAGCTCAGGGTTTCAGAGATCATGTCAGATGACCCCATAACCGCCAGGGAAGATGAGAACCTGGAACAGGCAATAGAAAAGATCAGGGGACTGGATGAAACAGAAATTCCTGTATCTGACGGTAATGGAAAACTCACCGGCATACTGCGCATAGATGAGCTAAGCGGCGACGCCATAATGCCGGGCAAGGAAGGCCATGGCAGAAGGGACTGGATCAGCAACCCCGAGAAGAATGACATAAAGGTTGCCTCCATAATGTCTCAGCCGGTGTCCGTGAAGCCAACAGACTCAGTTGAGGACCTTACATCAATAATGGTGTCTAACGGGCTTCATGTTGTACCTGTTGTGGACGGTTCTGACAGGATTGTAGGAGTTGTTGACGTATATGATGTCATCAATGCAATGGACGTGGGCAGGAGCAGGGCAGGAGTTCTTGTGCAGGTCTCAGGCCTTGGACCCTATGACGATGATCTGTATGACATCATCTACTTTGAGGCGGGAAAGTTCCTGAGCAAGCTTGGCAAGATGTCTGGCGTCAAGAGCGGCACATTCAACGTGCATGTTGCAAAATACCACTCAGAAGGCAGGATTAAGTACTCCGTCAGGACAAAACTCTTTGCCGGCAGCCTGAATATGTCTGTAAGCGACTATGACTGGAACTTTGGAAAGTGCATAGCAAAGATATTCGAGACCTATGAGAACCTGCTGAAGAAGGACAAGGCGAAGCAGTGATGGGAGGTGAACTCATAGACAGGGCGCTGGAATATGCGTCCAGAAGCTCAAGATATTCCGAAGCCCGATATATGGAGATACTGACAAATGATCTGTCCTACAGGAACTCTGAATTTGAGGGGATGGATTCTGGAAAGGAAAGCGGATATGCAGTCAGGGTGATAAACAACAGCATAGCCATGGCATACTGCGACAGAGAGGACTGGGGACGCCTTAAGGAGGCAATCGATCATGCCGTGAGAATTTCAATGAAGCCAGGCAAATCCTCCATCTGGGAAGGAAATAGCATAAAGGACAGCTGGAAGGTGAACCAGAGAAAGCCCATTGAGAATATGTCCGTGGAGGACAGGGTGACACTTGCCAGAGATTTCGATTCACTCATGAAGGCTGCAGGTGCCGATGTCAGGATGAATGTCATACATGACAAGCGCATGAAGCAGCATTACGTCAATTCAGTGGGAAGCGATATCAGGGGCGATGTTGCCAGGCTTTATTACTTCTACATGGTGGGTGTCATTGAGAACGGTGAATTTGAGCAGTCAACAAAGGAATATGGATCATCCTCAGGATATGAGTACCTGGATTCCCTGAATCTGGAGGAAAGGATAACCAGTGATGTCAGGGATCTGCATGAGAGCGCATCTGCGCCGAGACCTTCACCGGGAAAGTTCGACATAATCGTTGGTCCGGAGATTTCGGGAATAGTTGCACATGAATCGTGCGGACATCCCACCGAGTATGACCGAATCGTTGGGAGGGAAGGAGCGCTTGCAGGTGAATCATTCCTGACAGGCAAGAAGTTTCCCTTCAGGATAGGCTCTGAAAACGTCAGTGTCATAGATGACCCAACAATACAGGGAAGCTTCGGCTACTACAGATATGATGATGAGGGCGTTCCATCCAGGAAGCGTTACCTCTACAGGAAAGGTTACACAGATGAATTTATCCTGAACAGGGAGAGTGCTTCCATGATAGGCAGAGATTCAAATGCCGGAGGACGGTCTTCCTCATGGGACATGGAACCGCTTGCCAGAATGAGCACCACATATATCGAACCGGGAGATTACAGGTTCGAGGAGCTCTTCGAGGGCGTCAGAAAGGGCATATACATTAAATCATTCACGGAATGGAATATTGACGATATAAGATTCAATGAGAAGTATGTTGGAAAGGAGGCGTACCTCATAACAAACGGAGACCTGTCAGGAAGGGTCCGCAGGCCGGTGATAGAAACAACCACCATCAATTTTTACAGTGCCGTGGACGCTGTAGGCAGAGATCTGGAATTCAGTGCGGGAATGTGCGGAAAGGGTGACCCGGAACAGGGAGTTGACGTGTGGATGGGTGGACCACACATGAGGCTCAGAGAGGTGTACATACAGTGACAGCAGACCTTGTTGATGATGTCTTCAGGAGGCTCCAGAAGGAAGGGTTCCAGGAGATTGCACTGGAGTTTGCAAGGGAGAATGTTGAACAGATCAGGTTCTCCGCCAGCAGCACTGACCTGCACAATTACTGGGATGAGGAAAATCTCTCCGTCTTTGCCGCCATGAACGGCAGGACTGTTTCAACAGTGATCAAGGACCCTGCTTCTGTGGATCAGGCCATTATAAGGCTTAAGGAAGTTGCCCTGCGGACGCCCGAAAACCCTTCATTTGTCTCCATTAACAGGGAACACCAGACATACGGTAATGGAATGAGATCACATTTCCAGTCCGCTGATTTACAGGACCTGCAGAACGCAATGATCAACGGATCACTTGCAGCCGGTGCCGAACGTGCTGCAGGCCTCATATACAACAGGAATTCTGAAATCACAGTGAAGACCAGCTATAATGAATGCCAGTTCAGCACCGGAGGCCTCGAGGGTGTCATCAGGGCTTTCAAAGGGCCGTTCACAGGACAGGAGGCCCAGCATTTCGGATTCAGCACATCCCCAACAGGAAAAACCTTCGAGGAGATGGGATCAGAAGCTGCCGCAACAGCCTCTGCTACCAGCCGGATGTCAGAGATCAATCCGGGAAAATTCAGGGTCCTGCTTTCACCATACGTAATGGGGAACATACTCTCCTACAGTTCCGGATTCCTCTCCTATTACGCAGTGGAAACCGGGCTAAGCTGCTTTGCAGGAATGCTTGGAAAGGAAATCTCCACAGGGGAATTCAGCCTCTACGATGACCCTGAGGATTACAGTGGCGTTGGATCACGAATGTGCGACGACGAGGGGACCCCCACCTCAAGGCTTGAGATCATCGGCCAGGGGAAACTTAAGAGCTATCTTCACTCAACATCCACTGCCACGCGGGCTGGTACCGGAACCACAGGCAATGCCGGAATAATATCTCCCCGAGCATGGCAGATGAGCCTCAACGCGGGAAAAACCAGATTCGAAAACATGCTGGATGATCTTGAGGACGGGCTGCTCATAAACAATGCCTGGTACACCAGATTCCAGGATTACAGGAACGGCATTTTCTCCACGGTTCCCAGGGACGGGGTTTTCCTTGTCAAAGGCGGTGAAGTTCAGGGTGCGCTCTCCGGCATAAGGATCAGCGATTCTGTCATGGATATACTGAAAAACGTGACTGCAATTTCCAGAGAAAGAAAGAGGGTAAAATGGTGGGAGGAGATATCCGCCTCAACAATGCCCTACGTGATGGTTGACGGGATAAACATAAGCAAGGCCTTCTGAAACCTAAGGAATGGCCTTTGCCATCCTTATATTGACATTCAGACCCTCAAGTGATTTTTTAACTCCTGTCTGGAGATCCGGTGATGTATATCCCTGAAGCAGGCGCCTCATCTCAGCCTCTCTGCCGATTCCTATGAGGGGCACCGTTGCCTCTATGGTTCTTGACGGTACCCTTGATCCCACGAAGACCTCCTTGAGCTGGCGAACCATGAAATCAAAGTTTGTCAGGAGGAATTCCCTTGAATCCGGGCAGTTTGCCGCCGAGATGTAGAATCTCCCCGTGTCCTGCTTTTTCACCTGGCCGTTCCTGATGAGATCCAGTGCGCTGCCAAGTGACTCGGGCTTCCCCAGCCAGCCCATTGCACCAATTATCTTTGTCCGATCCTCGTCCGTTACGCATCTGGCCAGTGTTTCCTTCAGGGAATCGAAATCCCCTGTTGTCCTCGCATAGCTTATGGCCACAACCTGCCTTATGTCCGGATCAAGGCTGAAGTATCTGCTGAATTTTTCCGCCATGGCTGCCGCAAACCTGTCATCAACCAGAGACAGGGTCAATGAGAGGGCGGCCCTTGCTATTGAGATGTTGATCTCCTCACCGGGATGTTTTTCTCCCAGCCGTTCCAGGTGCATGGAGGCAAACTTCATTGCAGCTTCCCTCACCGATTTGCTGTGGGGCTTCAGCAGGTAAAGCGAGTTCATCTGGCTGTTGATCTCCTGGAGAACCAGTGGATCAGTGGCATCCCATATGGACATGATGCCCCCCATATAATCACCGTACGGAATCCTGCCGGACTGCAGTGCAGCATACAGATCGTTCGCAAGACCCCAGAGATCATGCCCCGAAATGCTCTTCCTGCTTTCTGAAACAGACGCAAACAGGCCGCTGTCGTATACCGTCCTGTAGAAGCCTGTGAAGTCGCTGTTCAGCTTTATGAATCCAGCTGCTGGAATCTTCATTTCACGATCTTCCATAAGCACGGATTCTGTTCCGTTTTCCCTTACAATTGTGAGAGGTACTGGCCAGGTCTCGTTTGTGCTGCTTCCATCAAGGAGGAACTGCTCCTGCCTCAGTTTCACTGCATCGCCGTCACGGCTGGCCAGAATAACCGGATAACCCTTTCTTCTGATCCATGCCTCCATTATCCTTGACACTGGCATTCCTGATGCCTTCTCTATTGATTCCCAGAGGTCTGAACCCTTTGCATTGCCGTATTCATGATCCTTCAGGTATTTCCTTATGCCATTCCTGAAGTTGTCCTTGCCTGCATATCCCTCTATCATCCTGAGTATGCTTGCACCCTTTCCGTAGCTTATCTCGTCGAATATCTGGGCAATCTCCTCCGGATCCCTGACGGTTGCATCAATGGGGTGTGAATTCTTCAGCGCATCGTTCTTCAGGGCACCCTCGGTTCTCAGGTTTATGAGATCGCCGGTGGCATCCCATTCAGGTTTTATGACATCTATGATCTTGTATGACATGAATGTGGCAAAGCTCTCGTTGAGCCATAGATCGTTCCACCACTCCATTGTCACGAGGTCCCCGAACCACTGGTGCGCCAGCTCGTGCGCTATGACTTCCGCAATGCTCTTGTAGTTGGATGATCCGGTGGAATCATCTATGGACAGATATATCTCCCTGAAAGTGATTGCCCCCCAGTTCTCCATTGCGCCTGCACCGAACTCCGGCACGGAAATCAGGTGGAGCTTGGGCAGCATGTATGGTATCCCAAAGTATTCCCCGTAAAGTTCCAGCACCCTGCCTGCAATTTCAACCGGAAAGTCTGATCTGGTGAGCCCCCCATGGGGTGCTGCCAGGATGATCTCGGTGCTGCCGTGCATTACTGACCTGAAATCAAACTTCCCTGCACCTATGTAAAGCAGGTATGTGGACATCCGTGGTGTCCTGCCGAAGACCACGGTTTTCCTTCCGCCATTCTCTACCACTGATTTCACCGGCATGTTGGATATGGCATCAAGATCTTTGTCTATATCAAGGGAAAGATCAAAGGTTGCCTTGTAGAAAGGATGGTCCACACATGGAAATGCCCGTCTCGCTCCATTGGATTCAAACTGCGTGGTGAAAACATCTGCGTTGCCATACCTTGCCAGATAGAA
>DAJC01000036.1:19999-21672 GCA_002498845.1 Thermoplasmatales archaeon UBA509 | reverse complement strand
ACCAGCTTATCACTGGCTGGTCTGAACCGTATCTCCTCAGTTCCCCGGTATGTGTGCCTGCCGCTGTCGATGATCATACTAATGGAATAGTTCTCAATTGTGAGGCCAGAGTTTGGATCCACCCTCTCGGAACGGTTCATTCACTTCCCCTTACCCTTTACAAGGCGTGAATATATCTCAAGGGTTTCAAGGCTCTTCTTCACACCCTTGGCAAATGAGGGTTTCTCCAGGGATTCCAGCTTCCTCCTAATCTGTTCCTCACGTCCCAGCCCAACGAACGGAACAACACTTTCAAGCATGGTCCCTGTATATCCTGTGCCCTCGAAATACTTCTCAACAATGGCAACGGCATCATCAAGATTCTGGAAGACCGCTTCCCTTGCCTCCGGATTCATTGCCATGTAAATGTACACCCTAATTACGTCCTGTTTCTTCACCTCACCGCTCTTCGCCAGTTCAAGATACCTCCTGTGATTCTCCTGGCCCGTGAGGAAAGCGAGGCCCATGAGGATCTTAATGCGATCCTCATCAGAATCCGAGACTTTGAAAGCTGACAGCAGACCCTGAAAATCATTGGAGACCATGGCATAGGAAATTGCCACTGCAGACTTGAGGTCAGATTCCACATCTGAGAAGTTTCTGAAGAGGGCAGATAATTCAGACGCATAATCATGGTCCACAATGGCAAGTGTCATTGTTACTGATTCCCTGAGGACTGATGTGGAATCCGGCTCACCTTCCTTATGCCTGCCCAGTGAATCTGCCTGCCTGCGGAGATAATCCCTGGCAGTCTTTGTTATCTTTTCCTCCTCCGGCATCAGAAGGTGCAGCGTCATGAGTTCCCCGCTTATCTCGTGGGCCACTGTGGGATGGGTGTTGCCCATGAATATTGCCAGATCTGACAGGTAGCGGTCCAGATTTATTTCCCCTGCCTTCAGGAGTGCAAAACTGTCCGTGAGCAGCCCCAGGACGTCCATGTAGCCAAGCCTGCCGAAGCTGTGCCTGAGGGATTCCATTGAGGCCTCGTCATAGATAACACGGTAAAAACCTGTGTTCTCTGAGTTGAGTTTTATGAATCCTTTGGCATCAATTTCCATTGATTCGGATTCCATGAGCAGTGATTCCAATCCTGAATCTCTCACCACAGTGAGCGGCACCGGCCACTTTTCTTTCCCTGGTTTTCCAAGCATGAGAAACCTCTTCTGCTCCAGCCTGATTTTGCCGCCAGTCCTTGTTACCCTTACCACGGGATAGCCCATGCGCTTTATCCATGCCTCCATTATCCTTGACACTGGCATTCCTGATGCCTTCTCTATTGATTCCCAGAGGTCTGAACCCTTTGCATTGCCGTATTCATGATCCTTCAGGTATTTCCTTATGCCATTCCTGAAGTTGTCCTTGCCTGCATATCCCTCTATCATCCTGAGTATGCTTGCACCCTTTCCGTAGCTTATCTCGTCGAATATCTGGGCTATATCATCAGGGGTCTTCACCTCTGCCTCTATTGGATGTGAATTCTGGAGCGAATCACCGTTGAGTGCACCCGCCGTCTCTGTCATGAAGAAGTCCCCCCACATGTACCAGTCCTTGTGAAGTTCGTCAACCATCTTGAATGACATGAATGTGGCAAAGCTCTCGTTGAGCCATAGATCGTTCCACCACTCCATTGTCAC
>DAJC01000036.1:4496-19916 GCA_002498845.1 Thermoplasmatales archaeon UBA509 | reverse complement strand
TATGACCAGTTCCCTGAAGGTGATTGCTCCCCAGTTCTCCATTGCGCCTGCACCGAACTCCGGCACAGAAATCAGGTGGAGCTTGGGCAGCACATATTTTATCCCGAAATAGTCCTCGTATTTGGCAATGACATGGTCTGCCTCCACAAGGGGAAAATCATTGCTCATGAGCCTTCCCCGTGGTGCTGTCAGATATCCGTCAATATGCCCCATCTTCCTGCTTATGCTGTCAAACTTGCCCACGCCGATGTACAGCAGATAAGTGGACATCCTTGGTGTGTCATTGAATATGACTCTCTTCTTATCCCCTGCTTTCTCAGTTGAAGCCACCGGCATGTTGGATATGGCCTCCAGATCATTGTCAATGACAAGCTTCAGGGAGAACACAGCCTTGTAATTTGGATGATCCACACAGGGAAACGCCTGTCGGGCACCTGTGGATTCAAACTGTGTGGTGATCATATGATCATTGCCATATTTGGCCACATAGAGACCCATGAGCGTCTCACCCACTCTGGCAGAGAATTTCACCTCAATGGTTTCAGTAGGGCCCAGCTTGTGATCTGTGTTAACCGTTTCATCCTTGCTGTTGATTGTGAATTTAATGGGTTTTCCGCGGGATGATATCTCATGGATGTCAATTCCCACAGAGTTAAGGAAAAACGTGTCGCCCTCTCCTGCTAGGGTGATCTTTTCTACCCCGGTATATTCAAGTTTTCTGAAGTCGATATTGAGCTCTATGTCGTATTTTTCTATTTTCATGCAATTCTGCAAAGCATCTTTGAATTAATAAATGATTCGGGAGATTCAGTTCACAAGAATCAGATTCCGCTGAATTTCTCCCTGAGTATTGATGTTACGTAACCCTTTGCCTGCTCCATATTTATTTTTGGCGGCATTGGCCTTTCGTTGGAATCCACAAAAACATTGAGAACAGCAGGACCCCTGGCCGCCATAAGTTCTGTCAGGGCAGCATCCAGTTCCGAATATTTCCTGGCGGTGAAGGCTTCTATTTCAATGCTCCTTGCCAGGGCTTCGAAATCCGGGTTGTAAAGGTCCACACCGAATTCCGGATAGCCCATGACCTCTTCCTCAAACTTGATCATTCCAAGCTTTGAGTTGTTGAAAACTATGTATTTGACGGGCCTTGAATATTTCCTTGCAGTTATGAGTTCCATCATGGTCATGGCGAAACTCCCGTCTCCAACTATGGCCAGTACGGGCCTTCCCGAGGCAAAAGATGCACCAATTGCACCCGGCACGCCTGCCCCCATGGTCCCGAGCCATGACGAGAACAGGAACCTGTGTCCCTCCTTCAGTCTGAGATTACGGGCTGCCCAGACAGTAACGTTGCCGGTGTCTGCCACTATCACAGCATTGTCCTGAAGCTTACTGGAAACTGCTGAAACAACCGCCTCAGGCTTTATGGGGTCTGATTTGCCCTCCTCAACGGCCTTCAGGTTTTCCAGCCATTTCTCCTTCTCCTGCCGCAGATCATCGTAATATTTCTTCTGCTTCTCCTGAACCTTCAATTTTCTCAGAAATACGCCAGCATCGCAGACACAGTAAAGATCAGGCTTGACTCTCTTGCCGATCTTCAGGGGGTTCGAATCCACCTGAATGTACTTCACGCCTTCCGGAAGGAACTGGACATATGGGAAGGATGTGCCTATGAGCACGACCAGATCGGCTTTCTTCATAGCGGCAACTGATGGTTTGGTGCCCAGTAAACCAAGTCCGCCCATAACACGCGGATCCGTATCCGAAAGTATACCCTTGCCGTTCAGTGCATATATGAGGGGTGCCCCGATCCTTGTGGAGAGATCCTTCAGGCCATCCGCACAGCCAGCTGCCCCTCTCCCGTACATTATGACAGGATGCTGGCTCTGGTCCATGGCCTTCACTATGTCCCCCAGATCGGGTTCCATTGACACTGCGGACCTTTCAGTCATGCCGTAGTCATCCTGCAGTTTTGCCTGCGATCTCAGTATGTCCACAGGAAGATCAAGGTGGGCAACACCCGGATGTGTGCGCGCCTCGAATATGGCTCTTTTCACCAGATGTCCCGCGGAATCAGGATTTATTATTCTTGCCTGGAATACGGAGACATCGCTGTAGAGATGCATCATGTCAACCTCCTGGAAATAGTCTGTCCCAATGAGGTCCGTCTCTATCTGGCCGGTCAGTGCCAGAACTGGAGAGGCTTCCATCTTTGCATCGTAAAGTCCGTTGAGGAGATGTATTGATCCTGGCCCAGAAGTTCCCATGCAGACTGCAAGGTCACCTGTATATTTTGCTTCAAATGATGCTGCCAGTGCCGCACCCTCCTCGTGCCTCACCTGTATGAACTCAATGGCTGTGTTCCTTCTTATGGCATCCATGAGAGGATTCAGGGAGTCCCCTGGTAATCCGTATATCCTCTTCACTCCGGATTTCACCAGGGCATCTATTATCAATTCTGCTACCGTATTCATGCGTCAACATGCCCCTCTTGGTAGTTTAACCTTTGCAGTTGCATTGAAGTGTACGGCAACCTCTGCAATGCCAGACGCCCTTTACATTGCTTCTGTATGTGCCATGGGATGATCATTTAATGGTCAAGGTAATATGTCAGAAAATCATCTGCGGATAATGCCAGTCCATACCCGCATAGTTAAGGCCGATCAGAACAGACCTGATCCGGAGGCTGTCCATTCGGGTGCTGAGGTCATTCTTGCCGGAGGTACCGTGATCTTCCCAACTGAAACCGTTTACGGTCTTGGAGCCAACGGCCTTGACCAGGAAGCATGCCTGAAGATATTCACGGCCAAGAGCAGGCCTGCAGACAACCCCCTGATACTTCATATATCCTCACTTGAAATGCTTGATGACATAGCCGTTCTTCCCGATTCCAGACTCCGGGAGAGTCTGATGCGCTTCTGGCCCGGGCCTCTGACTGTGCTGCTTGAGAAGTCAAATGCGGTTCCTGCCGCCGTATCTGCAGGGCAGCCAACTGTTGCAGTGAGAATGCCGGACAACAGACTGGCACTTGAGCTTATATCTGCCTCAGGCGTTCCCATAGCCGCCCCAAGTGCAAACCTTTCCACCAGGCCCAGTATAACTGATTCGCAGGATGCCATCCTAGAAATGTCTGGAAGGGTTGATCTCATTTACGATTCCGGAAAAACCAGCTTCGGACTGGAATCCACAATACTTGATCTCACAACGTCTCCTCCCAGGCTTCTCAGGGCAGGATCCACAACTGTTGAGAGCCTGCAGGAAGTCTTCGGAAGCATTGAAATATCAGATGCTGCCAGAGGCACTGTGGAAAGCAATGTTGCAATAACGCCGGGCATGAAGTACAGGCACTACGCGCCCGAAAAGCCCTTCTTCCTCATGCACAGCGTTGAAGACTTCAGGGCACTTGTGAACCTTGACCTTTGCCATCTGGGGATCCTTGCCATTGGTGCCGATGAGCTATGCCGCAGTGATCAGTGCCTCAGGCTGGGGAGCATGACTGACCTCAGACAGGTGGGGCACAACCTATTCTCTGCCTTCAGGCAGCTTGACCTGGGCGATTATAACATGGCGGTGATTCATCCTTTCCCTGAAAATGGATACGGCCTGGCAATAATGAACAGAATACGAAAGGCCACGGGCCACAGGACCGTGACTGTGAAGGAAGTGCTGGAACTGGCGGGAAACTCAAATCAGTCAGCCTGATGGCTGAACTATCCCGGCAGAAATCTGCAATCCCTTTTATACCATCTGCAAATTTCTAAGCATGGCAAAAGTTGGAGTCATAATGGGCAGCAGCAGTGATTTCGATCACATGAGGGATGCCATTACTGTCCTGGGCGAACTGGGGATTGAGGTTGAATACAGGATAGTTTCTGCGCACAGGACACCTGATCTTATGTATGAATATGCAAAGAGCGCCCAGTCAAGAGGGGTTGAGGTCATCATAGCCGGGGCCGGCGGATCTGCGCACCTTCCGGGAATGACAGCAGCTCTCACTCCACTTCCGGTAATAGGCGTTCCCATTCAGACTAGGAGTTTGAACGGCATTGATTCGCTCCTGTCCATAGTGCAGATGCCGGCAGGAATTCCTGTGGCAACTGTGGCAATAGGAGGGTCAAGGAATGCGGCACTGCTGGCTGCAAGGATTCTTGGCATAAAGTATCCTGAAGTTGCCGAAAGAGTGAAAAAGTTCATGGAAAACCAGACAAAAAAGGTTCTGGGTGAAAAGCTGGAATGAACATAGGAATCATTGGCGGTGGGCAGCTGGGCTGGATGATGGTGCTGGAAGGGCGGAAGCTGGGATACGGATTCAACAGCATTGATTCCGATTTTTCAAAGCCTGGCGTGCGCATCTCGGACCATGGCTTCACCTATGATAACTACAGAGATTTTGTTGATTCATCAGACGTTGTGACATACGAGTTTGAGCATGTTGATGACCGTGTTCTTGATTATGCTGATTCCCTGGGTAAGCTGAAGCCGGGGATGCTTCCCATAAGATTGAAGAGAGACAGATCGCTTGAAAAGGAATTTCTCCGTGATGCCGGTCTGCCTGTGACGCCCTTCACTGTTGTGCATAGCCTTGGGGAACTCAGGAAAGCATCCGGCCAATATGATCGCTCAATAGCAAAAACTGCCATGGGTGGTTATGACGGCAAGGGCCAGTATCCCGTATCACCCGGCAGTATTCCTCAGGGGATGCCGGAGGGCAAATATGTGCTGGAGGAATTTGTAGACTTCAGCCAGGAAGCCTCGGTCATAGCATCCAGGGACATCCACGGAAAGATGGCTTTCCATACGGCTTCCCTGAACGTTAACATGAAGGGGATGCTGCTCTACAACGTAGCCCCGTTTCCCGATATCGGCATGAAAGACGTTGCCATGAAACTTCTTGAGAAACTGGATTACACCGGTGTCATGGGGATTGAATTCTTCATCAGGGACGGAAAGCCCATAATAAATGAATTCTCCCCAAGGGTCCACAACTCAGGGCATCATACTCTTCTTGGTTCCTCAATATCACAGTTTGAGCAGCACATAAGGGCCATAGCCGGGCTTCCTGTGCCGCAACCGGAATTGCTATCTGCATCCGGCATCGTGAATATTATAGGAAGGCAGATGGACGAGGATTTGAAGAACAGGATTCTTGAAATACCAGGGACACAGGTCTACTGGTACGGAAAGGACAACGCGAAAAAAAGGAGGAAGGTTGGCCATGTGAATATTGTCGCCCCTTCAGCAGATGATGTCAGGGAAAGAATAGATGCGCTGATTGACATTATGTATGGGGGAAATATACTGGATTTCCTGGAGTATTCCTAGAGTATCACCACTGCTTCGACCCCGGGAATCTTCTTCAGGTCAGACAGGAGGTGCCCAGGGATTGGGCTGTCCGTAACTATGGTTGCCCTCGGGCTGTCCACAAGCTCAGGATCATCCACGATGACCTGCCTTATGCTGATGTTCTCCCTGGCAATTACCTGTGAAACACCTGAAATTATGCCGGGCTGCGTTGCAGAGGTTGGAACTATCTGAATCACTCCCATGCCCAGTCTTGAGCTGACCATTGAGAAATCGGGGATTGGTTTCAACTGTGAGTAGAAATTGGAAAGTTCAGGATCGCTGATTATTTTTCCCAGTATTTCAATGACGGCTCTCCTGTCAACGCCAAGTGCCTGAGCAATGGCGGAGGCTTTAACCTCAACGTCGCCGCAGTACACCCTGGGCATATTCTCATGATCTTTTCTCACGGATAGACCAAGTGAGATCAGCTTTCTCAGCACCTTCACCTGCGAAGGGTACCTGGCAAAGTTGTCATTTATGTATTTCCACATTTTCCAGTCTTACTTACACTCCATCAATTACTCCGTCCTCGGAGATCTGGATTACCGTCTCTCCTTCAGGAAGATAGGGCGAATCGATGAGCCTGGCAATTCTCTTGCCCCCCTTACTCTTCCTGAGATATATCCTGAACGTTGCGGTGTGACCAACAACATTTCCGCCGATTGGCGCAGTTGGATCGCCAAAGAATACATCCGGCCTGGCCGAAACCTGGTTTGTCACTGTTATAACTGCGTTGTATATAGTACCGAACTTCAGAAGGTCATGCATATGCCTGTTAAGAAGCTGCTGCCTCTCAGCCAGTGAACCTCTTCCCATGTATTCCGACCTGAAATGCGATGTCAGGGAATCCACTATGAGAAGCTTGATCGGGAATTCCTTGGCAAGTTCCGATGCCCTCTCAGCAAGGAGTATCTGGTGATGAGAGTTATACGCCCTTGCGACATGGATGCGCTTCAGAACCTTTTCCGGATCAAGCCCCCTGAACTTTGACATCTGAATGATTCTTTCAGGCCTGAATGTGTTCTCAGTATCTATGATCAGGACATCTGAATCGAAACCGCCATTTTCCACAGGCATTGTTGCATTCACAGCTGCCTGGTGCATGATCTGGGTCTTGCCCGATCCAAATTCTCCGAAGAATTCCGTTATGGACTGTGTCTCGAATCCACCGCCCAGGAGGTTGTCAAGATTCTTGCTGCCTGTGGTGAGTTTCTTCACTTCCTTCCTGCGCTCAAGTATCTCTTCACCGGTTTCGAAATTGCCAACATCGGCATATTTTCTGGCAGCGGCTATTATCTTTGAGGCGTTTCCCTCAGCGATGCCTGCTACATCCGAAAGATCCTTGGGTGAGGCAACGGCTATGGTCATAATGTCATCGTAACCATTCTCCCTAAGCTTCTCTGCTGTTGCTTCTCCAACTCCGGGCAAATCCTCTATTGTGTATTTCTTCTGCTCCTTGCTTTCAACCATTGTTACACCCTTTTTCCAATATTCAGCGTCTTATCAGTCTCAGAAATGGATTTTTCACTGTCCATTAACTGGAACATGGCCCTGATTGCGTCCACATTTTCGGGTACCACATCGCTTTCCTGATGAACTGCCTGTATGTAATTGAGTTTCGTACCTTTTAAGTTTACGCTTTCCTTCCACACTGCTATTTCATAAAGATCGGACCGAGATCTGCCCATCTCCCTGGCCATATCCATTATCTGTGCTGTGGACGTGAGTCCTGATTTGCCGGACACCAGCATGATTCGCCTGTACTTCCCCATCTCAGCTATGACCTGCTTCTGACCCGCTGGCTTTTCCAGATCAATGCTGACCACATGGACATGCATCAGTGTGGTGGGTGCCTTTATGGCCACGGTGTCAACATCAACATTGCCTATGACTGTCTGCAGATCAGGTGCGTGGTGTGACGGAAATTTCAGGCTTGGTTCCAGTGCATTTATTGGCCCCTTTGAGCTGTCATTGGGGTCAGTGGCCCTTCTTATGAGTGTGGCACTGACATGTTTCACGCCAAAGGATTTCCGAACAGATGTTACCGTCCTGGCAAGGGCAGTGGTGTTGCATGAAACAACCCTCACGTAATCCTTTCCCCAGGAATCCATGAAATTTGAGTATGCATTGAATGAGGCCTGGGCAATCTCATGATCCTCGCCTCCCTGGAAGATGGCCTTAATTCCATTCTTCCTGTAGGTTTCAATGTTCTTCCTGCCCATTCCTTCAGGAGTTGCGTCCACAATTATATCTGAATCAGAGATCAGGTCTTCCAGCGTACCGGATGCCTTGATAGAAGAGCTGTTGAAGGATTCCAGCGATTTTGCATCAGCGGCAAATATCCTGAAATCATGCATGGCTGATTCAGCCACATAATCTGGCCTGGTTTTCACTATGCCGGTCACAATCATGTCCTTCTGCAATCTCACTGCCTGAGCGACCCTCCTGCCGATGGTACCATAACCATTGATTCCTACCTTGATCATGTTATTACTCCATTGCCTGCCTGCATATAATAGTTCAATTCTGGTGGTTCATGGATATTTTTTATATAACTTATCCCTTAAGGGTGATTTATTAATCTATGCTACTTAAGGTATTAATGGTATTAATAGTATTAAGTTTATTAATACCAATTACGGTATTTACGTCTGAAGTTTCATCCGGATCAAATATTCAAGCTCCCGTCGGCAGTCCAGGCCTCTATAACTTCACGGAGATTCCCTCTGGCCAGTATCCTGCAAACACAAGCTGGGTGAACTTCAATAACACACCGCTCAATTCCTATTCACACATGGTTGAGGGTAGCGCATTGCCAGTTTCCGGATTCAATATCAATACAAGCGCACCCATATCCAGCCCGGAATATTTTTACATAAACCTCAACGGGACATCAAATGAGAGCATGAAAATCACTTACTCGTGGAACGACGCTGATAATCTGCTGACAACTATTGACAACCTTGCAATAATGCAGGGCGGCCGCAATATCATCCACTACTTTTTTGGGCCCGGTGATCAGCAAAATGGCGTCTCCCATCAGTATATCTACGGAAAAACCATTCAAAATGTAGGACCGGATCCAGCAATTGACGCGTTCCAGACAGTTGAATTGTCATGGAACAGCCTGTATCCAAACAAGATATTCTTTTCAATTGAGAGTGGATACAACTCGACGGGAAATTTCCCCATGACTGTGCCGGTCAACAGTACACTACACCCCGGGAATTTCAGCCTTCTGGTCGGCGGTAGCAACTGCAGTATCACTCTGGACGAACTCTATGTTACCAGCCACGATGCGGGCTTTGCACCTCTACAGTCCAGAAATTATTCATACGAATTGCAGCAGTCCGGAAATGTTACAGGTGACATTCGAAGTGCGTCGATCCCGGTACTGGACCCTGAACTTAATGATGTCCTGTTCGTTGCGCACTCCAGCAAAACTTCTATTTCATACTGGAATTACGCAAACCAGACTGCAGGTATTCTCACCCAGGTACAGCCTATCTCCGGAGGAAACTTTGTATCTGTGGTATCTGGCAACGTGGAATATATTGCCTGTGGGAACAGCACGGAAGTGAACATGATTGCCGTTAACCTGACAGATCTTTCAGTCTCCAGTGCACTCTCCTATGGACATTTTCCCTATTTCACTGGAGTCTTCTTTCTCCACGGAAGCTTTGTAATGGTTTCCCGCTTCTCGCTGGTAGCAATCAATTTCACAAGTGGAACATCCACAGCATACAATATCTCTCTTGGTAGAGACAGCTTACTTGTGGCCATGAGCCAGTCACACGGAAACCTAACGGGAATGGATCTCAATCTCTCGTCCGGGGACACCATTCATTTCATTCTCAATAAAACACTGGATATGACCATGGCTCCTGGACAGACATTCAACGGGAATATTGTGAACACGAGCCTGGCCTGGGAAACAGATGGCGTATACGAAGTTCTGATGAACGCAACAACCAGTGGACATTATTCATTCATGCTTGACCCTGAGGATTACAGCCGGATGCTTATCATCAACGGATCCCTGAGTACCTGGTCAGGGGCCGGAGACACTGCACTGCACATGGATTCTGGACAGGCTGAGTTCCTGAGCCCGTACTATGCCATCGCCAGCAACATTTTTGTGCAGAACATAACCGGAGTCTATCTTGACGAAAATGCCTCTGCCGGTACACTTGCTGCCGGTAGCGACATATACATATTCTACAGCAGCGCTGAGCCACTGTCTACAGATGGTATAGGCATAAGTCTGGAGCCTGCAGGAATAATAACACACAATTCTACCGTGGAATACTCGGTGCATTCAAACCTCACATACAGCCTGAATGCGACCCTTGGCGGTACTGAGCTTAAAGCCAGTAACGGCAGTATCACAATCGATGCCTCACTTTTTCCCACCGGGACATACCGGCTCACTGTAACAGCCAGCAACATGGCCGGTTATTCATCCTCAGTGTATGAGGAGGTTTCCATTGACAGCCAGATACCTGTCATATATGTGAATCCAGGCAATGGGACATACATCGCCCAGTCCCAGGGATTTACAATAAATATAACTGGCACTTCTGGCAATGGCACAACAAGCGTGCAATGGAACAGTGGAACGTACACAACAAATTCTCTGGCATTCGGGCTGTTTGTGTCCTCCAACCCGGGGAAACTGGTTCTCTGGGTGAACTATACAGACTGCTTCGGAATAGTGCATTCCAGATGGTTCAACTACACCACCATAAAGGGCATTTCAGGCAGCACCTCCATAGGTATAACAAATGGGACGTACTACAGCAGGAGCAACATAACTGTACAATGGGTAGGAGTGGAGAACGTTTCATATTACGACCTATATGTCCACGGTGCCGCTATGAATCTCTCGTATCAGCTTGACACCAACTGGACAACCCTCAATCTGACAAACGGAAATTATGTCCTGTCGCTCAATGCAACGCTTCTTGATGGTCAAACTGCATTCCTTGGTTCCAGGAGCTTTGGGATCGAAACATACCGACCTCTGTTGAGTGTGAACACATCCGGTTCCCGTTTACTTTCATTCTATGGTGATTCCAGCAATAACACCATGACAATCAACGCAACAAGCAATGTAACATCACGGATATCTGCATCCATCATTTACTGTGGCAATGTGATTGGAGAGTGGGAGGTCACCGGAAAAAACTGGAATATTGTCCTTGATCAGGGCAGTGGCTTTTTCCACGAGAATGGTACTTATCATATGAATATTGAGGCAATCGGCAGTAGCGGCCTGATTTCATCCCGTAACTTATCATTGAGCGTGAACAACACAATTCCGGTTGTGCCATCCTTCCCGAAGCCTGTCATATACACAAATTCAACTGTGCTGCATTTTCCTGATGTGGACAGTGCCAACATCTCCATCGTGGCAAACATAAGCAGAGGAAGATCGTGGGCAATCCAGTCTGCCGAAGATGGGGAAATAACTTTACCAGAAGGAAATTCAACTTACAACGTGACGTTTTACGCCAGGAACCTCTGGAACAATTCTGCCAGGGAGAACATCATGGTAGCCAGCTATGATCGACCTCCAGCAATATCGGTGAGAGTTGCAGACATGAATCTTTCAGGCACAAACACCACTGAACTGGCATTTTCTGTTATGGATGCCGTACCGGCATACATTGAGATCAAAATGAGCAATTCAAGAGTCCTGTATTCTGGATATACAGGCCGGGGGAATGTCACCATTAACTTCAATGCCGATGGAAATTACAGCGTATTCCTGACAGCCACAGACATGTGTGGAAACATAAACAGCACAGAAATTAGAGGAATAAACGTCACTTACTATCCTCAGATCACAGGCATAGGAATTGCATACAGCATCATATCAGGTTTTGCAGAATTTCATCCAGTTGTTCATGGTACTGACCTTCAGAACCTTAGATACACTTGGACTGTATCAGGGGAATCCTATGGAGGAGATTCATTGAGCATTTTTCTCCTTCCAGGGTACCACACTGTGAACCTTGATGTCCATTTTAACGGTCACGGAAAAAGCACAACCAGGACCGTGTTCACTTTCGGTTTCATTCCTGAGGCACTGGTAGCCATGATCCCGGTATCATTGGTCGCATACAGGCAGGTTGCCTATGGCGCAGATGAGGATGCCGCAGCTGAGATCATAATGGAAATGAGAAACAGAACCATACGTGAAATTATGAAAAAAGGCAAGGCTGGCAGAATCAGGAAGAAGACCATGGAATCGGCTCTCAGAAGATTGGTAGATCGTGGGAAAATCCTCATACTTGCTGATCCTGATGGCCAGAAATACGCCATGGATCCATCAATGGCAAGAAGAGGAAACTGAATCCGTATCTGGAAAATTGCAGTGAAAAACTTATTTAGAGAAATTCATATCTGTTTCGGATTCAATTTCATGAAAAACAAGACAGCCATTTCACTAGCGGCTCTGGCATTCGTTTTTGTGCTGGCCGTTGCTCCAATATCAGCCATGGGAAGCACTCCTGTACTGAATCCGCCCCCATCGAGTCTGCCCTCAGTTACCTATTATATAAACGGAACCGAAAACCATTACACGATCAGCACTACGGAGTGGAACTCATTCTTTGCAGATATAATAGATAACAGCACATACGTAACATACAACTGGAGCGCAAATTCAACGCAGGACCTCATAGTGTTCGATCTGTCATACACAGGCCTCAACCCATACGGACTCGATGTTATAACTGCGCTGTCTTCAATTGGTTTTCCCAGTGTCCAGAACTTCACCATAGCATTCAAGATGACTGAGAACCAGCAGTCCCTTGTGACCAGCGGCGGAAGCCACCTGTCAAACATCAAAGCCCTTGATTCCGGTGCTTATCCTGGATTTTCGTGGTCCAAGCCCAGGGTTGTCAGTCTTTATGACGATTACAGGGATGCAGCGATAATCGTGGCAATATTCGCCGCAACCTTCGTACTGTACTTCTACTTTAACAGAAAGCGCTGAGACCATCACTTATATATCCCATATACATCTTTTATGGATATTCATTGAAGGGAGACAATAGGATAGTTGTGGGCGTAACAGGAGCTTCAGGAACTGTTCTTGCGTTCAGGCTCCTTGAATCGCTTAAGAATTTTGAACGCCACCTGATCATTTCTGATGGTGCGAAAAGGGTCATGACCGCTGAGACAGACCTGACTCTGGAGGACTTTTCTAAACTGGCTGAACATGTTTATGATGATTCTGACCTTGCTGCACCGGTGAGTTCCGGATCCTTCAGGTTCAGGAGTTTTGTCATAATTCCCTGCTCCAACACCACCCTTGCAAGGATGGCTACCGGCATGGCTGACACTCTCATCACACGGATTGCTGCAGTATCCATGAAGGAGCGTAGGAGGATGGTGATTGTACCAAGAGAGATGCCACTGAGCTCCATTTACATTGAAAACATGCTGAAGCTGTCGACAAACGGAGTGATTGTGGCTCCTGCAATGCCAGGTTATTACACAAGGCCTGAGACTGCTGGTGACATGGTGAATTTTGTTGTATCTCGGGTTCTGGATCTGATGGGCATCGACAATGATATGTCAGGACGATGGAAAGACTACTGAAATGAGATTCTTCGCTGACAGCATGCTGGGGAAGATGTGCAGGTGGTTACGCCTGATGGGCTATGATGTCGGGTATGCAACCTCTGACATGGCGGATGATTCAATCATTGAGACATGTTCAAGGGAAGATTTGATCCTAATAACAAGGGACAGGGAACTTTCCGTAAGGTACAGAAATTCCATATATATCAAATCTGACAGGCATGTGGAACAGCTCAGAGAATTCGTGGCAAGATTTCCGCCTGATGAATCCCTTTATTTCACAAGATGTCCACTCTGTAACGGTCTGCTCAGGGTCACTGATGACCCAGCCATCATGGCAAGTCTGCCACCCGGGGTCAGGAAGTTGCAGAACAGGGTTTACATTTGCACTCACTGCGGAAAGATCTACTGGGAGGGGACTCACTATGCATCAATAAAGAATGAGATCCGGTCCATAGTTGATGGCACGGCGGAGAAAGAAAGATGAGGATCACGGAAAAGAAGGATTCTGAATGGATTACGGTACACGTAGATTCCGATGATGATTTATGGTATCTGAAGAACCTCATAAATCCTGGAGACATGGTCAGGATGACAACCCTGAGAAGGGTGGAGAAGCAGCAGGACATGAACAGATCCAAGGAATCCCCGCGAAAACCTGTCACCGCATCCATAGTTGCTGAGAGCGTTGAATTCCAGGATTTTTCTGGAAATCTGAAGGTTCTTGGCACCATAAGGGAAGGACCTGAGGACATCATTGGAGACCATCAGTCATTCAATATATCACCCGGCGACAACTTCGAACTCAAGAAGCAGCAGTGGCTGGAACAGCAGCGTGAACTCCTGGCTGAGGCCCTGGATAATAAGTTTTCACAGAAATTCTATTTCATCGCCGCAGATGATGAGACCGCATGGATTCTTATGCTGAAGTCATACGGGATACAGAGCATAGGCAAGATCGATTCACATCTCACAGGCAAAGCTTACGAAAGTAATTTCTCTGAACAGGATTTTCACAGGGAAATTGTTGAGTCATGCCGCAGGATGCTGCCAGAAGGAAGCACCATAATTGTCCTTGGACCAGGATTCACCAGAGAAAAGATAGTAAACGCATTCAGAACATACGGCGGAACAGGATTCCGGGTGGTGACATACCCCACCAACAGATCAGATGCAGGCGCTGTCTGGGAATTCCTGAATACTCCCGAGGCTGATGCCATTTTCAGGGACCTGAGAATTTCTGGAGATTCCAGACTCGTGGAGAGCTTTCTGAGGCATGTTGGGACAGACGGCCTTGGAACATATGGATACGAAGATGTTCTGAAAGCACTTGAAGCTGGCGCCGTGGATACACTTATTGTTTCTGAGGAAAAATTCAGGACCCCTGAGGGCAGGAAGCTTCTGGAAGTGTCCAGAAACTATGGTACAAGGGTGCACATAATAGGGACAGGAACTGATCCTGGCAGGATAGTGAGTAATTTCGGGGGCTATTGCGCCATCCTCAGATACAGGTTACCTTGACCTGATGGACTGGCACCAGCTACAAAAATACATATAAGTATGTGGGTTTAGGGTCTGTTCTGCTCCGATGGTGTAGTCCGGCCAAGCATATCGGCCTTTCGAGCCGACGACCCGGGTCCAAATCCCGGTCGGAGCACTCTATTGGGAATCCGGCGTCCTACTGCTTCCAAGATTATTATAGCTTCACAATAATGTTAAAACATAACAACCTTGTTTTTTATCAGGCATCTGTTCTAAATTCAAATAGATCCGCTCTGCTGATCCAGCAAAATAACTCGGATCTTAAAAATGGAGTGCGCTGGAACTCACGTGCCTGCTTTCTGCTTAGACTAAGAACAGGCACTCTTTCATAAGGGATCTACAAGTGCACTTCTTACTGCCTGCAACGCGTTCCTCTTTTCTGGTATGGCCTTTAAGCCAAGGATCTTATCCAGAATCTTTCGCAAAATCCCATCCACAGATTTCAGCCGGAATGCATCAGGGTAGGTGATTCTGTAGCGTTCGATCATGTGCTGAAACATGAAGATATTGCTTTGGTTACAGAGATCTCTAAAGTAGAAATGAAATAAGTGCAATTTTAATGCTACCATACATGATAGTTAAGCATCTTCCAAGCCTGATATCTTGATTACCGGTCATATATTGAAAGCGATTTTCTTTCATATTTAACCGGAGAAATGCGATGTACCTGAAATATGAACAAAATTAATCCGATCATATCAAATGCAACACCTGAAAATGCATTGATAGTTCAGGTTAAGGTAAAACGGGGGAATGGTCAGATTATTGCCGAAGGTAATAAGCTTACTGTTTACACCAACGAGCCTAGAGAAAATGGTAAAGCAAATGCCGATGTATTAAGGCAACTTTGCGCTCATTTCAATGTTGAACAATCCAGAATAAAAATCATCAGAGGAATGAGATCAACAAACAAGACTGTCAAGATTCTTGAGTGAAAGAAAA